>NZ_JALUYR010000082.1 GCF_027012695.1 Thermococcus sp.
TGGCAATTTAAGAAGAACCACGAACTTTTGGTCAAGCTTTTTCCAAAAGCTTGCTCGCCTGCGCGACGTTGGAGCTTTACTCCAGCACACGGGACGACAGTCCCTCTGAGTTTGATCAAGATTCGCATGTCGTTTTTGGAAATTCGCGGTTCTAAGAGGGGTTTGTTATATCACCTGCTGATTCTGGAAGGTTTTACTGTGAGTACCACGCCCGGAGGGCGTTAATGAGAATTTGAAACCTGCTTTAGCTTGCTTTTTCAAGTGCAAACCCGCTTTGAGCTTGCAATCTTGAAAAGACATGCCAACTCATTCTGGCATTTTTGTGGAAATCTACTCTTTGATCAAACTTTGCTCTGCAAAGTTTGTTTGCCAAGCAAAAGTTTCATCAACGTTCGTTGCTCCTTCTTGAAGTGCCATTCAGAAGGTTTTCTACTTGAAGCCCATTGTCTTGATTGTTTTGGGAGAGAATCCTTTAGGAACTCATTTTAAAGGGGTTTACAGCAAAAAGACGCCCGAGAGCACCAGGACAAAAGGAGAAAATTCGTTCACTGCCCGTTCGTCCAGAACCTTTTCAGGTAGAGCCTCATTCTCGCTAGGTCAACGGGCCTCATCGTTTCAACCATCCAGTCCGGCAGGTCCCTCCTTATGCCACGCCAGAGCAGTCGGTAGTCGAGGACTATTATCGAACCCTTCTCCTCGGCCGAGCGGTGGACCCTTCCGGCTGCCTGAACCAGCTTTCTGTGGGCCGGTAAATAATATCCGTAGTACCGGCCTTTTCCGGGGAACTTTCTCTCGAAATAGCGTATCTGCGCCTGAACCCTCGGCGTTGGCCTCGCATAGGGTATTCCAACTAAGATAACCCCGTTCATTTCATCTCCCGAGTAATCCTGCCCCTCGCTGTTCCTGCCCCCCATGACTCCGAGCAGAACCGCACCGTTGCCCTTAGCGTGGGCCTTGAAGGCTCTAACCATCGCATCGTTCTCGGCCGATGAAACCCCCTGCTTCTCAACGAATATTGCCTTCCCCGTCTCCTCGAGGCGGACCCCCAGGTTGGCCGAAAGCAGGCCCTGGAGAACCTCGTAGGAAGCTGTAAAGACACCGACGTTCTTGGGAATTATCTTCGCGGCTTCGACTATGTAGTCCACCATCCTCCTATAAACCTGCAGCGAGCGCTCCTCTCCGCGCGTTGAGACGTCCTTTGCAACCAGAACCTGCGCGTTCTCGCGCTTCACCATACGCGGGAACTTCTTGAGGCGGGCGTTCTCGATCCCCATTATGTCCCTGAATGCCTCGAGCGGCGTGAGCGTTCCCGACATGAATATCGCGCTCTGCACCTCCCGGATGAAGCCGAGGGCCTTCGAGGGATCCAGCGCAACAAGCTCGAGGCTCAGTCCCCTGTCCCTGCTAAGGATGAAGAGGTAGTCATCCCTGCCTATAAGCGACAGCCACAGGAGGAGGAATTCCCCAACGCGGCCGATGTAGGAGCGCGGCGGTTTCCCCTTCTCAATCCGGTCCTCCCTTATGGCATCTCCTATTGCCACCATGTCGTTGAGAGTCTTGACGAGCCAGCGGGTGTCGAAGTTGAGGACGTTGACGACGTGCTTGAAGACGAGTTCGGGCTGAATCGGAGTCTCCTGAACGTCTTTGCTTCCAAGCTTCTCCTGAAACAGTATCTCCAGCCCCCTGCCGAAGATGCTGAGAAAGTTCGCTATCTCGTGCTCGTTGTACTCGTCGGCCTCCTTTATGGCCCTGTTCACTGTGTTTATGCTTATCTTATCGCTAAGGGCAGAGATTGCCTGGTCGGGAAGGTTGTGGGCCTCGTCGAAAACCACTATGAGGTCGGAGTAGTCAACGTCGAGGGAGCTGATGAAGTTCTCCCTTATCGAGGGACTGAGGAGGTAGAGGTAGCTCGCCACTATAACGTCGGCCTTCTCGGCCATCCGCTTGGTCAAATCGTAGGGACAAAGCTCGAGCGTTTCGGCGTAGCTCAGAATCTCAGCCGGGTGGCTTGGACTTTCAAGGAAGAAGCGCACAAGCTCCTCGAACTCGGTCTTTTTCTTCTTCTCATTCTCATAAAAGGGACACTTCCCGAGCTTCTTGAGGTTCCTGCAGACGACCATGGCGGTGTACGCATCCGTCGTGAACTGCGTCAGGTAATTGTGGAGGCACAGCTCTTTCCTGCTCCTCAGCTCAACTCCAGAGACCGGACTCTTCCCGCTTATAGCCTTGAGTTCCTCTATTACGCGGTCCATCTGCCGGTGTGTTCTGGCAAGGTAGAGAACCTTGTAGCCCTCCTCCTTCGCGAAGGGCAGTATTCCGGCTAAAACGCTCACCGTCTTTCCGAAGCCGGTCGGTGCCTCGATTATCGCGTTCTCGCCCTTCCTGACGGTTTCCGAGACCAGCTCGATGAACTCCCGCTGGTTCGGCCTCAGACCCCTGTAAGGGAAGTACTCGAATGCGTCGCTGGATTCTCTCATGGGAAAGAGTTTTAACGGCCCGCTTTTAACCTTTGCCGGTGGATGGGATGGACAGGAAAACGGGCAAGCTCATCGAGATCACCGTCGAGGGGCTTCTGATAGCCTGGCTGAGCTACCTCTTTCTCTACCAGAACTACCTGCTCTACAGGTGGCACCGTGGCCTGCCCCTGCCGTCGAGGATCCCTTTCCTCCTCCTTGGCGTGCTCGCGGGCGGTATTTTCTTCTGGTACGAGTGGTCAAAGCTCGACCGGGGTGGAAGGGCTTCGGCTCCCGAGGATCTCAGCCGATCACCCTGATCAGGTACTCTCCGGAGGCTTCAATTCCCTCGAAGTCCTCCCCACTGGCATCGAGAACGTCCCTTCCGATCTCGATTATGGAACTTCCGGAGCGGGACCCGTACTCAACCCTTCTTATCATGTCGTTCTCGACGTCCACTGTAAACCCGTCTTCCGTACCCTCGCCGGCCAGGCGAAAGCTCCGTTTTATGGTGTGAAAGCGGACGTATCTGATGAGGTGTGGCATCAGCTCCCTGTTCAGATCCCGAACAACGAACCCCATTCCCCTGCCCGTGGTTCTGGGGGCGATGAGACCATGGCTCTCGGCCATCCTTGCGACGGCTAAAGCGGAGTTCCTGGCCATGAAGTCCAGCTTGTCCCCCAGCATTCTCTCGCCCGAAACGTCGGCCGAGATTCTCGCGACGAGCCTCCCCTCCAGCGCGGCGAAGGAGAACACGATCAGACCCTTCCAACCCTTCAGGATATAGGTGACGTGGGGTTCGTTGAAGGTGAACTCCAGAACGCCCTCGAACTCGAACCTTGTCAGGAGCCGCCTGAAGGAGATACGAACCAGCGTTTTGCCTTCCAGGTCCAAAGGTTCCACCCTGTAGGGAAACGTGGAGAGCAGTTCCACGGGTCTGGATGCAACCTCGATGAGCGCCTTCCAGTCGCCTCCAAAGGACACCTCGGCAGTTCTGGATTCCATGGGAGCACACCCTTGGACATTGCCTTCAGCCGGCGCTTTTAGATGTGGGAGAATGGAAAAAGGAGTCAGAGCCTTAGTTCCGGGATCTCCTCCAGAACCTTTACCATAAGCCTGATTCCGGCATCAACGTCACGCTCGTCCACAACTTCGGTGTTGGAGTGTATGTAGCGTGCCGGAACGCTTATTGCTCCCGTCGGAACACCGTCTTTCGTCAGGTGTATCGCCCCCGCGTCGGTTCCTCCCCCGAGCAGGATATCCCACTGGTAGGGTATCTCGTGTTTTTTGGCCAGCTCCTCCATCCAGCGGACGATGGTCGGGTGGCAGATGATGGAGCGGTCCATTATCTTGATTGCAACACCCTTTCCGAGCCGGGTTACCTGCTTGTGCTCCGGCGTTCCCGGAACGTCGGCCGCTATGGTGACGTCTATGGCGAAGCCGTAGTCGGGACTTATGCCGAAGGCCGAGACCTTGGCACCGCGAAGACCAACCTCCTCCTGGACCGTGGCAACGAAGTAAACGTCCGCATCGGTCTCGCTCAACTGCCTCGCCGCCTCGACGAGGGTGTAAACCGCTATCCTGTCGTCGAAGGCTATGCTGACAAGCCTGTGCTTGCCGAGCCTCTCCAGCCTTCCGTCCCAGGTGATGACGGTGCCTATCCTGACGCCCATCTCCTCGGCTTCCTCCCTGCTCTCGGCACCGATGTCAATGAAGACCTGATCCCAGGTCGGGGCCTTGTTCCTCTGCTCCGGCTTCTGGATGTGCGGCGGAACTGAACCGCCAACGCCGTAGATGTACTCGTTCTTCCCGATCCAGACTTTAAACCTCTGGGCTATCAGGGTTCTTGGGTCAACACCTCCGACCGGGGCGACTCTCAAAAAGCCGTTCTTTTCTATGTGGGTGACCATGAGGCCTATCTGGTCCATGTGTGCCGCGAGCATGACCTTTGGGCCTTTTCCCTTCCTGTGGGCTATAACGTTCCCGAGCTTGTCAACCCTTATCTCGTCAACGTAGGGCTCAAAGGCCTCAATAACGACGTCCCTGACACCAAGGAATTCGTAGCCCGAAACTCCCGGCGCTTCCACTATCTTTTTCAACAGTTCAAAACCAACCATTGCCGTCGCCTCCGTTTAGATTTCCGTCTGAAAGTGGTCCGGCAGATATTTAAGCTTATCTACCCCCCGGACACCGGTGGTGGAATGGAGAGGACCCTGCTGAGGCTTAACATCGTTCCCTGCACGTTTATAGAAAGGCTTAACAGATTCGTTGCTTTGGTTGAGGTGAATGGGGAAACCAGAAAAGCCCTCGTTACGAACACCGGCCGCCTAAAGGAGTTCATGATCCCGGGAAGAAGGGCATTCTGCCTGCCAAAGAGCGGTGGAAAGACGGATTTCGTTCTGCTGGCCTTTGAAGACTTGGGAGGAAAAGGAGCGGTGATAGACACGAGAACGCAGGCTAAAGCCTTCGAAAGGGCGGTTGAGCTGAACACCATTCCCTGGCTGAGGGACTGCAGGATAAAGCGAAAGGAGGTAACCGTCGGGAAATCCCGCCTCGATTACCTCTTTGAGTGCCCGGATGGTGAAGTCTACGCCGAGATGAAGAGCGCGGTCTTGAGGGGCGGAGAGCGTGGGGAGTACGCGATGTACCCCGACTGCCCGTCTGCACGGGGACGGAAGCACATAAGAGAACTCATCGAACTTAGAAAAGCCGGGAAAGGGGCGATGATATTCTTCATCGGTGCGATGCCCGGCGTGGAGAAGTTCAGGCCCTACGAGAAGGGGGACCCCGTTATAGCAAAACTCCTGAGGGAGGCCCTGAAAACGGGCGTTGAGATACGTGCCCTCAGCATCTCCATGATTCCAGACGGCCGGGTGATCTTAGAAAAGCCATCCCTTGCAGTGGAGCTGAGGGAGGGTTTTTAAAGACCGTCACCCAATCCCGATGGGTATTCAAAGGGGTGATTGGAATGACCATCGTTGATGTTAGGATTCTGGTGGAGGGTGCGAGCGACGTTGAGGTCGTGAGCAAGGCACTCCAGGGACTGGCGCTCGGAAGCGAGTACAACATCACGATATCCTCGATAATCCCAACCACGAACGTGGAGATCGCGAAGAGTGCCGCGGCTGGAGCGGATCTCCTAATAATAGCCACCGACGCTGACAGGGTTGGAAGGGAGCTCGCGGAGAGACTGTACAATGAGCTCAAGGAAATGGTCGGACACATAGAGAGAATGAAGCTCCCCCTCGGTCATGACCTCGAGCACGTTGACGTAGAACTGGTGAGAAAGGAACTCAGGAACACGCTCGTCAGGGCCGGGCTTAAGAGCCTCCAGGTTCTTCCCGGGTACATGGAGATAAGGAGGGAGCTCCTCGACGTGAAGGGTCGCTACGACCAGCTGGCCAACGAATACGAGGCCCTCTACAAGGAACACGAGGAACTCCAGAAGAAGTACGAGGAACTCCAGTCGGAGCTTGAGAGACTCAGGAGTGAGAACGAGGGACTCAAGGAACTTCTGGAAAGAAAACCCAGGCCGGTCAAGATAGAGGACGCCTGGAAGGGCCTCTTCCCGGCGGAACCTGTGCCTGAGGAGAGGATAATCGCGATAGCCGTTGAGAAGCTCGGCCTGGCCGGAAAGATAATCGTCGGACAGGGCTACATTTTCGCGGAGGATGAATCGCTCATAGGTGAGCTCCTCAAGACGGTCTACCTTAGCCTCTCGATCAGGGAAGAGCTCGAGGAAAAGGAAGAGCCGAAGCCCCAAAAATCGCCGGAGGATAGAGCATCAGCGCCGGAGGGGACGAACATCGTGGAGAATCCCGAGCTGAAGCCGGACGAGATAGAGCGCCTCCTGAAGGGCATCGACAATGAGTGAAGCCGAGACGGTGGAAGAGTTCGAGACCTATTTAGACCTCGAGGGCAAGAGTCCCAACACGATTAGGATGTACTCCTACTATGTGAGGAGATACCTCGAGTGGGGCGGAAAGCTGAACGCACGCTCCGCCCTCCGCTTTCTTGCAAGGCTTAGAAGAGAAGGCTACTCCAACAGGAGTCTGAACCTCGTCGTCCAGGCTTTGAGGGCTTACTTCCGCTTCGAGGGGGCGGACGAAGAGGCGGAAAAGCTAAAGCCCCCCAAGGTCCCGAGGAGTTTACCGAAGGCCCTGACGAGGGAAGAAGTTAAAAGGCTCCTATCGGTGATTCCGCCGACGAGGAAGCGCGATAGGCTCATCGTTCTCCTCCTCTACGGGGCAGGCCTTCGCGTCAGCGAGCTGTGCAACCTCAGGAGGAAGGACGTCGACCTCGAGAGAAACCTAATAGTCGTGCGCGGCGGTAAGGGCGCCAAGGACAGGGTCGTCCCGATTCCGGCTTTCCTGGGCGATGCGATCAGGGACTACCTCGAGAGCAGAGAGGACGACAGCGAGTACCTCATCGTCGAGGAGGGAAGGAGAAAAAAGGACGGGCTCTCGCCGAAGACGGTCTGGCATCTCCTCAAAAAGTACGGCGAGAGAGCCGGGGTTGAGGTCACTCCCCACAGGCTCCGCCACAGCTTCGCGACGCACATGCTCGAGAACGGCGTCGACATAAGGGCGATTCAGGAGCTTTTGGGTCACTCTAACCTCTCAACGACGCAGATCTACACCAAGGTCACCGTTGAGCACCTGCGGAAGGCGCAGGAGAAGGCGAGACTGATGGAGGGGCTGATTGAGTGAGCCAGATTGGTCTAACAAATTAGACCATGGTTTTTAAAGTACCAGTCTATTATACCGGACCAAAAATTGTGAAGAATCAGAGCGCACCCTTCTTCCTCAGCAGAGCGAGGTAGCTCGTGAAGGCTCCGGCTGAAATAGTGTCGCCGAGGCCGACGGTTGAGACGGGGTTCTTGACGAGCCTCGTCGGAATTATAACAACCCGGTACTCCCTAGTCCTCAGCTTTCTCTTCGCCTCCTCGAAGCGGAGCTTGACGTATTCTCCCCTCTCGTTGTAGGGAACGCTAAGACCGACCCTAAAATCCTCCGGTGAAATTATCTCTCCCAGGGAGGCCCTCGCAGCAGCCAAAGTCGTTGCCAGCTCGAGACTGCTCCTCAGTTCATCCTCGCTCAGCGGGTTGTCGGCGTGGGTGATGTACATGATGTAGTAGATGGTGTGGATCTGCAGAACTTCGAGGTTCATCTCGTCGATGAGTATCTTCCCGCCCAGGACGGTGTCCTCGATGCGGTTGTAGGTGAAAATCCTATCGGAGAGCTTTGGATAGCCGAGAGCGTTGAGAACGTAGGCGATCTCAGATTCGTCCATTCCAACGCTATCCACGAGCGGAAAGAGGTTGTAGATGACCTTCTTCCTCAGCTCGCGGTTCTGTATGGAGGCGAACTCGAGGTGAACCTTAACGTCCTTCTCGCGCTTGAGAAGGAGAATGTCCCTCTTTGCCTCGCGGAGGTAGTGGTTTGCATCCTTCCCGTCGGAGTAGCGGAGCTTTATGCCTTGATATCCAGAAAGGATAGCCCCGTCAACCATCTCGCCGATCTCCGGGAGGAACGGCTTAAGCTCCGGCTCGGTGTAGACCCTTATGCTCTCAAAGCGTGCCGAAACAATAAAGCGGCCCGAGAAGGGGACCGTTATCGTCTCGTCTCCCAGTTTGAAGGTCGTTCCCGCGCGGAACTCAAAGATTCTGTTTACCTTTATCGGATCCCCCTCGCGATAGGCCTCGCGCGGATGCCTGAAGACGAGCTTCCCGTCCCCAACGACGGGATAGAAGAGGTTTGGCCTGTCAACAAACATCGTGGCCTGCTTTCTCGCGAGATGGGGGGTGTAAACCAGAACGCGCCTGAAATCGAGATTGGCCAAAAGGTTCGCTATTATCCCAGCCTGGCCGCCCATCCTCTCGACGTCGTACCTGAAGTGGGAATCAAACCAGGCGTGAAGCTCCTCGTTGACGAGGGGAACCGCCATCGGTTTGCCCGTCTTGAGGGCGTGGACGAGCCTTGCCACGAAGTCAATGGGCTCTTCAATCTGCCTTGGGTATTCCTCCATCCTCCTCTTCACCGCTTCAGCTCCAAACTCGTCTATGAGCCTCTGAACCGTTTCTCCCGTGAGGTAGACTATCGCATCGACGTTTGTGTTGTAAGCGGTGTAGATCGAAAGCTCCCTCGCCCCGTCCAGAAGCCCCGTGACCATATGTATCACCCTCAGTGACTAACATCTTGAAAATGCGGGGCGGCTCTTAAAAGGGTTTCGTCAGAAAAAGAGGGATCAGAACTCCGTGAAAAGTCTTCCCAGTTCCGGAATCCTCTCCATAACGTCCATCTCCCGGAGGGCGAGCCAGAGGGATGCCTGGTTGCTGGTAACCACCGGAACGCCGAGGTCATCCTCGAGGATCTCGATGATCTCAAAGGTCCGCCAGTTGGTGCAGCTTATGAAGATCGCGTCTGCCTCGTCAATGAAGCTGGCCTTCGCCAGGCGGTAAGCCTCGTGGGGCTCGAGCTTTCCAATCCTGGTGTTGTCCTCAATTCCCAGGCCCCTTATGTCGAGGACCTCGAACTCGTTGGCCTCGAGGAACTCCTTTTCGCGCTGGTTTATCCCGTCGGTGTAGGGGGTTATCACGAGAATCGACTGGGCGTCGAGTATCTTGAGGGCCTCTATTACAGCGGTGCTCGTGCTGACAACCGGAACGTTCACCTCGCTTTCGATCTTCGCCTCGAGCTCTTTCTCGTAGTCCTTCCCGCCTATGAGGGAACCGCTCGTGCATCCGTAGAGGATCTGCTCAACGCCCGCATCCCGGAGCAGCTTCGCAGCATCAACCGCTAGAGCGTTCATCTTCACGAGCTCTTCCTCGTTAACGTTCCTGAGCGGAACCCTGGCAGTGTGGAGCGAAACTCCAACAGGAAGGAATGTATGGAGCTCCATTTCCATCGTGGTGTTCGATGATGGGACAATAAGGCCGAGTCTTCCGCGCCATCCGTACATGCTTTCACCTCCCTCGATTTACTCACAGTTTTTCTTAAACCTTTCCGCCCTAAACGTTTTTATCCCCCGGGATCAACCATCACCGGTGGGAGGATGATAGAGTTCGTCATACTGCTCGGGGTCGTGGGCGGCTGGATAGTTGTGGCCTCAACCCTGTTCCTGATGCTCGCCCTGGGCCGGATCTGGGGCATCCTGGGCGTCTTCCTCACGGTGGGGTTTATACTGATCAACCAGTCGCTCAAGGGGAAGTACATGGAAAAGATAGTGGACGCGACCCCAAAGGCGAAGGACATAGCGGCCCACATCTTCGAGATGAACGAGCTTATACTCCTCTCCTCATACGTGGTCTCCCTCCTGCTCTATGAAGCCATTCAGAAGTACGTCGAGATAATAATCAAGTTCCCGCATGCGCTGGGGTGATAGCATGTTCAACGTCGTTATCGTCAGGTACGGAGAGATTGGAACGAAGGCGAGGCAGACGAGGAGATGGTTCGAGAACATACTCATGAACAACATCCGCGAGGCCCTGGTGAGCGAGGGAATCGAATTCAAGAAAATAGAGGCAAAGCACGGCAGGATCCTGGTGAGGACGAACAGAGCAAAGGAAGCGGTTGAAGTCCTCCAGAGGGTTTTTGGCATCGTCTCGCTCTCGCCGGCGATGGAAGTCGATGCTGAGATGGACAAGATAAACAAAACAGCGCTCAAGCTCTTCCGGAAGAAGAAACGCGAGCTGGGCCTCGAGAAGCCCAAGTTTAGGGTCACCGCGAGGAGGATAACCAAGGAGTTCCCGCTCAAGAGTCCGGAGATACAGGCGAAGGTGGGGGAGTACATCCTGGAGAACGAGGAGAGCGAGGTTAACCTTCACGACTATGATATCGAGGTTGGAGTGGAACTTATGGACGGCAAAGCCTACGTCTTCGTGGACAGGGTTAAGGCCTGGGGTGGTTTGCCGATAGGAACGCAGGGCAAGGTTGTCGCGCTGCTCAGCGGTGGAATAGATTCCCCGGTGGCGGCTTTCCTCATGATGAAGCGCGGTGTGGAAGTTATTCCAGTCCACATCTACATGGGCGAGAAAACCCTCGAAAAGGTCAGAAAGATATGGAACCAGCTGAAAAAATATCACTACGGCGGAAAGGGTGAGCTTATAGTGGTCAGGCCGAAGGATCGCGAGAAAATAATAGAGAAGCTCACGGAGATGAAGAAAGACAAGTACACCTGCGTTCTCTGCAAGTTCAACATGGTGAGGAACGCCGATAAAATTGCGAGAGACTTCGGTGCCAAGGGCATAGTCATGGGCGACTCCCTCGGTCAGGTCGCCAGTCAGACGCTTGAGAATATGTACATCGTCAGCCAGGCGAGTGATTTGCCAATCTACCGCCCGCTCATAGGCATGGACAAGGAGGAGATAGTGGGAATAGCCAAGAAAATAGGCACCTTCGAGCTCTCCACCCTTCCGGAGGACGAGATACCCTTCATACCAAAGCACCCCATAATAAGGGGCTCCTGGGAGGAGTTCAGGAAGCTCTACCGGGAAGTCTTTGGAGAGGACCCCTGCCAGAGAAAGTGCTGAGGTGGAAGCGTGAACTCCAGCAGGTTCCCGGCATACCTCTCACTGCTGCTTCCCCTGGTTTTCTTTGCGGGACTCCTGGTGGTCATCTGGAAGAACCCGTGGTTCTCATTCACTGACAACGCCCTCAGCGACATGGGTTCACTTCACAATCCCCACAGGTGGTACTTCAACGGTTTTTTAATGATCTTCGCGACCATCGGCTTCATAGCGTCGGTGGGAATGCTGAGAAGGGGCCTCAGCTACCTCATGCCCCTCGCGATGATCTGTCTCTTTCTCGTGGGTGTTTTCCCGGAGGAGCATCCCCTCCATCTCCCCCTGGCGGTTCTCACTTACCTTCTGGCGCTGGCGGATGTGGTCATCGTGGGGGTTAAGCTCGGCCGCGCGGGAACCGGCGCTGGCTACCTATGGTCGGGCCTGGCGGTGCTCACCCTGGCCGTTATGATAATCCTGATTGAGAAGGGGGTTTTCAGGGGACTGGCCATTCCGGAACTGATAGGTGTCCTGACGGTTCTCGCGTGGTTCGTCTACCTTGGCCTCCTCCAGCTGCGCGGGAAGTGAGGCATAACCCCTTTAAACCCCTCTGAAAATCGATGACTATGAAGCGCCTCCAGCTCGCCACTTACCTGCTCGCCATCTACGGTTTCCTGCTACTCTACTACGCCTATTCGTGGGGCTCGCTCGTCTACCTTGCCTTTGCCCTCCTCAACCTGTCCCTGGCTTACGGAGTCGGCAGGGAGAACAGGACGGCGATAAAGGTGGCTCTCATCTACTCGGCCCTTGAGTTCTTCTTCGGCCTGCTCTTCCTCATAGCGGGTAACCTTTACTCAGCGGTTGATGCTGCGATAAGCTTCTTCATAATGCACGACATCCTCGGCTACATCCAGGAGGTCTACAGGAAAGAGAAGGATGAAGAAGGAAAAACCGAAGGGGACAAAAGGGGGGAAGAGGAAAAGAGCGAGAAACCAAAGTGATCAGGCGCACCTCTCCCTGTACTCGGAGCTTATCTCCTCTTCCTTCCTCTGAGGTGCCTTGAGGATCATCCTGGCATCAACAACAACGGCACCCTTGCCCTTCTCGTAGACGAAGACCGGGTTTAGGTCCATCTCCTTTATGTAGTTCTCGAGGTCCTCAACGAGCTTGCTGACCTTCAGGAGCATGTCCACGATAGCGTCTATGTCTGCGGGCTCTTCGCCGCGAACCCCCGCGAGAATGGGATAGCCCTTTATCTCGGTGATCATCTTTCTGGCGTCGCGCTCGGTTATGGGTATTATCCTGAAGGTCACATCCTTGAGGACCTCGACGAAGATGCCACCGAGGCCGAACATTATTGCGTGTCCAAACTGTGGATCCTCGACCACACCTATGATGACCTCCCTGCCGGGACGGAGCATCGGGGCAACGAGGACACCCAGTATCTCCGCATCCGGCCGGTATTTCCTGGCGTTTTCAAGGATCTCCTTCCACTTCTGCTTCAGCTCCTCGGGGTTCTTAATGTTAAGCATCACGACCTTGGCATCGCTCTTGTGGAGTATCTGGGGAGACATCAGTTTGAGCGCGACGGGATAGCCTATCTCTTCCGCGTACTTCAAGGCTTCGTCGAGGGTCTTCGCGAGTTTTTCGTTTGGAACGGGAAGGCCGTAGGCCTTCAAAACCTGCTTGGCCTCGTACTCGACCAGGACAGTCCTGCCCTGGGCCAGGACGGACTCAATAACCTTAAGGGCCTCCTCCCTGGACATAACTCATTCCCCCTTAAGTTTTCCGAGGTGCTCAGCGTACCTAACAAGGCCCGCCATAGCCCGGACTCCCCTCTCTGGGGTCGGATAAACGGGAACGCCCTTCTCCTCGAGGAGGCGGGCATAGCGGCTGGTCTTCCTTCCACCCATCGCAACCGCCACTATGGGCTTGTCGCTCTTCCTCTGGTAATCGGCGAGTATCTCTATGACCTTCTCCTCCTCGAGGAGCGGCACCTGGAAGAGGACTATAACGACTATGGCATCAACGTTCGGATCCCTCGTGAAGCCCTCGAGGGCTATCCTGTACCTTTCCGCGTCGGTGTCTCCCACAACATCCGTCGGGTTGCCGGGAACGGCGTGCGGTGGAAAGTGCTCCCTCAGGAACTTTATGGTTTCCTCACTCAGCTCCGCCATCCGGAGGCCGAACTTTGCCACCGCATCACTGGCCATTACTCCAGCGCCGCCGCCGTCGGTGATTATTCCTATCCTGTCGCCCTTAGGGAGCTTGTCCTTAAGTGCCGCAAAGGCTTTGGCGAGATCGAACATATGCTCGAAGTCTTCTGCCCGGATTATCCCGGTCTGCTTGAAGACGGCGTCGTAGATCTTGTCGCTTCCCGCCAGGGAACCGGTGTGGGATGATGCGGCCCTGGCACCGTACTCCGTTCTGCCGCTCTTCAGCGCGACGACGGGCTTGACTCGGGTTATTCTCTTCGCGCTCTCCATGAACTTCCTTCCGTCCTTAACTCCCTCAATGTAGAAGGTGACGACGTTGATCTTGTCGTCGTGGAGGAAGTAGTCCATTAAATCCGCGTCGTCCACGTCTATCTTGTTTCCATAGCTGACCATCTTCCCGATTCCCAGTCCAGCCATCGCGGCCCAGTCGAGCATTGCAGCCGCAAATGCACCGCTCTGGCTGACGAAAGCTATTGGCCCGCTCTTCGGCCTGTCCATCTTCTCTTCAGGCAGGAAGACGGTGTCAACGCCCGTATCGGGAACGTAAACACCAACGCAGTTGGGCCCTATGATTCTTATCCCGTTGGCCCTCGCTATCTCCAGGATTTCGCACTCCAGCTTCTTTCCTTCCTCGCCGAGCTCTCCGAAGCCGCCGGTGATGATTATGACCGCTTTTATCCCCTTCTCGGCTATGTCCCTCATCGTTGCCGGAACAAATGGAGCGGGTATCGAGATAACCGCCAGATCAGTGTCATCGGGAAGTTCCCTAACACTGTGATACACCTTATAACCATCTATCTCATCGAGCTTGGGGTTAACCGGGTAGATGTTGCCCTTGAAGATTCCCCGCTCCTTGTTCCGTTTGAAGTTCTCGAAGATAACGTTTCCAACCTTGCCCTTCTTGTTGGTCGCTCCTATGATAGCGACGGCTTTGGGGTCGAAGAAGGGCCTCAGTTCCTCAACTATTCTCTCCGTCACCGCTATCCCTCCCGAGAAATGTTCCTCACTGAGAACTCGGCGGGAATGTATAAAAGTGTTGCGTTTTGAAGGATAGAACCCCGATGAACCCAGAGGCTCATTGAAGAACTTCTCCTATGAACCGAAGACCGGAACGTGCTTCTGAAATCCCCTTTACCTCAAGGGCCATCGTCACCTCCTGAAACCTTGGAAGCAGCCTCTCCCAGGGAACCGTGCCCCTGCCCGGGGGAAGGTGTTCATCCCTCTCCCCGGAGTTGTCGTGAAGGTGGACGTGAACTATCCTGTCCGCAAAAAGCTCCAGAAAGCGGTCGAAGTTTTGGGTGGTTGTGTTGAGATGCCCAACGTCGAAGGTGATTCCAATCTCGATGCCCCCGATTATCTCGGCCAGCCTGTCGCAGTCCTGGGCATCTAGGATCGGGAAGCGGGGCATGTTCTCGACGCCAACCTTCACTCCGTACTCTTCGCTCCAGCGAGCTATATCCCGGAGGGATCGGCGATGAATTTCAAGGTACTCGCGGGGGTTATTCACGCTGACTGGAGACCAGTGGCCCGGATGAACCGTCACAACCATCGCCCCAAGCTCCGCCGAAAGCTCAAGAGTTTCGCGGATGATCTCCAGCGAGGCATCCCTTATGCGCTCGTTGAAGGAAGCGATGTTGACGTCGCCGAAGGGGGCGTGCACTGTAACTTTCATCCCGTAGGAGGAGAGAATCTCTCGGAAGAGGGGCAGATTGCCGGAGCTCAGGTAGTGCGGCCACTCGCTCATGATCTCAATGAAGTCAAAGCCGAGCTCCCTGACGGTTTGAACCCAGTACTCGAACCCGTCGAGGCTTTTTTCGGAGTAGGCCGTCATCGAAATACCGATCATTCAACCACCAACCATGAGCCTGGCAATCAGAACCACGTAGAGGGTGCCGAAGATGTCGCTGTTGTTCGAGATGAGCGGAATGGCCACGTGGTCGGGGTCAATGTCCTTCTGGAAGAGCAGGTACGAAACCGCGTAGGAGTAAAGCATTATGAAGAGTGCCATGAGGGGATACGTGATGATGAGGATGGAGATGGTTCTCGGAACGTTTGCCCCCGTGGTGAGTATCATCAGGAAGCCGCCTATGAGGACCTTGGTCAGGCCGATAACCGGGGCCGTGGTGAAGAGGGCGAGGATGTCGGTGAAGGCCCCCGGACAGAGAAAGCTCTCTATCTCACCGAGGTGGAGCTTGGTGGAGGTTTTTGCCGCTATTATGGAACCATAGTTGCCGAAGGAACTTAGGACCGCGGGGTAGATGAAGCTCAGTATCATCGAGGCCTGAATAACGTCGCTGAACCTTGCCAGGAGCGAGCCCGAGATGGTGGAGAGCAGCGCGAGACCGGTTATCGTGATGAAGACCTGCTTCAGCTCGAGGAACTCCTCCTTCCTCAACCTGCTCAGAAGGGTGAGGGCGAGGAAGAAAGTTATGACGGCGTAGTTGAAGATCCTGAAGGCCCATGGAGACTTCCCTATGAGGAGTATGAAGAGAACCAAGGACGGAACTGTCAGGAAGTCGCCCATCGAAGCTACCAGCGGTGCCGCGACGCTGTCCGGATCGGTGCCTCTTTTAAATGCAAACATCGTCACGAAGGAGGTGAAGTAACCGAGTATGAAGGAAACGAGTATCGTTGAGGTTATCACTATGAGGAGAACGTCGAGGGCGTTCTTCTTTATGCCCGTAATCACCCCAATGGCCCAGAGCAGGAATATTGGAATGAGGGAGATGAGCATCCTGAGGACTATCTCCTTGAGAACCTTCCTGTCCCTGACCGATGGCTCGAGCTCACCGAGGTAGAGCATCGTGGAGAAGCGCGAGGCCATCGAGCCGAAGACGTTGCCCCTCAGCCCCATCATACCCGGGAGGACCACGAGAAGGCCCGGAAACTGGTTTCTTATTACGTCAAAGTATTTGCCCAGGAACGTGCCCCCAAAGAGACCGAACACCTGGGAGGTGAACAGGGACGGAAGGGTAACCCTGTAAGCTTCCTTGATCTTCTCCCTGAGCTCCCCCATGATCTCATCGTCAATCACGGCAACCAACCTCCGCCCCGACCCCCGACCTTAACGGAGGGGGTATTAAACCTTTCGCAGGCGAAAACTAAATAAAATTTGCCGCTCACTTCACGGTGGTGAGCCCGGAGTGGAGGAATGGGACGAGGTCAAGGTGCCAAAGAACGTCAAAGACATCTTCATTGAAATGAAAAACACGGCCGAACTCATGGTCGATCTGGCCTACTCGGCCGCGCTCTTCAAGGAGAAGGAGATAGCGGAGGAAGTTCTGGAGCTGGAGGAATACCTCGACATCCTCAACTACCACCTCATGATCAGGGCCGTTTTAGCGGCGAGGAACATGAAGGAGGCCGAGCAGATAACATCCATACTGCAGATGGCCCGCTCGATAGATGAAATCTCCAACGCGGCGGCGGATCTCGCCAAGATGGTCCTCGAGGAGAAGCTCCACCCACTCATAACGGAGGTAATCCTCGAAAGCGAGGAGACCATAGGTAGGGTAATCGTTTCCCCTGAGTCCATTCTCGTTGGAAAGACCCTGGAGGAGCTCGACCTCTCCACGAACGCGGGGGTCTGGGTGATAGCCATAAGGCGCGGAAAACGCTGGATATTTGACCCCGATGAAGACACCAAGATCATGCCCGGCGACATACTCATCGGCAGGGGAACGAAAACGGCCCTGGACTATCTGAAGGAGGTAGCGAGGGGGATCATCAAGGTGATACGCCATGAATGAGTACGAGGAGATTAGGAACTGTCTGGTCGAGATGAAGGATCTTTCTGCCCTCATGGTGGACCTGGCCTTCTCTTCGGTGATGTACAACAGCGAGGACATAGCGGAGGAGGTTTACCTGCTCGAGGAGAAGATGGACGACCTGACCCTCAAGGTCAAGAAGCTGACCCTCCGGCTAGCCAAAAAGGAAGAAGATCCCGAGAGTCTGCTCAGCATAATTGATCTGGCCGACATCAACGAGCGCATAAGCGACGCAGCATACGGAATAGCGGACATAATACTCCGCGACATCGAGCCCCACCCCATAATCAGGAAGATAATGGAGGACACGGAGGAGGAACTGGGCAGGGTCAGGGTCCACGGGGGATCGGTACTGGTAGGGAAAACCCTCGCCCAGCTGAAGCTCCCGAGCAAGATCGGAACGAGAATCCTGGCCATCAAGAGGGGAAGCAGGTACATCTACAACCCGGGAAGGGCAGACACCATAGAGAAGGATGACGTTCTCATAGCAGTCAGCTCCGATCTCGACAAACTCCGCGAGCTCGCTGGGGAAGAGATTGAGAAAGAGGAGTGACAACTCCAGTTCGAAAGACTTTCACCGTTTCAAGTCATTTCTCTCCATACCCCGTGGAAGGTAAAAGTCCGGCCTTGCCATTATACCCATGCTCGCTGCCGCCAGGTACACCCTTTCATGGCCCCGGAGGAAAGAACGCTGGGAATGGAGATCCGATGACCCCCATCATCACCGGACTCGATTCCTGCGGTTATGACCGCTAACCCCTGTTCCCCTTTATGTCCGCATCCGTAACAAGTCCCTTCGCATACGGACAGAGTTCCCTCAGAGGGCACTCATCGCACCTCGGTCCTATTGGCTTGCATATCGTCCTTCCGTGGTCAACCATGGCGTGGTTTACGTAGATCCACTTGTCTTCCGGGATGAGCTCCTTTAGGTACTCCTCGACCTTCTCCGGCGGAACCCTCGGCGGGGCCAGGCCGAGGCGCTTGCTTATCCTGTTGACGTGAGTATCAACCGGTATAGCCTGCCTTCCAAAGCCGTAGGCTAAGACTATGTTCGCGCACTTCCTCCCGATGCCGGGCAGCTTCATGAGCTCATTTATGTCGTCAGGCACCTTTCCGCCGTACTTCTGGAGGATTATTTGAGAGGCCTTAACAATCCACTCGCCCTTGGTCTTCCAGAGGCCAACTCCCTGTTTTCTCAGGAATTCCTGCATCACCTCGACCGGTGTGTTTGCTATCGTCTCGATGTCTTTGTATCTCCTGAAAAGCTCCTCCCAGACGCGGTAGGTTACCTCATCGCGCATGCGCTGGGAGATTATGCAGTGAACGAGCGTCCTGTAGGGATCGCCTATGAGGAGCTTCTCCCTGGGATAGGTCTTCATGAGAATTTCGACTATTTTCCCGGCTCTCCTCTTCTTCTCCTCCCAGCTTTCATCGAAGGTGAATCTACGGCCTGATGATCCTAATCCTTCTCCCATCAATCACCACCACTGCGTTTTCGGTTGTCCTAACTCCTTTAAGGTTCTCGAACTGCTCGCTATAAATCTTTTGTCCCTCCCCAGACAGCAGTACGACCTCGTTACCCCGGATCACTGCAAAACCCCGACCAAAGGGCAGGACATCGTCCACCGGGCCATCGAACTCCACGGTTATTGTTTCGATCTCCCCGGGGGAGAGCTCTATCTTCGTGTTTTCTCCAACCTTCAGGGGCGATGGCTCCGCAAGGAGAACCCTGAAGGCCAGAGGTTTTCCAAGGAGGTCCACCTCCACGATGTCGCCGGTTTTTACCTCTCTTCCGGAGAGTTTTGCCCGCAGTATCTCCTCAAAGCCCGATGGCAGTTCCGCGTCGAAGAGGGGTTTAAGAACCAGTCTCATGCTATCACCGGTTGAAAAAGGTTGTGAAACCTTAAATGTCTAACCCCCGACCTGTGCTCTTGAAAGGGTATTCTGGATTATTAATCCAGGCATCTATCGTGAATACCGGCTCATCCCGGGGAATTCCCCCGTCAGTTTCACCGAAAAGCTTAAAGTAGTCTTTTCTTACATTAGGTTAGGGAAAGGGGGTGAGAACGTGGAATCAAATAAGAACCTTGGAAGGCTACTGGACATCCTTGGAAACGAGACGAGGAGGCGGATACTCCTCCTGCTCACCCGAAGGCCCTACTTCGTCAGCGAGCTCAGCCAGGAACTCGGGGTCGGCCAGAAGGCCGTCCTGGAGCACCTTCGGATACTGGAGAGTGCAGGACTTATCGAGGGGCGGATAGAAAGAATACCCAGAGGAAGACCCCGGAAGTACTACACCATAAAGCGCGGCTTCAGAATAGAGGTCCTCCTTACCCCCTACGCCTTCGGCACCGAGATGTACGAGCCCAAAGTCCCGCGGCCCACCAAGGAGTACGATCAGGCAAGGGCTCTCATCAAGTCGACCGAACCCCTTGAGGAGAAGATACGCGAACTTCTGACGTTCCTGGAGGGGATTGAAAAGAGGATAGAAGAACTTGTAAGAACGAAGCAGGAGCTCGAAGAGGTCCGTCTCCTGACCGAGACCTACATAGAGAACCTCCTCCGCAGGATAGCCAGGGAGGACGAGCGAGAGTTCGAAAGAATAGTGAAACAGTTTGGACCCAGGCTGCCGAGAAAAATCCTCGATGCTCTGGAGGACGTTTAGGGGAAGAGAGCCTGAGGAACGATCTCAGAGTATCTTGCCCTCTTCCTTTAACCTCACGAGCCTGGTCACGTAACCGGCTATTCTGTTCCTCGTGGTCTTGCTCTGGACGGTGGTGAGTTCTTCAACCTTCCTCTTGTTGTGCTCGAACTCCCTGTTGAACTCGTTTGGATAGCGGTCAATAAGCTCGCGGGCAACCCTCTTGATGAACGTCTGCTTGATGTTTCCCATCATCAAACCCCCCGTTAGCTTGATTCTGACAACCATACCCCAGTCTCGAAAGCGGTTTTAAAGCTTTTCCCTCACTCAGACTTATAAACCCCGCGACGGACCGGAATGCATGTTGCGGGAGGCAGTTCACTGCAGAGGACACGAGAACGTTAGGGCCACCCACAAATCGACGCTGGAGTTCACGAAGGAGGACCACCTAACCCCAAGGGGAGATTGCATACTTTGCGTTGGGGCGGATAAGGGGATAAACGACCTGAGCGAGGAGTTTAAAGCCGCGTTAAAAGCCGGAAAAAAGCTCCTCATCAGGATTAAGGTAGGCAACCTTGTTGAGGAAATCATCGCGGAGGGAAGCCCCGATCTGATCCTCGACCACGACTGTTCGATGGTCGTCCGGAAGAGCACCTACATCGACGGGAGAACGCTTGCAGTGAGGGCGAACAAGGCCGCTAGAGACATTAGCAGGCGCGTTGTTGAGCTTTTGAAGAACCCTGAAACGGTAGCTGAGATCGAGCTCATCATCTCGGAGGAAAAGCCTTAAAAGGCCAAACTTTTATTAACTTCCGGTGATGAAAATGCTCGAGGGTTACTACATCGTCGAAAACACCGGCATTGTTCCGGCCGAGAGGCGCTTCAAGTTCAAGGACCTCAAGGCTTGGGGCTACGACCTCCACCTGGGAACCATAGACGGCAGGGAGGCCTACTTCGTCTCGAGAACCGGAACGAGGGAGGAGGGAGAAACCTACACGGAGGATGGAAAGAAGTACCACATCAGCGAAACCCAGAGGGAAATACCAAAGAACGCCCGACTGCTGGCGAAGATAATCATCGAGAGGGGCCAGCCCTACCTGGAGTTCTGGCTCGACACGGAGGGTGCCGACTACCCCCTGGCCAAAGAGGACCCGAGGATAATCCTTCACCGCTTCTGGAGGGAGAAGAAGTTCAGGCAACTTGAGAAGCACGTGGGCAGTGTTGGACTGACGACAGACTTCTTCAAGGACCGGGTTTTCATCAAGAGCATCCCCCTGCCCTTCGAGGAGTATCCGCCCAAGGTCAGGCGCGTTCTAAGGGAGGTCCGGGACGTCCACCGCGACATGACGGACTTTGGAAGGTTCGTCTTCCAGTACTATGGCGAAGAGGAAAAGACTCACAACTACCGCCTCTGGTGGCTCCTGCCGACGATACACCTCTTTGATGTCGAGGTTTCAAACGAGGTCGATAAGGTCTTGGCCATGCTCGACTGATCCCCATCTTTCCCTTTTCTGACGTTTTCGGTATCACCGGGGGATGAGAGTGTGGACGTCCTGATCCGGCGAAGGCCCGTAAAGTACGCGAGAATTGAGGTGAAACCCGATGGTAAAGTGGTCGTCACGGCCCCGGAGGGCTTTGGCGTGGAAGGCTTCATCGATAGGCACAGGCGATGGCTCGAGGCCAAATTGGGGGAGATAGACGGCCTTAGGGAAATAGCTGAGTCGGGCTTTCCTATAGGGGGAGAGTTCTATACTGTGGTCAGGGGAAGAAAGACGAAGGTCCACGAGAGGTTTAGGACGGTGGTTCTCTCCGCCTACCGCGACGAGGCCATCTCCGGTCTGAAGGCATTTCTCAGGCCGAGGCTCCTCCCGCTAGTGGGGGAGTACTCCCAAAAGATGAACGTCACCCCCGGGAAGGTCTTCATCCGGCATCAGCGGAGCAGGTGGGGGAGTTGCTCAGCGAAGGGCAACCTCAACTTCAACGTCCGCCTCCTTTCCGTCCCGCCCGGGCTTCGGGAGTACGTTGTTGTCCACGAGCTGGCCCATCTGAGGTTCCCGAACCACTCAAAGGCTTTCTGGGAGTTCGTTGGAGGCTTTTATCCCGGATGGCGGAGCGCGAGGGAGGAACTCAGGAAGTGGTGGAGCATCATCGAGCTGAATTCCTACTGGAGGTGGCTGGGCGGTGAAAGCGAGGAGCTTCCTGAAATCCCTGGCCTCCATAACCGATGAGCCTGAGGTTTGGCCCTCTTTCTTCCGCTCCTTTCCCCCAGGATAGAGTCCTTTTCACGCCCTTTTGATACCCCTGCTCCTCGTTAAGAAAGATGTTCCCTCCATTCTGCGCGGCGGGCTTAATACCAAGCCGCAGACCGGTTTCGAAAGCCTGATCGGGAAAACCGCGGTGGTTGTTGAAGACTTAACTCCTGAGGGCCTTGTGAAGCTCGAAGGTGAGGTTTGGAGTGCTAAATGGGTAAACGGGACTGCTGAACGGGGCGGGGAGGTTGTGGTCATCGGCGTGAGCGGCGCTAAGGTTCTCGTGGAACGCCGAGCATAGCTAATATCCTCGCTATCTCTTCCGGATGGTTCGTCGTGAAGGAAACCGTCCAGCCCCTTTTCTGCTTCAGCACGACGCAACCTTTAGCTGGAAGGGTGAAGTGAATCGCCCGGAACAGCCCATCCAGCCCTCTGAAACGGAGAAGCTGGCGATGTTTTCTATCTTGACTGTCTTCCTGACCACAAGGCCGAGAAGGCCCCGTATCCTAACCTCACGCTCGTCTATCTCAATCCGAATGGCCACGATGTCAACGAGTACCGCCAGCAGAAGGAGGGAGGCCGCAAACATCATCCAGAAAGCCTTCGAGTAATAAGCGGCAGCGGTGCTCCAGGCCAGCAGCACCACCGCAAGGAGCATGAGCAGGGCGAAACCGCGGCTGAAAATCCTCTCCTCGTAGAGGGCCATGTCACCACCGGTTTTAGTTCGCGCAACCCCTTTAAACCTTGATGCAAACTTTCACCGGTGATATGATGACCGGAACGGATGGACTTAGTGACGATGAGATAAGGAAAATTCTGACCAAGTACCGTAAAATAGCCCTCGTAGGCGCCTCACCGAAGCCCGAAAGGGATGCAAACGAGGTGATGCGCTATCTCCTCGAGAAAGGCTACGAGGTCTATCCCGTGAACCCGCGCTACGAGGAGGTTCTCGGGCGAAAGTGCTATCCAAGCATCCTGGATATCCCTGACGAAGTTGAGATAGTCGACCTCTTCGTAAGGCCGGAGTTCACGATGGAGTACGTGGAGCAGGCGATAAAGAAGGGGGCAAAGGTTGTGTGGTTCCAGTTCGGAACGTTCAACGAGGAGGCCTTTAAAAGGGCCAGGGAGGCCAGCTTAACAGCTGTAGCCCACAGGTGCATAAAGCAGGAGCACGAGAGGCTCATCGGTTAACCCCTGTACCTCAGCACGTGGATGTCCCTAACGAGCCTGTGCCTCTCCTCGTAGTCGGTGTATTTGCCAAGAACCTCGAAGCCGATCTTGCCGAGCCACTTTCTGTCTTTTCTGTATATCCCGCCGCCGCTCAGCCTGTAGGCCGGGAAGACGAAGACGACTTTTCCCTTCCTCCTCAGGACGTCGGCAAAGCTCTCGAAGACGGAATAGTAAAACCTATCAAGCTCGTTGGCCAGCTTTATCGCCTCCCCCCTGCTCGGATTTCTCCTGAGGGGCTTCCCAAGGTATGGCTCGGTAACTATCGCATCAAACCTCTGCCTGAAGCACCTCTTGAGCTTCCTCGCGTCGCAGACCTCTAAATGAGCCGAGTTCTTGAGGTGAAACTCCCTTTTGAGCCAGGCGAGGTTCTTTTTCGCGGCCTTTATCTGCTCTGGATCGCGGTCGCTCCCGTAGGCGTTCAGACCCTGGAGAACGAACTCCTGAACCACCGTTCCAATCCCGCAGAAGGGATCCAAAAAGCTTCCCTTCCTGATCTCAGTGAGGTTCACCATTATTCTCGCCAGCCTGGGAGGGATCGATAGGATCGGCTTCTGAACGGGTCTTTCCACGTCGAGCTTCTTCAGCTCGAAGGGGTCCGTTACTTTAACCGTCTCGCCCACTAAAAAACTCCCGTCTTCCCGGAATAGGAAGACGAAGTCCTTGACCTCCGGAAATCCCTTCAGTATAAGCTCGGAGGGCATCGCGTAAACCCTGGCGGGCTTGAAGAACTTCGCCGGGCCTTCGGACTTAAACGTCTTCTTTATCTCGCTCCCCAGTTTTCTCCACAGCCTCCAGTCGCTCCTCCCGTAGATGCTCACCGTAAACAGTCTCGAGTATTCGAGGTTCTTTAAGGCTTCTTCACCCTCACCGACTATCCTCACGAGCTTGAGCGAACCACCGAGCCACCTGAAGTGACGTTCCACCTTCGGGGACGAGTGAAAGACCATCCAGCTCGAACCGGATTCCACAGGTCGGACGTGGAGAGAGAACCTTCGTCCGAATGAAAGGAATTCCGCCTCGCTGAGCGCGGGATTCTTGCCGAAGATGACGGAGTACATGGTCCCGGCTGGGGAGAGGTTCTTAAAAACGTTCCGGGGTTAGGTTAATAAGAGCCCCCGATCAACTGGGGGCGTGAAATCAAAGCCCTGGAGGACCGACGTCATGCTCGTGAGAGAGATCCTCGCCTCCGTCGATGTCATCAGAGACCCCTATGTCAAATCGGTGACGTACGCCAGGATCGGGGAGAGGCTGGCCCGTGCCGGCGATGTCAACCATCGAACCGCCTTCCTGAAGGCCCTCGATACTGCCAGGGAAATCGAAGATCCGGTGAAGATGTTCCGTGCCCTTCTCTCCGTGGGCCACTCACTGGGTAGGGCGGGGTTCAGGACATATAGAAAGGTCTTTCAGACAGTTCTCGAGGACTCAAGACTTCTACCACCTCCCGGAAGGGACGAGGTGATGAGAACGGCCGTTTCCTACCTGCTGGCCCTCGGAGAAACGGGCGAGGCGGTAACCTACGCCCTCGAGATAGCCGATTCAAAGGTCAGAAACGAGGTCCTGCTCCAGATAGTGCGGGCCAGCGCAAGGACCATGGACGGAGACCAGCTCAAAGCCGCGTACAGGCTGAGGAAGGGCAAGCTAGCCCTCGAGTACATAGAGGGAGAACCCTATCTCTCAAGGGCCCTTCTCGAACTCACCAAGGCCTACATCTCCCTCGGAGCCTACGAAAAGGCCATCTCTCTGCTGAGGGCCATGGGGTCAAGGGAATGGACCAGACAGGCCTTCAAGGAAGTGTCCTTCCGCCTGAAGGAGAAGGGAGTTCTCGGGCATTATATAGACCTCCTGGAATCGATCGCCGGGGAGCTGATAGAGAAGTTTGGCAGGGAGTTCACGGAGGAGCTGGCGCTGGCCTTTGCCCTTGCCGGGGAAGGGAAGTCTGCGGTGGAGCTCATAAGAAAGCTCGAGAACGGGGATGATCTGCTCGTCAGCACCGCCCTCGAGCTGCTCGGAAGGGATCCCGAAGTCCTTCCGGACTTTATCTCCGTCCTGAACGAGGGGGAAGCCGAGCTGGTTGGAAAGGCGGTAATGAACCGTCTCCTTGAGAGGCCGGAGCTGGCGAGAAAGGATGTGGTTGAGGCCGTTGAAAAGAGCACTCCCAGCGAGGAGGTGCTGGCCAAGGTCTCAAGGTACTACGTCCTCACAGGAAGGATAGATGACGCCCTGAGGGTCGGCTCCAGGATCGAGGATCCTGAGCTGCGCTCCGTGGTAATGGCCGACGTTTCCCACCACCTGCTCAAAACGGGTGACATAGAGCGCGCCATAGACACCGCCCTCGAGGTGAGGGATCCGCGGTTTTCTTCAATACTCGTCTCGGAGATCCTGATAAAGGCCCTTGAGAGGGAACTTCCCGGGAGGGTTAGGCAGTGGAGCGGCTCAAAACACTGATCGGAAAGCGGGAAAACAAGATCGAGTTCGTGAGGGATCTCGTAGACCTGCTCCTGACCGGGGAATTTTACTCGGACGAGGTGCTCTTCAGGGACGCCGTGGAGGAGATCTACTCCATCCTTCGTTCGGAGGTCGTGGAGAACTGCAGGAGGGATCTCACGGACGCCTATGAGACGGCGCTTCTCCTCAGGACCTCCATCTCTGGAAGGACGGAAGGCGTCGGAGACCTCCTGCGAGAGCTGAGGCGAAACCTGAAGAGGGCGGGAAGCTAAACGTACTGGGCGTGGTGAGCTATCCTCTCGAGAAGTTCGTTGAAGCCCTCGTAGGTAACCAGGGACAGCGGAATCGCTTCCTGCTCCAGGCGCTTCTTTATGATTTTTCTGAGTTCTTCAACGCGCTCCTTCGGAACGAGGTCAACCTTGTTGATAACCACTATTATCGGCTTCTCATAGCGCATCTTGAGGATGTGGTGGAGCCTTTCCATCCCCCTGTGGAGGCCAACTGTCGCGTCAACCATGTGGATTATTATGTCTGCTGAGGTTATCTCCTTCACTATTTCCTTAAAGCGCTCCTCGCTGAGAACCTTCCCCCGAAGCTCCCTCTTGGGATCGAACAGGCCCGCTGTGTCGATGAGAACGAACTCATCCGCTCCCCCCAGGGGGTTCTTCATGCCCTTCGGTATCTTAAGCTTGCCGAAGCGCCGCCTTATCACACCCTTCGTCGTCCCGGGCAGGTTCTCAACTTCACTCACCTTTCCGCCTATGAGCGCGTTCATCAGCGTTGATTTGCCGACGTTCTCCGCGCCTATAATCGCAACCTTTATCATACCCTCACCCCTAGTGGTGATGAATCATGGGGATATAAAGGTGATGAGCATGCCCAGGCGGGTTAAACTCGGTCACCACTACTACTACATCGTCACGGTTGATGACCTCCACTCCGGCGGTTTCAGGGGGAAGAACATCGTCATCAAGGGTGTAATCGAGGACAAACCCCTCATCGAGTTCCTCCCGATGGAACTGCCGAGCTATCGGACGACCTTCACCGTGTCGGGAATAAAGGTCGAGTTCTCAGGAAGCCCCTGCATCGGCCTGGGTGACAGTGTTAAGGTCTACGGCCGCTTCCTTGGGGACTGCATAATAGCGAGCGCCGTTGAGACCGATAGGGCGCTCTTCACAACCGAGGAGTGAGGTGCTGATGATGTCCCTTTTGGAGCTTTTCCTCGAGGCGGGCAGCCTTAAGAAGCTTCCCAGAACCGGCTGGCTCCTCCGCGGGGTTATAAACCCGGAGAGCATAGCGGATCACAGCTTCAGAACCGCCCTCATAGCCCTATTCCTCGCGGACGAGCTGAGGGCCAAAGGCATTGAAATCGACACCGAGAAGGCCATCAGGATGGCCATCCTCCACGATCTGGCCGAGGCCAGGATAACCGACGTTCCGCTCACGGCACAGAAGTATCTGGACAAAGGAAAAGGCGAAAGAGAGGCGTTGATGGAGATGCTCTCCTCCATCGGCCGCGGGGACCTCTTGAGTCTCTTTGATGAGTACGAGAACGAGACGAGCATTGAAGGCAAACTCGTCAAGTTCGCGGACAGGATGGAGATGCTGATTCAGGCCTACGAGTACGAGAAAGCTGGATTCAGGAACCTCGACGAGTTCTGGGGTGCTGTTGAGAAGCTGAGGGAGAACGAGTTATACGAATATTTTGGAGACCTCATCGAAGATCTGGTGAGGTTAAAGAGAAAGGTTAAATAGTTGCAGCACGGTTAGTCGGATCATGATGCAACAATTCTCTTCTCTCCATTTCAGTCTCTCATCCCCCATTTGTCCAGGGCAGCGTAGTGTGGCGCCGGCGACTTCCCGTAGATTTTGAAACAAACTTGTTGACGTTAATCTTTTTGTTTGCTCAAAATGTTTAAATACCCGCTTCTGTCCATCTCCAGTGGTGGTGCTGGGTGAGGTTAAAGGGCATACTCCTCCTTTTCCTGCTTGGCTTTTCGCTCATAGCCTCTGGATGCATCGGTTCCGGCACCTCGCCGCGGGAGAAGACGGTAACCCTCGTTGTTTTTCACGCGGGTTCCCTGAGTGTTCCGCTGGCTGAAATCGAGAGGGAATTCCAGACCTACGCGAGGGAAAAGCTCAACTTGAGCGTGAGCTTCCAGGACGAGGCCAGCGGAAGCGTCATGGCCGTCAGAAAGGTAACCGACCTCGGAAAGAAGGCCGACATAGTTGCCGTTGCCGATTATACTCTAATACCCCAGATGATGGTCCCCAACTTCACGGATTTCTACGTGCTCTTCGCGACGAACGAAATAGTCATCGCTTTCACTGATAAAAGCAGGTACGCCGACGGGATAAACTCCGACAACTGGTACGAAATCCTCGCGAGACCGGACGTCACCTTTGGCTTCTCCGACCCCAACCAGGATCCCTGCGGCTACCGCTCGGTCATGGTAATGAAGCTGGCCGATATCTACTACGGGAAGCCCGTCTTTGAGACCCTCGTCGAGAAGAACACGAACATCCACGCCAACGGGACCCACATCTATGCCCCCAAGCAGATCGAAGTTAAGAACGAGAAGGTCGTCATAAGGCCGAAGGAGACCGATTTAACCGGCCTCGTTGAGAGCGGAAGCCTCGACTACTTCTTCATTTACAAGAGCGTCGCGGAGCAGCACCACCTGCGCTACATCACCCTCCCGGCTGAGATAAATCTCGGGGACTTCAGGAAAGCTGATTACTACACCCAGGTCAGCATAACCCTCGGCTCAACGGGGAAGACAATCAAGGCCAAGCCCATTGTCTACGGCATCACGGTTCCGGGTAACGCTCCCCACAGGAAGCTCGCCATCGAGTTCCTCAAGTTCCTCCTCGGCGAGAAGGGCAGGGAGGTCTTTGAAAAGAACCACCAGGACTTCCTCAACCCGCCGGTAGCCTTCGGAAACGTGCCGGAGGAGATAAGGGCGCTGGTTAGAGTGGAGGGGTGAGCTTTTAGCCCCTTTCCTCACCCTGGTTCGGTGTATGCCATGAGGCGCGACTACACGCTCTACCTCTTCGCAGCACTCGGGAGTTTCCTGATAGTTTACATAGCCCTCCCCTTAGCCGTCATTTTCCTCAAACAGGCCTCCGATTGGGAGATGCTCGTTAAAACCCTCCAAGATCCGGCCGTTTTGGATGCCGTCAAAAACTCCCTCCTCACTGCGACGGCAACGACCTTCATAGCGCTCCTCTTCGGCGTCCCTTTGGGCTACGTCCTGGCGAGAATGGATTTCCCGGGGAAAAGCGTTGTTCAGGCCCTCGTTGACGTCCCGATAGTCATCCCCCACTCCGTCGTCGGAATAATGCTCCTCGTGACCTTTTCAAAGGCAATCCTCGACAGCTACACTGGAATAATAGCCGCCATGCTCTTCGTCTCCGCCTCGTTCACGATAAACGCCGCAAGGGATGGTTTTCTGGCGGTTGACGAAGGACTCGAGCACGTGGCCAGAACCCTTGGGGCATCGAGGTTCAGGGTTTTCCTGTCCGTTTCGCTCCCAATGGCCCTCCCTTCTGTGGCCAGCGGCTCGGTGATGACCTGGGCGAGGGCCATAAGCGAGGTCGGGGCAATACTTATTATAGCCTACTACCCCAAGACGGCACAGGTTCTGGTCCTCGAGTATTTCAACAGTTACGGTCTGAGAGCCGCGAGGCCAATAGCTGTGATCCTGGTTGCGATGAGCCTGACAATCTTCGTGCTTCTCCGCTGGCTCGTGAGGAGGGGCGGGAATGCTTGAGGTAATCTCCATCTCCAGGGACTACGGGGGGTTCCACCTGAGGGACGTAACCTTCGGCGTCGAGAAGGGCGAGCACTTCGTGATCCTTGGCCCGAGCGGCGCTGGAAAGACCGTTCTCCTCGAGGTGATAGCCGGCATCGTGGAGCCCGACTCCGGGCGGGTTTATCTGAACGGGCGGGACGTGACCGATCTACCCCCAGAAAGGCGAGGTCTGGCTTACATTCCCCAGAACTATGCTCTCTTTCCTCACATGAGCGTCTACGACAACATAGCCTTTGGGCTGAGACTCCGAAAGCTCCCGAAGACCGAGATAAAGCGGAAAGTCAGGGAAGTGGCCGGGGTTCTCGGTATAGCCCACCTCCTTAACAGGAAACCGAAAACCCTCAGCGGCGGTGAAGCCCAGCGCGTTGCTATAGCCCGGGCCCTCGTTATCGAGCCCCCCCTGATCCTCATGGACGAGCCCTTCGCCAACCTCGACGTTCAAACCCGGTCGAAGCTTTTAACCGAGATGAAGCGCTGGAGGAGGGAACTGGGCTTTACCGCCATTCACGTCACCCACTCCTTCGAGGAGGCCGTCAGTCTGGGCGACCGCGTTGGAGTAATGCTCAAAGGAAGGCTCGTTCAGGTCGGTTCAGTAGGGGAAGTCTTCTCAAGGCCGGCAAACGAGGAGGTTGCCCGATTTCTGGGTTTTGAGAACATCATCGAGGGGATTGCGGAGGGGAGAAAGCTACGGGCTGGTGGTCTCGAGATAGAGCTCCCCCTGGAGGTCTCCGGAAGGGTGAGGGTTGGCATAAGACCGGAGGACATGATCCTCTCCGCGGGACCCATTGGAAGCTCAGCGAGAAACGAGTTTAGGGCCATCGTTGATTCGATAGAGGAGCTCGGTCCCCTCGTGAGGGTGCACCTCCTCGTTGGGAGGCTCATTCTGAGGGCCTTCATCACGCGCTCCTCCCTGCTGGAGCTGGGAATAAAACCCGGGGAGAGTGTTTACGTGGGTTTCAAGGCGAGTGCCATTCACATCTTCTGAGCTCCGGCGATCGGCTTCCGCCGACTACAGTCCGAACCCACAAAATTTTTAAGCTTTCCATATTTCGGGTTTTATTGGATATAGTAATTGACATCTGCCATCGAGGTGTAGAGGAATGGACGCAAAGGAGTTCAAAGACCTCGCAGAGAACATCGTTGGGGCCATATCATCCGTTTATATCGGCAACGAGCCCGTGGTTAGAAAGACCCTCGCGGCGGCCCTCGTCAACGGCAACGTTCTCTTTGAGGACTACCCCGGCCTGGGAAAGACGCTACTGGCCAAGGCCTTCGGGAGGGTTCTGGGGCTCAAATACACCCGCGTCCAGTTCACTCCCGATCTACTCCCGGCCGACATCCTGGGAACCAAGGTATGGCGCCAGAACCTTGGAACCTTCGAGCTGATAAAGGGGCCAGTCTTCACCAACGTTCTCCTCGCGGACGAGATCAACCGCGCGCCACCGAAGACCCAGTCTGCTCTGCTCGAGGCGATGGAGGAGAGACAGGTCACCATCGAGGGAGAGACTTTTTCCCTGGAGAGGCCCTTCTTTGTCATGGCCACCCAGAACCCGATAGAGTTCGAGGGGACCTACCCCCTCCCCGAGGCCCAGCTCGACCGCTTCCTGGTCAGGCTCCACGTCGGCTACCCCCGAACCGAGGAGGATGAGCTGGCCATCCTGGAGGCTCGCCTGAGCTGGGGAAAGGACGATCCCACCACCGACCTTAAGCCGGTGATAGACCGGGAGACTTTTATAGAGATGCAGGAGCTCGTGGAGAATGGCGTTTACGTGAGCAGGGACGTTCTGAGGTACATCGTCAATCTCGTGAGGAACGCCCGGGCCGATTCGAAGGTTGAAGCAGGCCCGAGCCCGAGGGGGGCCATAGCCCTGATGAAGATTGCAAAGGCAAACGCCCTCCTCGATGGCAGGGACTTTGTGATCCCCGACGACGTCAAGACCCTCGCCATGGACGTCCTTGCCCACAGGGTAGTGATCAAAGCGGAGTACTCCTTCGAGGGAGTAGGCGGCGAAGATGTTATAAAAGACGCCCTGAAGAAGACCCCCGTCCCCAAGGGAGCTGAGTATGAATGAGACGGGAGCACGCGGCCATTCTGCTCTTCTTCCTTATTCTCATCTCAACACTGACCCTGGGCCAAATCTTCGTGTTAGAATCTCCATCCCCTGCGGATCACAGGGAAAAGACTCAGCCCCTGATTCACAGCCCCCTCCAGTCCCTCCACAGCAGGAATCAGGCAGAAGAATCCCAAAATAACACCGAGAGGAACAATCATCAGAAAAATCCCTCTGCCTTAGAACCTCCACGGGATTTCCCAGGCTTCGTTCCACCCAGGAGCGACTTCCGTTTTGTCCCCACGGACGTTGATACCGACTGCCCGGTGGCCGTACTCCCGGAGGATCCGGAGCTTGTATGCATAAAATCCCCCGCCAGATCGTTGCCGATACTTCCCTGGAAGGATTACGGATACTGGCAGTTAATCGTCTGGTACCGGGGAAAGTACTACATCCCAATAGTAACGAACGACGGGGACGTCCACACGGTTCAGGGGGTTAACGGGGAGGCAGTGGTTGACACAACCTCGCCGCTGGTCTTTTCCTCACCCGGGGAGAGCTTCTCGATTCCCTTCTATGTCTCAGGGCCCTATCTCCATATCAACGTGAGCTTCGCCTTCACGGGAAACATCGTCCGGGTTGGAGAACGCAACGGGAGCGTTCACCTTGAGTACAGGGTGCCTCCCTTCGCGACCCGGGAGGAGATACATCCCACAGGTTACTATCCGTTCTTTGTCACCGTCGACACCGGAAACCGGACATACGCTCTCCTCAGCTGGGTTGCCTTTCTGAAGAAGCCGGTTGTTGAGATCACCAATTATTCGAAGAAACTCGCTGGAAACGGGGACCTGCCGGTTGAGGTATCCGGCAGGGTTTACTACCCCGACGGAATGCCCGTCCCCATGGGGAGGGTCTGGGTCACGGTGAACAGGAGCAAGGGGACGAAGGGTTTTATCATAGGCTATGGAAAGGTCAGCAACGGCAGGTTCACCGTCAGGGGCGTCGTTACCTCATCCATACCCCCCGGCAGCTACCACATCATAGCCCACTACCGCGGCTATCCCGCGGCCCCCTCAAACAGCGACCCCGAACTCTTGATAAGGAGGAGACCCGAGATAGAGGCATCGCTGAGAAACGATACCCTCATTATCAGGGTGCACTGGCGCAGCGTTCCGCTCGCAAACAGAAGCCTTACGGTGACGGTTGGCAACTCCACCTTCACCCTGAGGACAGACGAAAGGGGATTCGCAAGACTCCATCCAATACCGGCCGGAGGGAAGAAAATCCTGATTTCATATCCGGGCGACAGGTTATATCTCCCCGTGGAAAAAACCGTCGTTCTCTCCCGGGGGGGAGAAAATGGACTGAAGATCTCCGTTAACAGGACCATCCTGACCCAGGTTTCCATCGGACTCTCTCTGGTTCTTCTTCTCGTCCTCGTGGTGACAGGCAGGAGCAGGCTTCACCTCAACCCGGGTCTGAAACTTTCCCCGCCCTCCCTCAAATACTCTAAAACGTCCGTTCAGTTTATCGAACCCAGGAGGAGGGTCTTCCTACCGGACGAGATCGTACCCGTTGTCCTGTCGGAGAAGGCCGAACTGACTGTCGATGGCAAGAACCTGGGTGCGGACGAGCGGTTCGAACTGAGACTGCCGCCCGGGAGACACCTCCTGCGGGCCGGGAGTGAAGAGATCGAGCTTCATATACTCCCACCCAAGGAAGCGGTTGTGGATCTCTACGAGCAGCATTTCCTCCCCTTCGTGAGATCCCTCGGGATCCAAACGCGGGAGCGAACCCCTCTGGAGATCGCCGGGGCCCTCGTCAGAAAGGGCATCGCGGAGGAACCCGTCCTCACGATAACGCGAACGTTGGTCCTGGCCAAGTACTCCGAAAGACCCGTCGGAAAGGACGACTTCTGGAGGATGGTGGATTCCCTGGAGAAGCTGGGGGTGCTGTGAATGGCGAAGCTGAGGGATCTGAAATCTGCGGCGAGCAGCTTTCTCATGTGGACGGTCATGGCGACAATGTTCACGAAGGGAATCCTGGTACCGATCATCTTCGGCATAGGCGGTTTGATCCTCTGGGCCTCCCACCGAGCAAGGCGGAGGGAGGACCTCCTGGTTCGGGCAGCGGGGTTCATGGTAATGGCACTCGCCTCCCTCCTCGCCGGCGACGGCTGGCTGACCCGCTTTCTGGCGCTGTCCTTTGGGGGTGTCAGCATCGCCTACCTTATGGTTTACGCCTTCTACCGACTAACCGGAAGCGACTTCCTGGAGAGGTACTTTCTGGTCCTGGCGGGTTCCGTGGTGCTCTCGGCCCTCCTGGCCTCGTACCCCCACCCAGGAACGGTCCTGTTTGCGCTGTTCTACCTCCTCGTTGCATCGGCGATAGTTTACCTTACCTACCTCACGGTCACCTACGTCTCAGCCAGAATCGGGAAGGTTGAGCTGGATCCCCTACCCCCAACCAGCCCGAACCCCAAGGAGGACGCCTATACACTGGATCTCAGGAGGGTGGTCAGGGCCTTCGTTGAAAAGGGTGACAAAACCCCCCTGCTGGTGTTCATCCTGAGACACTCTCCCCGGGGCGTTCTGGATGTTCACCTTGAGAGGGCTATCCGACCCCTGGTGGAGTACCGGCCCCCAACCAATCCCCTGGCTCCCCCCTGGCTCGAGGAGAAGAGGGCACTTGAGGAAGTAAGGAGGAGGAAGAAACTCGTCGAGGAGATTCTCAAGTCCATTGAGAGTCTGGAGGGGTTGGAGTGAGGGCGTTGAACCTTCTGATCTACGCAACGCTCCTGCCCTTCGCCGCCGCGCTCCTGACGGGAATTCCGGGATTCGCCTACATGAGTCTAATCCCGGCCGCAGTCCTCTCCTACGGCATACTGACAGATCCTCCATCCGGCATTTCAGGAGAGAAGACCGTTGAGAGAACGAAGCTGGGAGTCGGTGAGAGTACCAGAGTGCGGGTCAGTCTCCGGATCGAGGAGGGCGCCGGCATCGTTCAGGTATCAGACGTGATTCCGCCCGGTTTTGAGATCACGCGCGGCAGCAACAGGCGGATCTTTTTCAAGCGCCCTGAAAAGCCCCTGGAGGTCGTTTACGAGTACGAGATAAGGGCCCTCAAAAGGGGGAGGCACGTCCTGTCTCCCGTGGAGGTCATCGGCGTGGATCCCCTCCGCGTTGGAATGAGATCCTATGCCATCCTTGGCAATGAGATTGACATCGAGGTTGCCCCCAGCTTCGTGCCCGTGAAAAGGCTCGTGACCAGAAAGCTCCGCACAAGGGAGGGCAGACCCTCCTCCCACCTCTCGAGAATGGGCCCGGTTTCCACGGATTTCAGGGAGATCAGGGAGTACCACCCAGGGGATCCCCTCAGAGTCATCAACTGGAAGGCCACGGCCAGGCTGAACGAACCCCTTGTCAACGAATACGAACCGGAGGGCAGGGCGCGGGTCATGATCTACCTCGACACCACCGAGAACATGGGCGTTGGGACCGCAGTCAACGGGGGGCTCGAGTCGGCGGTTGGACTAACCCTCTCCATTATAGCCTTTCTCCTCAAGAGCGACTTCAGGGTTGGCCTCTACCTCGTTGGCTCCAGGAGGTTCGAGACCCCTAGAACGGGGATTCAGGCCCTCTCGACCTTTGCAAAGCTCCTCCTTCACGCCGGCCCGTCCATATCGGGAGAATCCTTCCCACTAGCCGTCGAGCGTTCTCGGGCCCTCCTGGAGGGAGGCTCAACGGTTTCGCTCTTTGTGACCAACCTCACACCCTACACCGTCGATGAGATATCCCGGGCTGTGGAGAGAGCCGCCAGATTCACCGGGAAGGGGACGATCGTTGTGGACGTTAACCCCTATCACCAGATTGACGGAATCGTCGGTTCCCTCACCGCACTCCAGAAGAGGGCCCTTGCCGAGAAACTGGGCGTTCCAGTCGTCCACTGGAATCCCGCCGGGGAGAGCCTCCCTGCGGGGGTTAAAAAGGTCCTCTGGGTGATGCTGAATGGTAAAATCTAACCGGATAAGGCTCCTCAGGATTCTCGTTCCCCTGGTGGCCTCGATCCCACTGGCCTGGTCCCTATCAACAACCTGGATCGGCGAGCTGGTCCTGTCGATGTTCCGTCCAGTCGTTGACACCACCGATCCCCTGCCCCTCATGCTTCTCCTAACCGGGACGCTCTCCATCATCGGTTCCCTGGCTGTCGAGAGCGTCTTCAAGCTGGTCCTGGCCCAGCTTCTGCTTTTCATGATCCCCACCCTCTGGGGAACCCCCCTTTCCGCCTTGAAGGGCTACACCCTCGGGGGAATACTCTTTTCCATCCTCCTGATTCTGGCCTACTATCTCGAGCCATACTCCGGGGGTGGGAGTTTCACCGGGGACGATGATTCCTTGATTGCTCCAACTCTAACGATTCTCGCCCTTCCTATTGTCGCTGGAACGGGGTTCCTTATTTTGATACTTTACTGGAGCGATCTGGGATCCCGGCCTCCGAACCTGCTCCCCCTCTGGATTCTGCTGCCCCTCCTCGTTGGTATTGCGGCCCTGATATCCGCAGGGTACGCTATGAAGAGGGCCAAAAACACCGGGGAGGAGGTTCTCAACCGCCTGATCCTGAGAACCGTCATGACCGCGGGCGATACCTTCAGGGTGGAGCCACTGGCCATGGACGGGAGGTCGGTCTCACTGGCCCTTCAGGGAGGCAGCCCGGTCCGGAGGCCCCTGCTCCTGACCCTGGATCTGGAGTATGCCCCAACATTCGTGATGCTCCGCTCACCATGGGAGTCGCGGATGCTGACCAAAAAGTATGAATGGGTGGAGAATGGGGTACGGTACGTCGTGTACTCGGACACTACGTCCCGTGCTTCCAGCTCTCAAGATATTCCCTCTGCTCTTCAGTGAGCTCCTCTATTTTTATTCCCATTGAGCTCAGCTTAATCCTCGCCACCATCTCGTCAATTTCCCTCGGGAGCACGTAGACCTTGGGGTCGAGCTTATCATGATTGTCCTTGATGTATTCGGCGGCTTTCGCCTGAAGGGCAAAGCTCATGTCCATTATCTCCGCCGGATGGCCGTCTGCGGCCGCAAGATTTACGAGCCTTCCATCCGCCAGGAGGTAGAGCCTCCTTCCGTCGGCCATCCTGTACTCCCTGATGTTGGGTCTTACCTCGTGTATCTCGACGGCCAGGGCCTCCAGGTCAGGCTTTGAAATTTCAACGTCGAAGTGACCCGCGTTGGCCAGTATTACGCCGTCCTTCATGAGTTCAAAGTGCTCCCTGCGAATACAGTTTATGTTGCCTGTTGATGTCACGAATATGTCCCCCATCCCGGCCGCGTCCCTCATATTCATCACGAGGAAACCATCCATCCTCGCCTCCAGGGCTCTAATCGGGTCAACCTCGACCACTATAACGGTGGCCCCCAGCCCCCTGGCCCTCATCGCTATCCCGCGACCGCACCAGCCGTAGCCGACGACCACAACGTTTTTTCCAGCAACCAGCAGGTTCGTCGTCCTTATTATACCGTCCCAGGTTGACTGTCCGGTTCCGTAGCGGTTGTCGAAAAGGTATTTGGTGTAGCTGTCGTTGACCGCTATGACTGGAAACCTGAGGACGCCGTCCCTCTCCATGGCGCGAAGCCTTATCACCCCCGTTGTCGTTTCCTCGCTCGCGCCCCAGATTTCGTCTATGAGTTCCTGTCTCTCGCGGTGGACGGTGCTTATCATGTCCGCTCCGTCGTCTATGATGATGTTCGGCCTTATGTCTAACGCTTTATGCATATTCTCGTAGTACTCCTCCCTGCTCTCTCCCCTCACGGCGTAAACTTTGATCCCAGCCTTCGCCAGTGCCGCAACCACATCATCCTGCGTTGAAAGAGGATTGCTCGCCGCCGCGGAAACTTCGGCACCGCCCTCCTTAAGCGTCAGGAGGAGGAAGGCCGTCTTCATCTCGAGGTGGAGCGTCGTGGCTATTCTGATGCCCTTGAAGGGCTTCCTCTTCTCGAAATCCTTCCGTATGCTCTGGAGAACAGGCATGAAACGGGATACCCAGTCTATCTTTTTCTCCCCGCTGGGAGCAAGGGATATGTCCTTAACACAGTAGTCCTTCGTGCAGTCCATGGTACCACCGGGGATGCTAGAGAAAGCAGTCTTAAAAGCCCTCCGAAGTGCGAAAGGCTTTTGAGGTTGGCCTCCCCCCTTCTCACCATGGCCGTGGATTACCCCTGCGTCAGGAAGGTAAAGGAGGGCCTCTACAAGATAAAGCCCGGCAGGTACTCGGCCTTTTCATACCTGATAACGGGCGACATAAATGTGCTCATAGATACAGGCCTTATGAGTGACTACCCGAGGCTTGAGGAGGGTCTCTTTGAGCTTGGACTTAAGCCGGGCGATATTGACATCGTCCTCAACACCCACGAGCACTGCGATCACGTCGGGGGAAACCTCTACCTCCAGGAGAGCTCGCTCATTGGCGCCTACAAGTACTCCGCGGTGAAGATACTCTACGGCGACGACGAGGTCATGCGGTGTCGCCATCATGGGGAACAGTTTCCGGGAAGTAAAGTTCACCTCTGGCTCAACAACGCCGACATAATCAACGCGGGCTCGTGGATTCTCAAGGTTATCCACACGCCGGGCCACACCTCCGGGAGCATGTGCCTCTACGAACCTGGGAGGAGGATACTCTTCTCGGGGGACACACTCTTCGCCAAAGGGACGGTCTCAAACATCTACGACTCCGGAAGTCTTGGAGAGTACTTTAACTCCCTCCGTCTGCTCAAAACGCTTAAGATAGACCTCCTCCTGCCCGGTCACGGCTGGGAATCGAGGAACGTCGAGCGCGACATCGAGCTGACGATAGAGAAGGTGATCCAGCGCTTTCCAAACCGGAAGTATCTCCTCCGGCTCCTCGGGGGGGACGGTAAGGCTTATATGGAATGACTTCCCCCAGATTTTGGTGGGTGTATGATAATCGACCTCTCCACCCCCATCTCCGAGAGGACGCCGGTTTACCCCGACGATCCCCCGGTGAGCATAAAACCCTGGGCCCTGATAGGCCGGGACGGTTACTACATGAACGTTCTTAAGATGGGCGAGCACACCGGAACGCACGTCGATGCACCGGCCCACTTCATACCCGGTGGAAAGACGGTTGACGAGCTTCCCTTAGAGAAGTTCATCGGAGAGGCCTTTGTTCTGGACGTTAGGGGGGGTAAGGGAAGGGTAAAGCTTGACGAGATTCCGGATTCGGGCTATCACAACCGGATAGTTCTCTTCCTCACAGAGGGGAGGGAGCTTTCCCCGGAGGTGGCGCTCTTCATTGTTGCCGAGGGTATTAAGGCAGTCGGAACGGACGCGATGAGCATCGGCGATGACGCCGTCCACAGGATACTCCTGAGCGCTGAGGTACCTATCTTCGAGAACCTCACCAACCTCGATGCCGTTCTTGGGAAGGAGTTCACCTTCATGGCCTTCCCGCTGAAAATAGAGGGTGGCTCCGGGAGCCCGGTGAGGGCCGTGGCTATTATGTCCCCTGGTTGAGCTTCTTTCCCCTAACGCTATGATACTGTCACCCCAAGGGGGAACGGGCTTGTTTGGACGGTTTTTAAACGTGGCTAAACATTGAGAAACCTCGGTTAACGTTTGACAATCGGATTTAGGCTCTCAGAGTTTTTTTCCTGAGCAATCAGCGACGTAAATTTACGATTTCCTGAAAAAGACTTAAATAGGTCTTTTTTCGGAGAAAGAACCGAGGTGAATAGCCATGCTCGGTAAAAAACTGGCCACAGTCCTCTTCGGACTGCTGATGATTGGAATGGCGTTCAGTGCCGGCAGTGCCTTCGCGGGAGAGACCGTTACAGTCATACTCGTCAGCGACAACGCAGCGGACAAGGCCATAGCGGAGTACCTTGCCAACCTCACCGGTGCCATAGTTGTCACAACAACATGGGGAGTTTACAACCCAAACATCACTGCTGAAATACTGGGCTACGCCCCTGACCAGGTCATAATAATAGGTGGGCCAATGGCGATAGTGGATGAATACGTTAGGGACCTTGAGGAATACAACATAACGGTCTACCGCTGGTGGGGGGCCAACAGGTACGAGACTGACTTGGCTGTTATAGACAACGCCAGCAAGCTCTTTGGAATCAAATTCAACGCCAGCGTTGTCGTTGCTGGAAACGACAGCCTCGCAATCCAGACTGCCCTTAAGCTGGCCGTTGAAAACCGCGCCATGATAATCTACGTTAACCAGTCCACCAACGTTAGCAAGCTCATGGAGAGGTTCCGGGTCAGGAAGATGGTGATGGTCCAGAGCAAGGCCTCAGAGAAGGTCATGGAGAAAGTTGAGAAAGAGCTTCAGAAGTGCAACTGCAGGGCAGAAAGGGTTCAGGCCAACGTTAGCAGGGAGCAGGTCGAGCGGATAATGGAGCAGGTTCGCGAGAGGCTAATTGCCGTTGAGGAAATCGCCAACATGACAAACTCAACACAGCTGATGGAGCAGGTCAGGGAGATGTTCCAGCTCATGGAGAAAGTTAACCAGAGCCTTCAGGCTGGAAACGTCACCGAGGCCTACGTTCTGGCCCTTCGGCTCCAGGTAAGGAGTGAATTCGCCCTGAAGAACGCCCACATGGAGTTCAAGATGACAGTGAAGAGCAGGGAGGAACTCAAGCTGAGAATCGAGCTCGAAAAGCTGGAGGCACAGGTTGAGGTCCTCGAGAAGGCCGGAATTGATGTTAGCACCGTTAAAACAATCCTGGACAGGGTCGAAGAGGCCATAAAGGCCGGAAACTACAGCGTTGCAAAGGTGCTCATTAAAGAGGCCAAGAAGGCCCTTCACGAGCTCTACCGTGAGAAGAAATCAGTGATTTCAATACCGGGGATAGGAGGACACGACGAAAAGAGCGGAAAGCACTGATTAGCTTTCCTTTCTCCTTGCCTTTTTCTCTTTGAGGTATGGATAGCGCATTATGTGGCCACAGTTAAGGCATTTAATAACCACATGGGGATATGGCCTGCTCCTCAGCCTGACCTGTGCGTTCTTTCCCGGAACGAGAAAGGAGTGGCATCTTTTGCAGTACCGCCTCTTCCACTTCCGTGGAAGCCTTATCTTTGCCTTCTGCTGAACAGCGAGTGCTATCTCGACGTACCTGTTGGCCAGCTCCGGCTCATAGGGGTAAACGCGCTCCGCAAGGGTGAAGAGCCTCTCGACCCTCTCCTTAGCAATCCTCTTCTTCTCCCTCTGCTCCCTCTGACGGATTGACCTCTTCGACATTCCATCACCTCACCAGTCTGAGTTTTCCGGGAAAGGGCTCGTAGACGTAGCCGGCCGCTATAAACCTCTCGGTTATCTCCAGAGCATCTTCCCTCGAGAAGCCGTCCTTAACCAGCTCGCGGATAAAGCTCTCTTTCGTGACCTCTCCCGAGGGGCTGAGCGACGCCAGATCCTCCATTATCTCCAGGGCCCTCCTGGCCCTGAGCGTTCCGGGAATGTAGGCGTTGTACTCCTTGAGGAGCCTCATCATCTCGCCGGGGCGGTCCTTCAGGACAACCATCCAGTCGTTGACTATCGCCTCGTTTATCAGTCTGACCTCCCTCGCTGCCTTTTTAGTGACCCTGCCGTTGAAGCGCACTATCGAGCCGAACACCCTCTTGCCGAGCTCTGCCCTGAGCTTCACGTTCATTGGCCCGCTCGGTGCCGTTAAAGCCCTGAAGGGGTCGCCGTAGTCGTTTCTCGATTCCCTGAGCCACCGCAGGAACTCCTCCTCAAGCAAGCGGGTCTTCTCGCGGTCGAGGGCCCTGTGCCTCTCCCTCTGGATGAAAACCGTCACGAGGAGGTTCGGTATGAGCTGGAGGAACTCGCGGTTCTCCTCGAAGTAGGGCCTCTCCTCTGAGGGGACGAGCACGAAGGGGGTTTCCGAAATCCTGGCCATCCTATCGCGCGGGTCTGCGTCCGTGTTCCTTGGCAGCAGGCCTACCGCTCTCTTGGAGTTTATTATCTTCGCCGCCCATCTGGCCGGTTTTACCAGTCCCCTCCTGGTGGGGGGAGTGTAGTACCTCATGTCACTTGAGTTTGGGTTGCCGAGCCGGAAGTCTATTCCGAGGATCGGGTCATCAACCTCGATTATCCCCTCCCTTGTCAGGCGAACTTCCCAGGGGAGGTTTGAGTGGAAGTACCTGAGGGCTTTCCAGAGGGCGATAAGCCCGGAATCGTCCCGGTACTTGAAGGCCAAGAACTCGAAGCCCTCACCCCAGTTCTCGCCGATTATATACGGGACGCCGTAGATCGAGTAGATGAGGGCGTTCCTCATGTCGTCACGCAGATAGACAGTTCTCTCGAAGAGATCAATAACCTCGGATCTGCTCAGCGCGAACTCGCGGTAATCCTTCCAGTACTCCGAGTAGTCCCTCCCCTCGATGGAACCCGCGTGAACCATCCTCAGGTTGCCGAAGGGATAGGCTTCGATGATCCCCCTCACAAGGACGTAGCTGCCGGGTTTCACTTCCCCGGCTACCTCCGTATTTTCCGTTGCCCGGACGACAAGGTAAGTTCGAAACTCCTTCTCGCTCAGTTTTGCCAGCTCAGAGGGGGAGAGCGGGGAGAGGAGATAGTAAGCGGCATCCCTTGGCGCGTTGGGAGGTCTTCTGCCGATCAGAAAACCCCTTACCTCAACCTCTTCGCCGTTTTTCATTGCCTGTATCCTTTGCTGGAACTCCCTAACCCTTTTGCCCGGGCTCAACGGCTCCCTCGCCCGCTCCAGTCTCAGCAGTTCAACAAGTTCCTCCATCAAAACACATAGGAACCGTAAGATTTATAAACCCTCCGCGGCAGGTATGTATCGGTACGGCGGTCATAGCGGCGGGGTTACACCCGGTCTCGTTTCGACCCCGGAAGTTAAGCCCGCCAGCGTTCCCGGGTGTACTGCCCTCCGAGAGGGGGCGGGAAACCGGGAACGCCGCCGGCCACTATTCAACTTCTCTCCACGGCTTCTCCGCAAGTGTTAAATCCTTTGGATACGTAGCCCTTTTCAGATGAGCCCCGTGGTTTCAGAGGAAGAACTCAAGCAGCGGTGGGAAAGGACTGTTGAGGCTCTTGTCCGGGAGGGTATCATCAAAAGTGAAGCCGTTAGACGGGCTTTTCTTAAATACCCCCGCTATCTGTTCGTTGAGGATCGCTATAGGAAGTACGCCCACCTTGACGAACCCCTCCCGATTCCAGCCGGGCAGACGATAAGCGCACCCCACATGGTCGCGATAATGCTCGAGCTGGCCGATCTCAAGCCCGGAATGAAGGTTCTCGAGGTCGGAACTGGAAGCGGCTGGAACGCTGCTTTGATAAGCGAACTCGTGAAGACCGACGTTTACACCGTTGAGAGGATTCCGGAGCTTGTCGAGTTTGCCAGGCGGAACCTCCAGCGAGCGGGTGTTGGGAAAGTCCATATCTTCTTAGGGGATGGAAGCAGGGGCTTCCCGCCTAAGGCCCCCTACGACAGGATAATCGTCACCGCGGGGGCGCCGAGAATTCCGGAACCCCTAATAGAGCAGCTCAAACCCGGTGGAAGGCTGATAATCCCGGTCGGGAGCTACCACCTCTGGCAGGACCTTTATATCGTCGACAAAACCCAGGACGGGAAGATCAAAAAGAATAGCTGGGGTGGGGTTGCCTTCGTGCCCCTGGTCGGGGAGTACGGCTGGAAAGAGTAGGCTTTTAAGCTCCACCGCGGCCTTTTCTCAGGTGGTGGCATGGTCAGGTTAATCGCTTTCGACCTCGAGGGGACGCTCGTCAAATCGGTCTCGAGCTGGGTGGAGCTTCACAAGCGCTTTGGAACGTGGGAGAAGGGAAAGGAGTACGCCGAGCTTTTCTTCTCTGGAGAAATCGACTACGTGAAGTGGGCCGAGCTTGATGCATCCCTCTGGAAGGGGCACACGCGGGATGAAATCCTTGAGTGGGCCAATTCCGTTGAGTACATGGACGGCGCGGAGGAGCTGATTAGGTTTCTGAGGGAGAATGATTTCAAGATAGCCATCCTCTCGAGCGGCCTCATGTGCCTTGCGGGAAGGATAGCGCGGGAGCTGGGGGTTGACTACGTCTTCGCGAACGAGCTTCTCTTCGATGAGAACGGCGTCGTTACCGGAAAGGTGAACCCGCTGGTGGACTTCAAGAGCAAGGGTGTAATCCTTCGCGAGCTGAAGGAGGAACTAAAGCCGGAACTGACGGTGACAGTTGGCGACGGCTACAACGACGTAAGCATGTTCCGCGAAGCTGATGTAGCGATAGCCATAAACCCGCACGAGGGCGTTGAGGGCGACCACAACGTTGAGAGCCTCAGGGAAGTGAGGGAGATAATCGAAGGCCTAATAGGGGGTCGGTGAAGGGCGTGCTCATCACCCATCAGCAAAGCAAAAGCTCGTCATCCCCCTGTCGGCCCGACCGGAACCCCCGGTTCACCTTTCCCCGGAGAGGGCGGGTGCCGGGCCGGGGAAAGTAGGGGAAAGAGGTTAAAAGCTTAGCTGAAGCCTGCTACCTTGAGGACGAGCCACCAGAAGACGTCGCCCCAGAAGTAGCCCATGAGAAATCCTATGAAGAGCGCCGGCGCGAAGGGCATGGCCTTCTTTCTCAAAAAGCGGTTCTCGAGCTTTCCATCCTCGACCAATTTTCCGAGTTCCTCAATCTGCTCCTTTGTCAGACCCTCCGCCGTTGGGGAGGCTATAACCCTACCGCCACCCAGCCCCGAGGAACTTTCTCCTTTCAGGAACCCCCAGAGTCTTTCAAGTGGACCGCTCCGATCCCTCCTCACCCTGCCCTTCTCATCCAGGATGGTCTCGCCGAGAACGTCCCACTCCCGGAGCTCCTGCACTGTGACCTCCTCAACGAGCACTTCCCTCCTGATGAACCCAAAGAGGGCGATGATAACCCGAGTTACGTAAACGAGGAGGAGTGTTATCCCCGCGAATCTAAATCCTGCGGCGGGGTTGAGATGGATAAGGTACGCCAGGCCGAGAACTCCGGCGACATTCCCAACCATCCTGAACCTAACGAAGATGAGGAGCAGAAAAAACCCCAGCAGGTAGCCGGGAATTTTTAGGCCTGTGTCCGGGAGAACGAGAGTAACGGCCGCGGAACCCACGAGCCAGAGCCACATCTGGAGTACTGTCAGGGGTTTTCCAATGAGAATCTCCCTCAACATCCCGGATGGACGGCGGACGAGGAGAACGGCCAGGGCGTAGGCCAGTATGAAGGGAAAGACGGCCAGAATGCTGTTCAGCAGGATGGTAAGGGGGTAGAGGGGAAGGGACAGGGCATAGGGTGGAACTACCTTCGCTGTTCCAGGGGGCAGGGGCAGGAGCGCGGAAAAGCCCGCAAGAAGAACGGCATCACCGCTGGCCCAGACGCCGAAGTAGTAGAGCGCCACCCCAAGGAGAAAGCCGATGACGAGACCCACCAGTCCAGCGGCCGCGAGACCAGGGTTTCCCTCCGAGATGCCCCTGTATGCGTAGTAGAGAACTCCTCCCTCCGCGGCCGGAATCACGACCCTCCCGATCCAGCGGGGTAGATCAACATCCTCCTCCTCATCCCAGCCGAGAAGCCTGCCGACGAGAGAGAGCGTGGGGAAGACGTGGTTGTCAAGAATGAAGCCCGTCTTCAGGTCGGTGTAAGAAGTGAGCACTCCCGCCAGAACGCCCAGAATGAGGGGCAGGTGTTCCATTTCCACACCTCACAGCTCTTCGAGAAGCTGCTTTCTTACCTCGCTGGTGTACTCCCCGACGGCTTTAGTTATCGTGCCAATGCTGTCCAGGACAACCTTGATGGTTATGATGACCAGTATCAGCACAGCGGCAAGCATGAACAGGTACTCCAACGCTCCCTGGGCCCTTCGCCTCATCTGCCACACCGGACTGAGTTCCGTACCAAAGGATTTAAAGTTTTCCGCAGGATCCCTAATCCGGGTGTGCGCATGAGGGTCTACAAACTTCGCGTTCGTGAGGAATACCTCGACCACATAAAGTCCGGCAAAAAGCGGATCGAGGTGAGGGTGGCATATCCACAGCTGAAGAAGATAAAGCCCGGCGATAAGATAATCTTCAACGACGAGGTTCCCGCTGTGGTTACGGGCGTTAAGGCCTACGAGACCTTCCGCCAGGTCCTCAGGGAGGAACCGATAAAGAAGATCTTCCCCGACGAGCCGGGTTTCGAGAGGGCGGTAAAGCGGTTCCACAACCTCTATCCAAAATGGAAGGAGAACCGCTACGGTGTGATAGCCATAAGGTTCAAGCTCCTTGGCGAGAGGGGGGAGTAAGGGCATGCGCCACCTCGAGTTCGACGGGCGCTACGCTGAGGCGATACTGAGCGGGAGGAAGAGGGCAACTGTGAGGCTCGGCAGGAGGCCCAGCCTGAGGGAAGGGGATGAGGTTCTCATCCACTCCGGCGGCTACGCCCTCGGGAAGGCCGTGGTGGAGAGGGTCGAAAGCAAAACGGTTGGGGAGCTGACAGACGAGGACGCTTTTTTGGACGGCTTTTCCAGCAGGGAGGAGCTGATAAAGGCCCTCAAAACCCACTACAAGTACGTCAATGATGATTCCAAGGCCCACGTCGTCGTTTTCCGCCTCATTGAGCGCTTTGACAAACCCGTCATGAGTTCTGATTACGCCTATGAGGGGAACAGCCCGCTGGAGATCGCGGAGATGGCCTTAAAGCACCTCAATCTCCCGGAAGAGGACCGAAGGTTGATAGAACTTTTCCTAAGGGCTGGAAGCCTTAGAAAGGCCGCTTACAGACTCGGCGGCATGAACAAGCGCTACCTCATAAGGGACGCCCTCAGGAGGGCCTACGAAGAGCTGAAAAGGAGGGGCCTCATGGGGCCGAAACTTTGAGCGATTCGAGCACTGAGACCGTTTCGCTCCCTTCCGCTCCGTTCTTAACGGCAGACAGGGTTACGGGCATGAGCTTGAAGGTACCGCCATTGATCAGGCGCCTTAGCTCCTCCACGAACCGCTCCATCCCGGCAACGTCCCGGAACTCAACCTTCGCTATGAAATCGTACTCCCCGTAGAGCCAGTATCCATCGACGGGGAGCTTCTCCAGAACCTCGTCCCGGACGCCCCAGACTAGGAGTATCGCCTCGATTTCTTTCACCCCCGCCCCCGAAGCCCGGGATTGGATAAAAACCTTTCCAAATTTTTTCCATCAAACCGGCAGATTTTCGAAAAGTTTCGGGCAGAGTTTCGTCATTGTGCCGGGCAAGGGTTTTAATCCCTCTTTCCAACCCGTCCCGGTGGTCGGATGAAGGCGGTCTTCTTCGATTTCGTCGGAACGCTGATAACGAAGGAGGGCGAAAACGAGACGCACATTAACATAGTCCGGGAGGTCCTGAAGAGGGCCGGCAGGGAGGACTTGGACTATCTCAAACTCTGGGAGGAGTACGAGGAGGAAAGCTCGGCGCTCTTCAATGAGCTGGCCGGAAAACCCTACGTCAAAATCCGCGACGTGGACACGGAGGCGATGAGAAAGGTTGCAGAGAGACACGGCTTCTCCGTCCCCGAGGACTTCTGGAGGATAAGCCTCGAGATGCACGCACTTCATGGAAGGCTCTTTCCGGATGCCGTCGATACCATAAGGGCACTCAAAGCCCTCGGTCTTCACGTTGGAATTATAACCGACTCAGACAAAGACTACATCGAGACCCATCTGAGGGCACTGGGAATCTACGACCTCTTCGACAGCATAACAACGAGCGAGGAAGCGGGCTACTTCAAACCCCACCCGGGACCGTTCCTCCTGGCACTTGAAAAGGCAGGGGTTAAACCTGAGGAAGCCATCTACGTCGGCGACAACCCCGCCAAGGACTGCGTCGGTGCCAGAAACGTCGGCATGCTCAGCGTCCTCCTAGATCCAAAGGGGGAGAAAAGGGAACTGTGGGGCAAGTGTGATTTCGTGGTTTCGAAACTGAGCGAGGTCATTGACATCGTGAAAGGGTTAATGGAGAAATGAGGGGTCAGTAACGGCAGGGTTCTTCATGGCCACCTGTGGTGGCTCGCCTAGCGAAATTCTCGTCATCCCCCTTTTCTCCCTGCGTTAACACTTTCTCATTTGAGCCTCTGGTAGGCGACCCACATCCTCTGAAAGGCGGTTATCCATGCGAGTATTCCAACGAGGTAGACGCCGTATTTAACGTATCCCTCCCCGAACAGGGAAAAAGCAATCAGTATCATCAGCCGCTCGGCCCTCTCAGCTATTCCGACGGCGAGCTTTCCGGAGCCAGCTAACTCCGCTCTGCAGCGCTCGTAGCTCACCAGGTAGGCACCCATGAAGGTGAGGAACGCTATTCGCCAGTCAACGAGGTTTCCGGCGGCTATGCCGAAGAGCACCGCGCCGTCGCTTATCCTGTCGAAGGTTGAATCGAGGAAAGCTCCAAAGCGGCTCGTCTTCCCCGTCATCCTCGCCAGGGTTCCGTCGAGGGCATCAACGAGAGAACCCACCAGGAGGGTCAGAGCGGCCAGTCTCGGTTCGCGAAGGTAGAAGAGGTAGGCCGCGAGGAGGCTGAGGAGGATACCGATTACAGTAACCGCGTTGGGGGTCAACCCGGCTTTTGCAAGGGGTCTCACGATTGCCTCGAGATAGCCCCTGACGTTCTCGCGGTAGTTGTTGAGGACCATCGCTCTCACCGGTCAGAGCTCTATTACTTTCTTCCCTCTCTCCTGCGGGATTATCCTGAGACTTGCGTTCTGGAACTCCTTTCTCAGGCCTTCCCCGTCGAGGAGCCTGTCGAGGAACACCGCTAACGCAGCAACCTCGCTGTGGGGCTGGTTCCCAACAGCTACGTTGTAGTCCGCCATCTCATAGACTTCCCTCGGAACCTTCTCGGCCCCGACGACGACCATGATGTCCTTCCCGGCCTTCAGCTTCTCCCTTATCGCCGGGAGGGCGTCGTCTATGTGAATCCCGTACATCGTCAGGTGAACGATTGTTCCCCTTCCTTTCCACTCGCGCATTATCTTCTTCCAGCTGGGGTTAAACTCTATCTCGAAGGGCCCTCCCCAGCGTTTCACAACGTCCTCAACGCTCTCCTTAACGTGATCGTCTTCCTCGGCGGCGATTATGATTTTATCTGCCCCGAAGGCCCTTGCCGTTAAAGCAACGTGCGTTGTTATTCGTTTGTCTCTCTCCGGCCTGTGGCCGAGTCGCAGAACGACTATCATCAAACCTCCCCCGCAAAGATCCTCCAGTAGCGCGTGAAGTCGTCGCTCCACTCCATTCCCCTGTAGAACTCGTACATGGTTTTTACGTTTTTCTCTATCCTCTTGGCACTGTACTCTTCGAAAACTCTGTTGAGTTCCTCCTCGCTCGGGGCCGAACTGAAGAGGAACAGCGCGTAGAGGCGTTCGTTCTCGTCGAGGTCGTTCATAACAACCATGAGCTTCGACCTTAGCTCGGGCCTGAGTCTGCTTTTGACGACCGCCAGGAGCCGGTCCTCAAGGTTTGCCATGAAGTCTCCGGTCACATCAACGTGCTCGTGTCCCTCCAGCCTGACCGGGTTCTGGGCAACGATATGGTAACCGTCCTCGGTGATCAGCTGGTAAAGTCTGGGGAAGTAAGGACTAGCCAGGTACTCGTCGAGTGAACCCACGAAGTCGTGTTTTATATCTACAACGTGCCATCCGTCGGCCGTGTAAAACTCCGTTATCGGCCTCTTCGTGCAGTCCAACCCCCGGTAGAGCGTTACAATCCTTGCGGGGATGTTTATTGACCGGAGCATGGCCGTCAGAAGTATCTGACCCTCGGCATAGCTTATTCTGTCCTGGGGGAGGATCTTGGCGGGTTCGAGGGTCGATGTGGTGTCCCCGAGGGAGTACCTACCAGTCATCCACCTGAGTATTGACTCCGCGGCCTGCCTCTCGGACTTCGAACCCGCGACGATTCCCATCGTCAGGTTTCGCAGTTCGCCCCCCTCAAACACCGGCGTTGAGTTGTACTTCTCTGCCCAGTAGCCGTCGACCAGGTACCTGTCCACTATCCAGTGGTACTTTAGACCGTAGGCCTCCCTCAGGACATCCTCGTCCTCGTTCCACGGTGTCCACACCACCTCCACCGGCAGGCTCCCGACGATACTCCTTTCGGTGTTCTCCACCCTGTACCTGAGTATTGCCGATATATAGCCCTCCCTGTGGGCGTAGGGGGCCTTTACTGTGTACTTCAGCGCCACCTTCCCGCCCCCCGGGATTTTCTCGGGCAGTGTATCGGCCCCCACCACGACCATTCCCTTCAGGAGATCCAGCCTGAGGTCAACGGGAGTCACGGGAATCTCCAGGGTGTTCCTCATCGTGACTGTTATAACAGCCGTTTTACCGGCCTGGATCTCCCCCGGCCCGGTGATGTTGAGCTCCACCTCCCCCGGCAGCGGAGCCTCCTCGGAGACCAGCACCCTGAACTGTCCATAAAACCCGGTCCATGTTCTCTTGAGCTCATCGGTCAGTTCCAGGGAGACCTTCAGGTTGTAATATCCCGGTCTGAACGGAGCCCTGAGGATCCACACGAGCTGTATGGCCTTACCGACGGGAAGAACGTCCGGGAACCTCGGTTCCTGGAGTATCTGGAAGTTGTCGTCCCCGAGAACGAGCGTCGCCCCCGTCAGACCGACCTTTCCCGTGTTGTTGACCAGGACCATTAGGTGCAATGTTCCCCCCGGGGGCACGGTGGTTCGGTCAATGGAGAACCTTACCTCCGCAGGAGGTTTGAAGAGGCAGCCCGAGGTAACGACCAGCAGCACGATCGCGAGGGTGAGGAGCTTCTTTTCCATTCCCATCTTCCAAACCCTTTAAAGTCCAACAGTTAATAAGCTTTAGGTGGTGGAATGATAACCCTCACGACAGACTTTGGTGTGAAGGGTCCCTACGTGGGAGAGATGAAGGTCGCGATGCTCCGCGTCAACCCCCAAGCAAAGCTCGTTGACGTGACCCACGCTATAACCCGGCACTCCATCGTTGAAGGCTCCTTCGTCATGGAGCAGGTTGTCAAGTACTCACCCGAGGGAACGGTCCACGTTGGTGTGATAGACCCGGGCGTCGGAACGGAGAGGAGGGCGGTGGTCATCGAAGGGGAACAGTGGTTAATTGTTCCCGACAACGGTTTGGCCACGCTTCCATTGAAACACATAAAGCCCAGAAGGGCCTGGGCGATAGACCTTGAGAGAATCAGGCGCTTCACAGGCTGGAGAGTAAGCTCGACCTTCCACGGAAGGGATGTTTTTGGACCGGCTGGAGCGCTCATCGAAAGGGGCGTTTCTCCCGAGGAGTTCGCCGAAGAGATCCCCCTCGATTCCCTCGTTAAGCTGGATTTGGAACCGAGGAGGGAAGGTGACCTCTGGCTACTCAGGGTAATCTACGTTGACGACTTCGGAAACGTTATCCTGAACCTCGAGGATTACGAGAGGCCAAAAGCGATTGAGCTTTCCGACTTCGGCCTCAGAATTCCCTATTTGGACACCTACGGCCAGGTTAGGCCCGGTGAACTTTTGGCCTTGCCCGGAAGCCACGACTACCTTGAGATAGCCGTCAACCAGGGGAGTGCAGCTGAAAGGCTTAATCTAAAGGTCGGGGACGAGGTCAGGGTGAGGCTCGTTCAGGAATCCTGAACGAAAGGTTCAAAAATTTTGAACGAGAGGATAACTCATGATCCATAGACTTGCATCAACCGAAAACCGTGAGAGAATCCTAGAGTATATACTCGAGATGGAAGAGTTTGGGCCGGAGGAGGTTGCCTCAGCTCTAAACCTCAGCAAGGGATTGGTCTCCACATACTTTCGAGAGCTGGTGAAACTGGGTATAATCCACAAACGGGGGCGGAGGTTCTACCCATCTAGGGGTCCCGAGCTGAGAGAACTTAAGAGGTTCCTTAACTTCTGGACTCTGAGGGAGGCTCTGCTACCGCTTAGGGAGGACTGGATACTTGCTTTGGGGGTTTATGGAAGCTTTGCAGGGGGCGAGAACGGGAAGGACAGTGACGTTGACGTTTGGATTCTCATTGAGGATACTGGCCCCCTCAAAATCATGGAGTTTCAGGAAAAACTTGAAAAGGTCCTTGGGAGGGAAGTCGATCTTCTTGTCCTTACAGGGGATAAACTGGCACGGCTCAAAAAGGAGAATCCCTATCTTTACTGGAACATCAAACTTTCATCACTGGTGTTATGGGGTGACGTTGATGGACTTTAAAGAGTGCGTTAGAAGGAGCTATCTCAGAAGAATTGAACCACAACCTGAACTTGGAAGGCTCAACCTTGCCAAGGCTCGTTCCTTCCTGGAACCCGCAAGAAAGAACCTGAACATGGGCATTCACGACGGTGCCCCTGTAATGGCTTACCTTGCCTTCTTCCACGCTGCGAGGGCACTTCTATTCAGAGATGGGTGGAGGGAGAAAACTCACGCCTGCATCTCAGCATATCTGAGGGAGTTCTACGTAAAGCCCGGGATCCTGGAGGTCAAATGGGTGAGATACCTCGATTACGTAAGGAACCTGAGGCATCAGGCCCAGTACGACGTTGGCTTCTCCCCAGAGCCAGAGGAGGTTGAGGCCATTATCCCGAAGGCGGAGGCGTTTATCGAGGTTGTTGAAAACATCCTTGGAGGTGAAACCGATGGCTAAACGCGGTCTCTTCGTCGGCCGTTTCCAGCCGGTTCACAACGGCCACATCAAGGCCCTCGAATTCGTCTTTTCCCAGGTGGATGAGGTTATCATCGGCATCGGAAGCGCCCAGGCCAGTCACACGCTGAAAAATCCATTCACGACGAGCGAGAGAATGGAGATGCTCATAAGGGCTTTGAACGAAGCAGGTGTGGAGAGGCGCTACTACCTCATCCCGCTCCCGGACATCAACTTCAACGCCATCTGGGCGACCTACGTTGTCAGCATGGTTCCCAGGTTTGATGTGGTCTTCACAGGAAACTCGCTCGTTGCCCAGCTCTTCCGCGAGAAGGGTTACGAGGTGATAGTCCAGCCCATGTTTCGAAAGGACATCCTTTCGGCGACGGAAATAAGGCGTCGCATGATCGAAGGTGAACCATGGGAGGAGCTGGTTCCTAAAAGCGTCGCCGAGTTCATAAAGGAAATCCACGGCGTGGAAAGGATCAAAATGCTCGCGACGAACCTCGAGAAGAACGAGAAGGAGTTGCAAGCGCCGATAAGGATCCCTGAGTTCTGATCTTTTCCCTCTCATCTGCTCATCCCTCAGCTCCGGGATCTACGTGGGAGGAGTCTTCTCGGAGTGGCGGCAAGGAGGAGGCCCGCCGAGAGGAAGAATGCCAAACTAAAAGCATAAGGTAGGGTTGCATGGACGCTCGCCAGAGCGCCGGCTATGAAAGGTGTGAAAAGCCCTATCACCTTTCTGTAGCTCGATATCGCCGCGTGGAACTCGCTCGCCCTCTCCTTTGGTATGAGCTTGAACATCCATGAGCGGTAGAATGGGAACCAGAAGGTGCCGCCAAACGCATCTAAGCTGTAAGCTATGATCACCAGCCAGAACGGAGGCGAGACCATCATCAACACAGAGTAGAGGGCATTGATGAGCATCCCCAAGCTCATCCCCTGGAATCCCTTTCCCTTTGGAAAGCGCTCGCTGGCGTAGGTTCCCAAAATCGAGGCGAGGCTGCTCGCTACCGCCACCAGAGTCACCTCGAAGACGGTCTTATGCAGAACAGAGACGATATAGTTAATCAGCACAATCTCCGGAGCGAGCATCCAGGCGAGCGTGAAGAGGGTTTCAAAGGCTATAAGAATCTTAAACTCACCGGCCCTGAAAGTGAAGCCCTCGGGCGTTAGCCTCTCCTCCCTGCCCACCGATGGGAGGAAAAGCCGGATGTAGGCGACGGTAAAAGCGGAGAAGAGGCCGAAGAGTATGAAGGCCCATCTGTAGCTCTCGGGGCCGGGGTAAAGATAGCCGAGGACGTAGCCCATCAATGGAAACGTGAGAACCCTTGAGACTTCCGGCAGGCGGAGATGCCAGGCGAATATCTCCTCATATTTGTCCTCGGGGTAGATTATCTGCTCGTAGGCGCGGTAGAGTGGGTAGAGTATTTCAGAGAGCTTCTCTATCGTCCTTCCCGCGAAGAGCATAAGCGGAGCCATGGTTCCCTTCGCGAGGCCATACAAAACGTAGGCGATGCCGTCTAAAACGTCGGTCGCGATGAGACCCTTTTTGATATCCCAGCGGTTGAAGGCCCGCCCGAAGATATACGTCAGAGGAATCGAGACGAGGTTGACCGCTGTAAAGAACGCCCCCACCTCGAGGATGGAGTAGCCTGTCTCCATCAGGTAGAGCGGGAAGAGTATCCAGACTATCAAGCCCGGAGAAATGAGCGTGTGGTAGAGCATGTAGGCCTTTGCCTCGCTGGGAATTTCACTCCAGCGCATGGGAAGGGATGAAAACATATGCATTTAACATTTGCGGAGACACTTCACATAAATCAGCGCCTCCTCGCCCCACTCCGGATAGGGGTCAATCAAAGCCACCCCAACAAAGCCCCTCCGCTCGTAGAACTTTCTCGTCTCGTCGTAGGGTTTATAATTTAGATCGCCCGAGGTCTTGACGACCAGGACTTCAAAGTTGGCTTTGGCCCACATCTCGACGAAGCGCAGCATCTCAGTTCCGATACCTCTTCCTCTAAACTCCCTCCTAACGGCCATCCAGAGGATTTCGAGGGCCTTATCGTTTAGGGGCTTGACCGTTATGAAGCCGAGAACTTGGTCTTTCTCAACGGCTATAAACGTCGTCTCGCTTTTAAGGTCGCGTTCCATAACTTTAAGCCCTGCTTCGTTGAACCACTCTGGCAAGGCTTTCGCTATCTCGAGGCAGGCGCGCCTTTCTGCTTCGGCCTCAAGTGGCTTGACCTCCACATTCATCCCCCGGATAGAGCTTTCCGAGAAACTCCCGTTCGAAGCTCTCATCTCGAGACGCTGAACTTCCTCCAACTGATATCTCAAGTTTCCACCCGCCGGAATTTAAGCGTTTGCCGTTTCTTTGTGGTCTTATTCTGAAACTGCCTTTATAAACAGTGCTTCAGGCTTAAAACTCTTCTACCTGCCCCGACATGACTTTAACCGCTAAAATCTACCTCTAAATCAGCTATTTAAGACCAAGAGCATAAGATTAAACGGGTGGTCGGCATGAGGAAGCTTGTGGTGCTCCTTACGGCCATCCTCCTGATGGTTCCTACCGTGAGCGCCAAGGGATGGGCGGTTAAATACGCAATAAAGGACGCGACATTCATCTATCCTGCCCAGCCCCTTCTAAGCGATGGAACCCTCTACCTGGCGAGCGTTTACGAGGTCAACTACACAAAGGGAAGGTTCTACCTCCTCGCTTTAGACACCAGAAGCGGTGAGCTGAAGCTCGCCGAGAGGCTGATCTTTAAGGTCAACGGGACAGAGGTTGCTGCGAGGGAACTTACTGAGGGAAAGCGTGGAATACTTAGGCCACTCCCCAACGGCAACCTTCTCGCGGTGTTTCCCGCGAAGAGGCTCCGCTCTTCCTTCTCGGCCATGATAATCGCGGAGCTTAAAAAGGACGGCAGCGTGGTTTGGGCCAAATACTACCAGCTCTCCGTTTCCTCGGGCGGGAAAACAAGGCCCAGGGAGCTTATGCCCGTTGATGCCCTCGTGACGAATAGTGCCATCTACATTCTCGCCCAGAGCATAAGCTGGCAGAGGCCTGTAACGGTTCTCATAAGGCTGGCCAGCGATGGAACGCTCCTCTGGGCGAGGAGCTTCACAACGGCCGACATCGGAGCCAAGCCGATTGGCATCGAGCTTTCTCCCGATGGAAGGGTCCTTATGCTCGTCAGCGTCTTAAGACCACTCCTCTTCTGGATTGACGAAAACGGCAACATAACGAAGGGAATCGCCGTAAACCTTCCCCATGGATACATACTCACCGGACTACTGGTAAAGGACGGGAAGATTTACATCGCGGGTTCCCTAAAACCCGAGCTTTACGAACCCTTCCTTCTGGCCTTGGACGGCAATGGAAACCCCCTGTGGGCGGAGAAGTTTCCAAAATCTGGCTACACCTTCGTTTCCTTCATCCTGAAGGAGGACTTCTACATCCTTGGGAGCGCTGGCTCAACCCTTCAGGAGGGTGGAAGCGACTACCGCAGGCGCGTCTGGGTTCTCAGCCTCGACGGGAGCGGAAAGCCGAGGTGGAACCTCGTAACCGGCGATTCAATGATAGACGACAGGCTCGGAGGCATTGCGGTTGGTGATAACGTTTACGTCACCTACTACAAGAACTTCCTGATGGATCCGGGCTTGGTATTCCTCGCCATCGGAAAAGATGGCTCACTGGTGTGCCAGGCAAACAATCCCGAGCTGAGGGTTCAGCAGTTCAGCGTGAGCACCGAAAGCATAGGCCCGATAAAGAGCGAAAACGCCATTGTAAGTGCATCAACGCTCAACGCAGAAACCAAAAAGCTGAACCTCTCAAAGAAGGGTCTCTGCTCCGAGGTTAAACCAACTTCCACGTCGAAACCGAAGAGTACGACTTCAACGGTACACAGGCAGACGGGAACTTCGACCTCACCGAAAATCAAGGTTACCACGAGCTCCCCATCAAGGTCTTCAACCACGGGCACACCGGGACCATCAACTTCAGAGGAGAAGGGTAAAACCTGCGGACCGGCATTCTTTGCCGTGCTCTCCCTGCTCCCGCTCCTCCGCAGGAGGTTTTAGCTTACTTCAACTTTTTTCTGAAGACGAGGACGTTCGGTTCATCAGTCTCGTCCCAGAGATAAAAACCGAGCCTCTTCAAGCCGGGCAGGAGCGGTTTGACACCACTCGTGAGCATGACGTCAAAGCTTTCCCTATCCCTTTCCCCTGAAACCCACGCCATCGCTGGAAGCATGGTCCTTAACGTTGCCAGTCCAACGTCGAGGGGCGTGAAGGTTGTTTCCTTCTTCGAGACCAGAAAGCGGAAGCCGTTTATGTCGTAAACTTCGGCGTTCCTCTTAATCCACTCCAGGGCTTCCCCGCTCCTTCTCACGAAGCGCCAGCCGACGGGAATGATGCCGAGTGTCAGGTCGCTCATAGCTGGTTCAACCCTTTCTGGCTCCTCCCCCTCTAAGTCCTCCGTCCTTGCACTGAAAACGAAGAACTTCGCTTTAACGCTAAAGCCGGTCTTCTCAGCCAGTGAGATGCTCTCGCGGTTGAGGAAGTAGGTGGCGAACTCGAGGGCCTCGATTCTACCCTTCTGGGCGAGCTTCTCGCCGAGGTCGAGCATGAAGCTGTGCAAAAGCCTTCCGTAGCCCCTGCCCCTGTAATCGGGGTGAACCCTCAGGCCTTCAAGCCAGCCGACTCTGCCGGGCAAAAAGGTTAGCTTCGCCGTGCCTATGACCTTTCCCTCGAGTTCCAGCACGTAGAAGTTGTCGCCGAGCCACTCATCGAAGACCCTCGCAAGGTAATCACCGCCACCCCACGTCAGCCTTGCCATCTCCTCGACGAATGGCCTATCCCCCGGCCTTGCCTCTCGGATGAGCGGTTCCATAGCCTTCACCCGCGGGTATTTCGACACTCAAGATTTTATGCGTTTGCCTCCTAAAGCCTCCCTGAATTGACAAAATTAACAATTAACAGAGATGCAGTAACAGCCAGAAGACCCTGTGACAAAGGCAAATTTTGGATTCATGCCTTGGTTTAGGAGCCACCTGTCTCGATGAGCACAGGACACTCCCCGTTTTGAGCCCTTAATTAGTAGATTGCCCCCCGCATTTTGTGGCCTTTAGAAGTAATGCGAGAGAGCGAATAATAGAAAATCGCCCCGGAGATAAACGAAACAACTGGCATAATGTACGCACCAAATATCAGCACCGGACCGCTATCGCTGTAATCGGAATGGCCGGAGAGTGAACTAATGACAAATGCGAATACTAACGTTATCAACGGGATGGTTAATGCCAGGGCCCCGAATTCCCGAAGGGGCATTCTCGTTTTCCACAGGAAGGCCAGCGTGAGCACCACGATCAAGAGCGTGGGATACACGAATTCGTAGGTCCCGGAGAGGAGGTATCTTCCTGAAATTGGATCGTAGCTAACCCTCACGAAGGGAAGAATGTCTATGACATGGGGATAACGCTGGGCAAGTTCTGTGATTCCAATTGCTGTCAGGATCCAGAGGGGAGAGACAAGAAGTAAAAAGAAAATGGCACTTTTGTGTTCTTCCATGGCTTTTCACCATTTTCTGATTTTGGTGGCATAGCCATCGTTGTATGGGCTTGAAATGTAGTTGTAGAGGTAGTAATGGTCGGGGGTTATGACCCACGGGGAGTGATAGTAGAGCGAAACCTTTTCTTCAGCTTGCTCAAAGGATATAACATCATGATCCCTGTCCTCATAATGTGCAGAGCCAATAATTT
>NZ_JALUYR010000083.1 GCF_027012695.1 Thermococcus sp.
GTGCCTTGTTTGCACTAGCAGGGCTAAAAGAACTCAAAAGCAACAAACCAAGTAACAAAACACTTAGCAATCCCCACCGCATTGATATCACTACACGGATTTTCATAATATTGTGTACATTCAAACTATTTAAGAGTTTCTGTTTACATATGCAAAAATCTATTCAAAAAAGTAACTTACAATAAAAAAGTAACTTACAATACTCTCATTTCTAAGAATAGCTTTAATTAAAGTAAAATAATTTCGAAGAGTAAGTTATGGATTGATAATTATACAATAATTAACGGTAGAAAGTTTTATCTAAAGTATTTCCTTCAAGCCGTGTATAACTTTACAAAATAAACATACGACAGAGCTACTCCTGCACACGCTAATCCGGCCGCTAGGATAGAAGCGGTCAACACCGCTATCCCTTTTTCAATGGCCCACGCAAAGACCAGCTGCGACAGCGGAATAACGAGCGTCGCGAGGGCGTCAAAGAGTCCCCTCGCAGTTCCGAGGCTTTCGAGAGGGATAACCTTCTGCATCAGGCTGTCGAAGGAGACGTTTAAGAGCTCCCCGCCGAAGCCCACCAGTAGAACCGCAGGGAAGAGGGCCATCACGGCGGGTAAGCCGGCGAGGAGCAGAGCCACGCTCTGAAGGATCATCCCGGTGATAAGTGGCCGTTTCAGCCCGACTCCCCTCCTGCCTGCAAGATACGTTAGCCCTGCCACCGCCACAAGGCTTCCGGCCGTCGTGAGGGACTGGAGAATGCCGTAGATGACTTCGCCCCTATTGAGGGTTCTCAGCGAGGCGAAGACAAAAATCCTGAAGGAGCCAGGGGCGGAGTTGAAGATGAGCACCGATGCAAGGACTCCAAGGAAGAGCCTCTTGTCTATCTTCATCTTCGTTCCTCTCACTTCCTCCCTTCTCTCCCGCTTTACCTCCACCTTCAAGTACGGTATCAGGGAAAAAGCTCCGAGGAGAAGGAGAACCGCATCGAGGAGCATCTCTTTTATCCCGAAGCGGTACGCCAGAAAACCCGCGAGTGGAAAGGCCATCAGCGAGACCGCGTTTCCGACGGTTGCCAGCGTCGCGTTCAACCTCTGGAGTTCACTCTCCTCAAGGGTCATGGTTGCTATAAGCGAGAGGCCGTAGTAGCGGTGGAGGATGTCGAGGGCTGAAATGCCCGAAACAAGGAGGTAAAGGGCCCAGACATTTGAGGATAGGGGAACTATCGCGACGGCAAGAAAGGCCTGAAGGAGTAAAGCCAGAAACGCCAGTCTAACTTTCTTCTTAGTTTTGTCGAGGGTTCTGCCGAGAAGGGGAGGAAGGACAACCCAAGGAATGTGCGTGAAGAGCGCAAAACCGCCTATACTCACCAGTGAGCCTGTACTCTGAAGGAGGCTCCATGGCAGGGCAACGCTCTCTATGGAATCGCCAGCGATCCTGAGTGCGGAGGTGAGGGTATAAACGCTGTAGAGGCGGCGATTCATGAGTTTCAATTATAGTGGGGAATTAAAAGAGTAGCTCTGTTTTCCAAACTTCCGGCTGGTTATAAATAGGTGGAGCGCGAAGTTGTAACGGTGGTGGGAATGGAGAAAGTTGAGGAGCTTGCGGAGGCGCTTAAAGCCGTTGAGGACGAGCTGAACCTGGCGAAGAGGGTTTACCTAGCCTTTCCGTTCATCTTCTGGAGCTTTGCCATCCCCTTCATGTACCTCCTTGAGCTGACACTGATTAAGTACGCTGGGCTGGAGTCGGACTACGTCTCAGTAACAATCTCGCTCCTCTTCGTTGCCTGGTTCCTGATAGAGAATACCAGGGTTTTCAGAAAGGTCGAGGCCATAGAGCGCGTCCTCGGGAGAAGGCGTGAGAGGAAGCTCTCCTACGCGGTCTCCCAGGTTCTCGCGTGGTTCGTGGCCTTTTTCATAGCTAGCTACCTCTACGGCACAGGTGGAAAGGGTATGCTCCTCTTTGTCGGCCTCGCGCTCCTCCTCATGGTGGCAGTTGATTTATCGTTTCACCGCAGGGTACAGTCTGAGATGGTGCTGGCAGGTTTCATAATCCTATCCTCGACCTATCTCGCTGATAAGCTTCCGGTTCAGGAGATGGCCTTCGCGATTATGGTAATCTCCTCCGCCTTCTCCTTCGCCGCTTTCCTCCACATCAGAAGGGCCATGAGGGAGTGAGATGAGGGCTGAAAGGCTCAGAGAGCTTGCAGATTCGCCGCTCGGGAATCCAACGAGGTTAGCGATAGCCCTCTATCTCCTCTCCCGCGAGAGGACAACGTTCATCGAGCTTGCCAGGGCTTTGAAGCTAACCCCGGGAAACCTCGACTTCCACCTCAAAGCCCTCGAAAGGGCCGGAATTGTAAAAACCTACTACGGCTTCGGCAAAAGACCGAGGAAGTTCGTGGAGCTGAGCGAGAGGGGCATAGACGAGCTGGAGAGGGCCATGAGAATCCTCCGCGAGGTGATAAGAGGTGATTGAATACCTCTACGCCTTCCTCCTCTGGCTGGCGGTCTTCCTGCCTTCATCGGCCATTGGCCCGCTCCTGGCGAAGAGGGGAAAGGGCTTCGCGGGTGCCGGGATTCAGGGCGCGTTCCTAATCCTGTCGCTCACTCTAATCTCGCTCCTCCGAATTCCGCTCCACGTTAAGCCAGTCTATCTCCCCCAGGCAGTCGCCCTCGGATTTCTCGCCTCCCTGGCCTTAAACCTTGGAGAAAAGCTCTTCTCTGGAGAAAAGGCTAAAGAAAAAGCAGAAACGTTGGAGTTCCTACCCGATGGCTTTTTCTGGAGAGTCCTGCTCCTCCTCATTTTAGCTCCCTTCGCCGAGGAGAGCCTCAACAGGGCCTTGGTCGAGGGTTATCTTTTAATCCACGGCCAGTTCTGGGGCGCGATCCTGTTCTCGGCTCTTCTCTTTGCAATTCCTCACGTGATGGCCTTCGAAAGAGCCTCCGCGGGGGAGAAAGCCTACTTAACGGCTGGAGCTTTCCTCATGGGGCTAATCGCTGGCTACCTCTTCGCGCTCAGTGGTTCTCTCCTCACGGCCTTCGCCTTCCATTCATCGGCGAACCTTGCGGGGTTTCTCTTTTCTGGTATCCGAAAGGAGAATCCCTGAAACGCTCGTATATCAGCTTGTCAACGTATCTCCCATCGCTCCAGACGTGCTCCCGGGAGTGGTGCTTTTAAATTCTCTCAATCACCATAACCGTCTTCTTCTCTTCCGCCTTAACCCCCGCCGCGATCTTCCCACCTAAAACCTCCACCCAGCCGCTATCCCAGAGTTCCTTCTTCCAGAGGATTTCCCCTTTCGGATCGAGCTTAAGTACCGTCGCCTTCCCCTCAACTTCGCCCCCGACGAGGAGGCCGTTCTCACTCGGCAGAAGAGATGTTACAGCGCCGTTTGGGAGCGTTACCTCCCAGTTTTCACTCCAAACCCAGAGGGCACTTCCCTTGTAACCACCCAGGATTATTTTTCCTCCCATTTCGGCGGCCGTTAGGGAGATTCCCTCTGTTAACTCGCTTTCCCTTAGCGGTTCCCCGTTCTCAGTGAACTCGAACGCTTTAACCTTCCATCTCTCTTCCTTCAGGCTCCCGGCGAGAACGGGCTTACCGTTGAGTTCAACCA
>NZ_JALUYR010000084.1 GCF_027012695.1 Thermococcus sp.
TTGACAGTCCTGAGAGGAGAAGGGTCCTCCCGATAAAGGAGATACTGCGCTACATCCTCTCCCTTCCGGTTGGGAGGAAGGTTGCTGTTGATGTTGGGGCAGGGACCGGTTATCTCACAGTTCCCCTCTCATGGGTCTTCAGGAAGGTCTATGCTGTCGAGGCCAATCTCAAGATGGCCAAGCTCCTGGAAAAGAGGCTGAATGAGAGGGGAATCACAAACGTTGAGGTAATCCTCTCCGAAAAACCGCCTGAAATACACGAAACGCCGGACCTTGTTGCCTTTTCCCTCTCGCTTCACGAAATTGAAGGGTGGAAAGACTACCTCCGCTGGGCCTCGAGAGCGGAGTACATCCTCGTGATAGAGTGGTGTGTGGATTCCCCGAAGGGCCCGCCAAGGGAGGAGAAAATCCCGAGGGAGGCGCTTGTAAATCTGGAGGGCTTTGAGCTGGTTCTCTCCCGGGTCAGGTTTCCCTACTACCTCGTGATTTACGGAAGGCAAAGGGGTTAAATAGTGTTGGGCGCAAGATAAGAACGGTGGGAGGATGGGAAAGAAGATAGTCGTCGAGCTCCCGGAGATGAGGAAGATACGTGAGGATGAAGTTGAGAAAAGGGTCCAAGTCGAGCTGGCCGTAAGGCTTTACGAGAAGGGTATACTATCCTTCGGGCAGGCGAGGAGGCTCGCTGGAGTGAGTAAGTGGGAGTTCATTGAGATTCTTGCCAGGGAAGGCAAGGGAATCCATTACGATGAGGAGGAGCTTGAGAACGACCTCAAGGTTTTGGAGGAGCTCTCATGAGGGTTGCGGTGAACTCGTCGCCACTCATGTTTCTCGCCAAGCTTGGACTTCTCGACATCTTGGATGAACTTTTCGATTAAGTGTTCATCACAGATGCCGTCTACTACGAAACCGTCGTTGAGGGGGTTGCACACGAAGAGGCCTTGGATATAGCGAGGGCGGACTTTTTGAAGAATGTCTCGCCCAAGAACCAAAAGCTCGTTAAGTTCCTGCTTGAGCTGGTTGATTACGGCGAGGCTGAAACGATAGCGTTCGCCATTGAAAACGACGTTGATTTGGTTGTTCTGGACAATAAAGAGGCGAGAAAGGTCGCGAGGGGCTTTGGGCTGAGTGTAATCGGTACACTGGGACTTCTCCTCCTAGCTAAAAGGAGGGGACTGATTAAGGAGGTCGGGCCCTACGTTGAAAGGCTAAAGAAGCATGGTTTCAGAATCTCCGATGGAATCGTTCAAAAAATACTGGAGAACGCTGGGGAGCTTAAATCTTAATCGAGATTTCTGCCTTGTCGCTTTTCTTGAGCTGGATGGCGAAGAGTTCTTTTGTATACCTCCTATAGCGTAAATAGCTCCACACCATCAAGACAAAGTTGATGGGTCCGAGTATCATGAAAATTAACCCTGAGAGTCGAACAACTCCATCGGATAGAGTGATGTTTCCCGTAAACGACCCGTACTCCAATAGGGTCAGACCTATGCCTGCGGTTAGCCAGATAAGGAGAGTCCCCTTGAATCCCTCATGAGTTCTTTCAACGGCCACTGAGTAAACCACCGCTAACTTTTCAATATCTGAGTTGGCTTCGTGGTATCTAGGCCAATGTTCCTCCCATTCCTCTTTACATCTCTGAATCATGATGTTGGGGTCATTTACAGAGATCGTGAAGTACGCTGCTGTTGTTGCAATTATCAGCAAGAGGGAAAGAGACGCAAGGATTGCAACGAGAAGCTTCCAAAAAAGTGAGCCCAAATTTGGGTCAGTAATTCCGGCTATAAACATGAATGGAACTCCGGCAAATAGAAGAAGTTTTATCAGTCCCCCAATCACTCCATTATTCGGACCATAATCCATCCGATATTTCCTACATTCCTCTACTTCCTCCATTTCCCTCCTCCCTCCGGGTACTTATAGATTTCCCTCCTCCCTCCGGGTACTTATAGATTTCCCTCCTCCCTCCGGGTACTTATAGATTTCCCTCCTCCCGGAGGGTATTATCTATGTAGAGAGAG
>NZ_JALUYR010000085.1 GCF_027012695.1 Thermococcus sp.
AAAATCTACATCCCCTGCATCAAGTTCCCCTCGCAGGACCGGGGGGTTTCACCTCCCACGTCCTTGCCAACCCCCTCCCCCCGAGAGTGGGGCTTCGCCCCACATAAACCGGGAAACTACGTTTCCCAGACCCTTCCCCCTATTTTAAACACCGGAGGGGGCTTCGCCCCCTACAACCCCTTTCTGAGGTGAGTTAAATGAAAAAGCTCAAAATCTACATTCCCGGCATAAAATTCCCTTCAATCTCGCTCACGGGCAACGCCTGCGCTTTAAACTGCGCCCACTGCGGGAGGCACTATCTGGAGGGCATGAAGAAGCCCGAGCGGGGAGAGCTTTTGAACTACTGCCTCGACCTTGATAGGAAGGGCTACCTCGGCTGTTTGCTGAGCGGCGGGATGGACGCTCGTCTGAAGGTTCCGCTGGACTTCTACGCGGCCGAGATAAGGGAGATAAAGCGGAGGACAGGCTTAAAGCTAAACGCCCACGTTGGCTTCATCGACGGGAACGATTTGGAGTGGCTTAAGTGGGTTGATGTGGTTTCCCTCGACTTCGTCGGCGATGGTGAGGTAATAAAGCGCGTTTACAAAATAAACAAGACCGTAAAGGATTACTTGAGAATCCTCGACCTGCTCACGGAAGCGGGCGTAAGGATCGCCCCCCACATAACCATCGGACTGGACTTTGGAAAAATCCACTGGGAATACAAAGCCATAGACATGCTGGTGAACTACCCGATAGACGTCCTCGTTTTGGATGTTCTGATCCCAACGAAGGGAACGGAGATGGAGAACGTTCCGAAACCGAGCGTTGAGGAAAGTCTCGACGTTGTTAGATACGCGAGAGAGCGCTTTGAAGGCGAGCTGAGCATCGGCTGCATGCGGCCGCTGGGGAGATGGAGGCTCGACTTCGACAGGGGAGCGGTTTTGGCCGGCGTTGACAGGCTGACGAACCCGCCGAGGAAAATAATCGAGTGGGCAAAAACGGTGAGGGAAGTGGAGGTAATCTACGAGTGCTGCGTTATGTAGCTAAGAGGCTCACCAAACCTCGCTTCATCATAAATCAGAAAGGAGAACGCCGATCATCGCCCCTGTTAAAGTTCTTCTTTCACCGTAACGAAGGACACCATCGTGACCGTCTGTCCTATGCCCCTTATCTCCCTCAGCCTGTCCACGACTATCCTGCCGACCTCCTCTGAACTGGGGGCGCGGACCTTTATCAGCAAATCCCACTCGCCGGCTATTATGTGAACCTCGTAGACACCATCGAGGGCCGCTATCCTCTCCGCCACCTCCCTCTGGTTGAGCCCGGAATCGGGATCGTAGCGCGCCAGGATGAAGGCCGTCGTGCCGAGGTTGAGCTTCTTGTAGTTTGGCTTGACCGTGAACTTCTCTATAACCCCCTCCTCGACGAGCTTTTTGATGCGGTAGTGAACGGTCGTCCTCGGTATGCCGAGCTTCTTGCTCAGGCTGGCTATGTTCTCCCTCGCGTTCTCCTTAAGCTCCTTCAACAGGCGCAGGTCGGTGTTATCGAGCGAGCCCGCCATCGCCATCCCCTTTGTCATCCGTACAAAGACTGATGGATAAGTTGGACTCAGGGCTTATTTAAGGTTTTCCTTTAGCCACTCTGCAAAGGCTTTTAAAGCCTTCCCCCTGTGCGATATCTCGTTCTTTTCCTCGGTTGTCATTTCGGCAAAGGTTCTATCGAAACCGGACGGAACGAAAATCGGATCGAAGCCGAAGCCACCCTTCCCGCGGGGTTCCGTCGTTATTCTACCCCCAACCCTGCCCGTGAAGAGGTGCAGCTCACCATCCCAGTAGGCAACCACGCTCTTGAAGTAGGCGCTCCTGTCATCGACACCTTCCAAAAGCTTCAGAATACCGTCGATGCCAAGGGTTTTATAAACATAGGCCGAGTAAACACCCGGAAAGCCCCTGAGGGCGTTTATGAAAAGCCCCGAGTCGTCGAGGAAGAAGGGGCTGTCAACCCTTTCGGCGAGCCATTTGGCGCCGTACTCGGCCACTTCCTCGAGCGTATCGGCCTGTATCTCAGGATAGGGGAAGCGAAGCTGATAGACCTCAACGCCGAGGGGTTCAAGGTACTTCCTGGCTTCCTCAATCTTACCGGGGTTGGACGTTACAAAGGCCAGCCGCATGAAACCACCGGAAGAAGAGACCCAAAGGAAGTAAAAAGGTTGCCGCTCAGTCTATCCTGTACCCTATTTTCTCCACGAGCTCGCGCCGTTCCCTCCGTTCCTCCTCCGTTTCTATCCGGGTGGCGGCCTTACCGTCCACTATACCCAGAACACTCCTTCCGAGCTCGGTCTCGGCAACTATCACCTGGAAGGGGTTTTCGCTGGCCCCGTAGACCATGGCAACTGCTGGATGGTTCTTGACGGCGTTGAGGACGTTTATCGGGAAGGCGTTCTTCATGAGGATGACGAAGACGTGGCCGGCGCCTATTCTCAGGGCGTTCTTTGCAGCCAGTTTCTCCAGTTCGGAATCGTTGCCGGTGAACCGGGTGAGCTGCGGCTTTGCCTCGTTCATCGCTATTCCAAACTTTATGCCCGGAACCGTCGTGAGGAGGGTCTTCGCCAGGTCGTCTACGGTGAATATCGAGAAGTTGCCCTGTCCTATTATCACCTCAACTCCCTGGGGCTTCTCCACCTCGATCACGTCTATCTTGACCATCAACACCACCGGAATGGTTTAATACACCGAGGATATAACTTTTTCCCAGCCGGACGGTGGGTGAACATGGGCGGGCCATCCATGGAAGAGATAGAGCTCCTCGTTGATATTCTCAACAGGCATCCCCTTGATAGTCTGAGGAAGATATCGCGGGAGGAGGGCATGGAATACTACAAACTCAAGAGGCTCTACGATCGTTATTACGGCAGGTATGTCACGGTCAACGCGATGTTCAACATAAGGCGGGTAGGTCTCCGGAGCTTTGTGGCCTTCATGAACATCCCCAGGGAGAGCCTGAAGGAAGTGGGGTTCAGGATAACGAAGAACCCCTTCGTAGGCTACACGAACCCCATCTTCGGCTTTAAGAACGGCCTCTATTCAGTGCTCCACATTCCGGACGACCAGAGGGACAGGATTGACGAGCTGCTCTCGAGGTACTCGGACGACTACGAGTTCTACGGGGCCAGGGCCTATCCCCCCAGCGGGGACGACAGCTTCGGGAACTGGAACATCCCCTACGAGTACGCCATACTGATAGATATTCTCAAGTGGGACGCGAGGACTCCTGTGACCGAGATGGCAAGGAAGCTTGGAAAGACGAGACCAACGGTCAGGTACATGATAAACCGTCTCCGGGAGGAGGGAATACTCCTGGGTTTCATCGCTACGATAGAAATGAACATCCACGACAGGGGTGTCGTTGGTCTAACCAGGGAGCTGAAAAAAGAAGTCCTCGAAAAGTTCAGGGACTACGAGATAAACGCCGGCATCCTGTTCAACTACGGCTACCTCCTGGAATGGTACTTCTCATCAAAGGATGACCTGGGAAGCAAGATCCTGGAGTTCAGCAGCTACGTGGAAAAGATGGGCATAATGTATTTCGACGAAACGTTCCGGGAACTGAACAATAGGAACCTGAAAACACGCTGCGAGAGGATGGTCAGAAAAGATGGAAAGGGTTACCGCTCGATCATGGAATTCTAGGGGAAGAGCGGACAGTACTCAACGCCCTCTATATCCCCCGTCGCCTGGTACTCCAGGGCCCTGCAATCGTGACAGACGTACTTGATGGGACAGGCTCTGCACGTTTCTATCTTGTCCTTCGTCATCCTCCAGAACTCCCTGAGATGTTTCCTCCTCACGGTCCCCCTGATCCCCGCTTCCATCATGTCCGCCACCACATGGTTCCTCAGGAGGGGGCAGGGAAGGGCGTACCCGTCGGCAGTTATCGCAAGGGTCCCGGCGAGACAGTCGTGATACCTTTCGGTGGTCGGATTGAGAACCCTGCGCACCTCTATGACGTTGAAATCGAGCTTCCTTGCAGAGCCGGGGTAGAGGACGTCAACGTAGATCTCCCCGGGAAAGGTGGTCTTGAGGCCCAGAAAGTCATCCAGGTCAGAGCCCCTGACCATAATCAGTGCCCCATGGAGCCAGCGGTGGGCCTCAAGCCTCTGGAGGTTCTCCGACGAATACTCGAGCTCCGCTATGAAACGAACACCCTCAACGGGTCTTACTCTATCGAGGTCATCAAGATGAAGGACGGCGTGGACCTCATCAACGCCGATCTCGACGGAGTACGCGGCCACTGAGAGAAGATAATCAACGCTGTCGTAGTTGGTCAGCCAGAGCTCCCTTCCACCGGCTTTTCTGAACTCGGAGATGAGCTCCCTCACCCTTTCCACACTCAGGGGCTCCCGCCTCAGGAGGAAGCGGTTGTTGCCTATGCAGCCCAGTGACCTGGGTATCCCCTCAACCTCGGAGAACCTGCCCCTTCCCGCACCGAGCTGGAGTATCAATCTCTCGAGCTTCCCGCGGTGGGGTCTGGCGCTCCAGGGGGGCTTTGATATCGAAACGACCCTCGACGAGATGGGAACCTCAAAGGATCCTGATGCCTCGTATGTGATCTCCTCCACCGGCACCACCGGTAGAGGGATAGGCGGCCCGCTATATATACTTTTTCTATTCCGATTTTGCATACCATTGGAAGGAGTTTGCAAAAAATGGAAAATTCCAGATCACGGATGGGGAATCTGCCTATCGCCCTCAATCCAGAAGGTGCCCCCGTCGGTCACCTCTTTTTTCCAGACGGGGACGCGCTTCTTGACCTCATCAATCGCCCACGAGCAGGCCTCAAAGGCCTCCTTCCTGTGCCCAGCGCTGGCTATGATGAGTATGGTATCTTCCCCAACATCAAGCTCGCCGTAGCGGTGCCATATGAGGATGTCGATGATCGGGAACCTCTCGAGGGCTTCCTCCCTTATGCGCTCCATCTCCGCCTCGGCCATCTCGGGATAGGCCTCGTAGATGAGCTTCTCAACTTTTCTTCCGCGGCTCTCGTTCCTGACCCTGCCGAGAAAGAAGACGTAGGCTCCAGCCTCGGGGACGGAAACGTGATCCAGGGCCCCGTTGAGATCGAAGGGTTCTTTCATGAGTCTGACCTTCATGCCACCACCGGCGGAATTTGGCCTTTGAACGTTAAAAATCGAGCGGTGGAAAGGTTTAAGTGGCCGGAGGGGGAGCTGCGGTGGTGGTGTTATGAAGGGGTACGCACTCCCACTCCTCGTGATCCTCCTGGTCGGCGCGATTGCCGGCTGCATGGGTGGCGGCGAAACGACGGCCAAACCGACGGCCAGCATCGTCCCAAACGGCACGGAAAAGATGGAAACGACCGGCTCTCCCAGACCGGCCGTCACGACAACCCGAAAGGAACCGGATCCAGGGGAGCTTCTGGAGGGGGTACGCTCAATAAGGCGGTTCACCTACAACAGCAACACATCTCTGGTAATGACGGTGACCGTGGAGGGGAATGAAAGCTCGGAGACCGACAACGTTACCCTGCGGATCATCGAAAGGGGCTACGTAGACTACGACTCCTGGAGTGCCTGGATAAACACGACAACCATAAGCCTTCCCGACGGGACCGGGACGGAAACGTCGCGGATAATAGTGAACAACGTCACCTACCTGCGGACTGCCGTCGGCTGGGTGAGGATAGACGATCCCGCCGCAAGCGAGATGGTGTGGAGGTACAGCATAGTGAGCCTGGCGAGGAGATACCTGGCTGAGAAACCGGACTCCATCGAGGAGGGGAAGATCCTGCGGCTGATCTACCGCATTCCCGACTACGAGCTGGAGCCTCTCGCAGAGGCCTACTTCTCAGCGTCAGCCCAGACCTCTGTGTACGTCAGCGGGGGAAGGCTGGAGCTCCACTTCAGGGGAAACAGACTCGTCGGGGGAAGGCTCGGTTTTGATGTAAGTTCCGTGACGGAGGTCAGCGACCCGATTCTAGGCGAGATGAGGATAACCCAGGAGGGAAGCTGGGACGAGACCTTCGAGATAACCTCTGTGAACAGAAGGATAGAGGTCAGGCCCCCTACCTGAGCTCGACAACGTCGAAGGTATTGTAGGCGAGATCAACGAGCAGGAGCCTGTTCAGGAGGGGCTCCCCGAGGCCCGTCAGGAGCTTTATAACCTCCATCGCCTGGATCGAGCCCACGACTCCGGCTATGGGTCCGATCACCGGGAACTTTCCCTTCCTTTCTTTAACGTTGGGGAAGATCTCGCGAAGGCTTTTCGTTTTGCCAGGAACTATCGTCGTCACCTGGCCGAAGGTCCCCTCTACCGCGCCGTGAACGAGGGGGATTCTCTTCCGGTGGGCGTAGTCGTCGAGCAGGAACCTCGTCTCGAAGTTGTCGAGGCAGTCAACGATTACATCGACGCCATCGAGGACATCATCGACGTTCTCGGCGGTGAGCCGCCCAACGAAGGTCTCGATTTTTATGTCGGAGTTGAAGCGCTCGAGCTTCCACTTCGCCGATAGGGGCTTGGGGTTCTTCTCCAGGTCTTCCTCCCAGTGGAGTATCTGCCTGTTCAGGTTGCTGAGTTCAGGTTCCTGTTCGTCTATCAGGAGTATCGTCCCGATTCCGGCAGCAGCTAAGTAGTAGGCAACTGGACTTCCCAGACCGCCGACTCCAACGACGGCCACCTTCGAGTTCTTCAGCTTCTCCTGGCCCTCCTTCCCGAATATCATTATCTGCCTGTCGTAGCGCTCGATTTCCTTCTCGCTGAGCATCTCAACCACCGCTCACGGGGGGAAATATCGCGACGATGTCTCCATCCCTTAAAACCTCGTCGAAGCGCACGTAGCGGCCGTTCCGCGAAACGTTGACATCGGCCAGGTCGTCCTCCTCCGCGAAGACCTCGTTTTTGAGAACCGGGTGCCTCTCCTTCAGGATCTCGATGAGTTCCCTAACGGTTATTCCGTCTGGAACCTCAAGTTCTTCCTCGCTTTTGCCGACGAGGGAGCGGTAGCGCGCGAAGTAGCGAACGGTAACCTTCATCCACATCACCCAAAAGAGGTTGGAGGGGAAGTTAAAAAGGGTTGCCCGGTGGCTCGCTACCAGGGTACGCTCTTCCATCCCATCCTGTAGGCGAAGTAGTTGGCCCCCCAGTGGATGAAGGGAGTAATTATCAGGACCATCAGCATCTGATCGCCCCTCAGGGGCTTGACCGGGTAGGCGAAGGCAAGGGCCGAGAGGAGGAAGCCGAGCTGATCGAGGCCTATCGCGGGAGCGCCGCGCGGAAGGTTGGCACGCCTCTTGAGGAAGCTACCGACCAGATCGCCCACCAGGGCTCCAAAGGAGAGAAGGAAAGCCAGCAGAACCGCGGTCTTAAGATCGCCGTAGAAGTCGGGTGTTATGAAGTACTGAATCACGCCGGTAAGGGTTCCAAAGGCCACTCCACCGATGAAACCCCGCCAGGTCTTTCCGTCACCGAGAAGTCTTCTTCCGTCCCTCCAGGTCCTTCCGCCGTCTATCGGTCTCCCTCCCCCAACGAGTACAGGGGTACCGTTGGCCACATAGGCGGGGAGGACGTACCACAGGGCCCACAGGAACGATGAGAGCGACATCACTGTTCACCATCCGGTGTAGGGGGATGGAGTTTTAAAGCTACCGGAGAAGTTTAAACGATGGGAGAACCCTGGAAGGTGATGGAGATGGGACTGAAGACTGTACTCGGGCTGGTGACCATAGCGATAATCCTCTGGGTGGGTTACGTGGTCTACGCCGCCTTCACCTCCCAGCCAGAGGTGAACGCCCGGTGGGGTCAGGTAACAGAGGACAGGACGGAAATAGTACTGGAGGGCCGGCTCAACAAACCCCTGGCAGTTCCCCTCTCGCTGGAGAACCTGACCGTGGAGTTTATGGGCATCCCGGTTATGGGGGTCGAAGAGTTCAATTACAGCGCCCTCGGGAAGGAGCTGGAGATCGTTCTTGCCGTCGAAAACCGGAACCTGGTCCGTGCCCTCGTCAGGTACCTCGACAACGGCCAGAGGGGGACGGTCCTTGTGCTCTTCAGGAGCAGGCTCCTGGGGATCATACCCATTGACTACGACTTAAGGCGGGAGGTCAGCGAGGACATCCTGGCCAGCTTGAACTTCACCGCAGAGAGCAGGGAAATAGCCGGTGGCCTCGTTAAAACCCCAGCCCTCGTCGGAACCACCTTTGACTGGGCCGGTGAGGAGAAGGGGAAGGCCGTCCTGATTGCCCACATGAAGTTCTACAACCCCAACAGGTTCCCCGTGCCCGTAGGGAACGTCAGCTTTGAGGCCTATGCCAACGACATCAAAGTGGCCTACGGAGAGACCCGGAACAGGGTCGTCATACCCGCCAACGGATACGCTGTCCTGGATCTCCGGGCCTACATCATCGAGGACTCCCTTCCAAAGGCATGGGTCCGCCACGTCAGGAACGGGGAGGTGAGCAGGTTGAGAGCCAACGTCTTCCTCAGTCTGGACTTTATGGGGCAGAGCTACCGGGTCAGGCTCGCCAGCTACGAGGAAACCATGAAGACGGAGATAATGGAGACCCTGAACGAGATGCTGGACGAGATACTTGGATGAAGGTTTTTAAGGCCATTTCCTTTTCCATTTTGGGTGTGCGGGATGAAAGTGAGAGAAGTTCACGATTTTCTGAACGAGATGTGGGAGAGCATCTTTGCGCTCAACGATGAGCTGAAGGCAAACCCGCCGGAGGGCTTTAAGATCGAAGACGTTGAGGAGGTCTTCGGAGCTTACCTTTTCCTAGACGGCGAGTGGAGGCAGATGAGCTATCCGCACCCGGCCTTCGAGATAAAGCCCCAGATCGAGGTCGGGGCGACGCCGGAGAGCTACTACCTTGTGGTTGCCGTTCCAAGGGAGAGGATAAGCGAGAACTTCGTCGGCCTCTTCCTCGAGCTCTTTCCCAGGAGCTTCATCTACGGTTCGGAAAACTTCCTGAGCGACGTCTACAACTGGAGGCGCGATGGGAGGGTCTCCCCGACGGAGGTTCTCGAGAGAATTGAGAAAAGCGACGAGAAAGTTTTCCAGTTCGAGGCAAACTTCGGGAGCGTAAAGGCCCTCAAGCAGGGAATCAAGAGGCTCATAGACCTCGGAAAACGCTTTGAAATCTTCGACCTCTGAGGTGTCTCTATGGGCTATGAGGAGGCCTTTCCACCGGAGCTGAGGGAGTACTACAGGAAACTCTTTGGGGACGAGGCGGAGGAAATAATGGCCTCCCTCCGGACACCGGTGGAGAAGTACTACATCCGCGTGAATACCCTGAAAACGAGCCGCTCGAAGCTGATGGCCATTCTGAGGAAAGAAGGTTTGAAGCCAAAGAGAAGCCCCTACCTTCGGGAGGGGATATACTTCGAGAGGGAAGGTCCCAACTTTCCGGATGATTATGAGCCGGACCTTCCCGCCGTGAGGGCCAACAAGTTCGCGAGCGAGAGCGTCTACCAGGGTGCGATGCTCTACGCTCCCGGTGTTCTCCAGGCGGACAGAAGGATAAAGCCTGGAGACGAGGTGGAGATTAGAGACCCGAGGGGCCTGCTCGTCGGAATTGGCATAGCCAGGATGGGCGCGAAGGAGATGATAACCTCGACTAGGGGCTTAGCAGTGGAAGTGACCCTTCCAAAGTTCAAGCTTCCAAGTTTGAGCGAGCTAGAGAGCTTTAAGGAGGGCCTCTTCTACGCCCAGAGCCTGCCCTCAATGGTCGTTGCCCACGTCCTAGAGCCGAGAGAGGAAGATTTAATAATCGACATGGCGGCCGCTCCAGGCGGAAAGACGAGCCACATAGCCCAGCTCATGCAGAACAGGGGAGAGATAATCGCGATGGACAAATCGAAGAACAGGCTGAGGAAGATGGAGGAAGAACTTAAGAGGCTCGGCGTTAAGAACGTCAGGCTCATAAGGATGGACGCGAGGAAGCTGCCAGAACTCGGAATTCATGCCGATAAGATACTCCTCGATGCACCCTGCACCGCCCTCGGCATAAGGCCCAAGCTCTGGGAGAGCAGAACTCCAAAGGACATCGAGGCGACCGCGCGCTACCAGAGGGCATTCATCTGGGCGGCGGTGAAGTCCCTGAGGAAGGGCGGCGTTTTGGTTTACTCCACCTGCACGCTCTCGCTGGAGGAGAACGAGGCGAACGTGAAGTACGCCCTTTCGAAGGGACTCAAACTCGAGGAGCAGAGCATCTTCATAGGTTCCCCGGGGATCGGAATTGAGAACGTGCAGAGGTTTTACCCGAACAGGCATCTCACCCAGGGCTTCTTCATAGCCAGATTCAGGAAGGTGTAGGGATGGGAAAGAGGAAGTACTCTCTCTCCGGGCTTGGTATCGTTGTGATCATACTTCTCCTCTGGTGGGCCGGAATAGGCGACGTGATCGAGATCCTCAAGACCGCGAGACTGGACTACTTCCTCCTGGCGGTTCTGGCGTACGTGGCATCCCTCCTGGCCTGGGCCCTCCGCTGGAGGGTCCTCCTCAGGAGCCTGAACATCCGGGCCAGCTTCAAAACAATACTCGGAGCCCTCTTGGTCGGCGTTTTTGTTAACAATGTAACTCCCGGTGCCAGGGGCGGCGGCGAACCGGTGAGGATGTACTACATCGCCAAGAAGACCGGTGAGCCCTACGGCCACGTCTTCGCGACTGTGATGATGGACAGGATAATGGACGTCATTCCCGTGGTTTTCATGCTTCTCCTGGCAACGATTCACGTCTACAGACTGGGATCGTTCACGCTAACCGTGACACTCCTTCTCCTGGATGCGTTCTTTGCCATCGCCACCTTCGCTACACTCGGTGTTCTGCTCAGCGAGAACCGGACGAAGGGAATCCTCTACTGGCTCTACCGCCAGTTCAAGAGGATAATGCCGAAGAAGGCCCTCAAGTACGAGGAGCGCTTTGTCAGAATCGTCGAGATCGACGTCCCACGCTTCCAGGAGAACTTCAGAATACTGATGAGGCACAAGAGGGCCTTCGTTCTCTCGCTCTTCTGGTCCTTCGTCACCTGGTTCTTCATCCTCCTGCGTTCCTACTTCATCTTCTGCAGCATAAACAACCCGATAAGGCTTCTCGACGTTATGGTTGTTCAGATGATAAGCATCGTCGTCGGAATGTTCGCCATCGTCCCGGGCGGTGCGGGATTGATAGAGGCCATAAACTCGGCCGTCTACGTCCTCCTGGGAATTAACAAGGAGGTTGCCGTTACCGCCACCCTCCTCGAGAGACTGGTATCCTACTGGGGGCCGACGGTCATAGGGGCTCTCGTGATGGCCCACTTTGGAATCAGGCTGAGGAAAGGATCAAACGACAACGATATAAACGGGAACGGGGAAGAGAAAGACTAACGGTGCACACCATGGACTGGAAGAGGGTGGCGTTTTTCGGCGGGGCACTCGTTGTGATCGGTGCCCTAATCAACTGGGCGGGGGCCCAGGGGGTAGTGGAGATCCTCCGGAACTCGAGGCTTGAGTACCTTCTGCTCGCGGTGGTCGTCTACCTCCTGACCCTGCTGGCCTGGGCCCTCCGGTGGAAGGTTCTCCTGAAGGGGCTTGGAATAGAGGCCCCCCTCTGGACGGTGTTCAAGGCGATATTCGTGGGGATGTTCTTCAACAACATAAGCCCGGGAGCAAAGGGCCTCGGTGAGTTCATCAGGGTCTACTACCTCGCAAGGGAAACCGGAGAACCCTACGGTCCTATGACCGCGAGCGTGATGATGGACAGGATACTCGATCTGATTCCGATAGCCGTTATGATGATCACAGCAACGGTTCACGTCCACCGGCTCGGCGAGACCGCCCTCACCTGGCTCATTCTCTTCCTGGACGCGGTAATGTTCGGTTTCGCGGCCCTCGTCATAGGGCTCCTGATGAGCGAGAAGAGATCCCATGGGGCGATCTGGTGGATATTCCGGCTGTACGAGAGGGTGTCCAGGGGGAGGGCCGAGCGGAGAAGGGGAACCTTTGAGGAAATAGACCGGGTGACGATTCCCCGCTTCCAGACGGACTTCAGGCTTCTAGCCAGGAGCAAGCTCCACACCCTGGTGGCGGTGCTTCTGTCCTTCGTCTACTGGGGCCTCACGATAGCCAGGTATCACCTCATCTTCATGGCCATAAACTACCCGATAGAACCGGTGGACATAACCGTGGTTCTCGTCGTATCGATGGTGGTCGGAATGTTCGCCATCGTCCCGGGCGGTGCGGGGATAATAGAGGCCGTCAACTCCGCGGTGTTCATAGCCCTGGGCATAGACCCCGAGTTCGCGGTTACCGGAACGATCCTTGAGAGGCTCATATCCTACTGGGGGCCGACGGTCGTGGGCTCCTTTGTGGTCGCGGGCCTCGGGGGGAGGGATGAGGTCACCCCGCCCGCCCCGGAAAGAGGGGTTCTGGAGGAAGAAATGGGGGAGGGATTATGAAGTTCGGCGTTGTCGCGAGGAGGGATAAAAAGGAGGCCCTCAAACTGGCCTATCGCGTCTACGACTTCCTGAAGGTGAGCGGATACAGGGTCTTCGTTGACAGGGAAACCTACGAGAACCTGCCCGAGTTCAGCGAGGAGGACGTCCTTCCGCTCGAGGAGTTCGACGTGGACGTCATAATAGCCATCGGCGGGGACGGTACCATCCTTAGGGTGGAGCACAGGACGAAAAAGGAGATACCGATACTCGGTGTAAACATGGGGACCCTTGGTTTTCTCACAGAAGTCGAACCCCACGAAACGTTCTTTGCCCTCAGCAAACTCCTTGAAGGTGAATACTACATTGACGAGCGCATAAAGCTCAGAACGTACCTGAACGGGAAGAACAGCGTCCCGGACGCTCTCAACGAGTCCGCTGTACTGACGGGAATTCCGGGCAAGATAATCCATCTGAAGTACTACATCGATGGCGGCCTGGCGGACGAGATAAGGGCTGACGGATTGATAATATCTACGCCCACCGGATCCACGGGGTACGCAATGAGCGCTGGGGGACCCTTCGTTGACCCCAGGCTCGACGTGATGGTCATAGCCCCCCTGGCGCCCCTGGCACTGAGCTCGAGGCCGATGGTCGTTCCGGCGTCCAGCACCATAGACGTGAGGAACCTCGCCCTCAAGAGGGAGATCATCCTCGCCATTGATGGCCAGTTCTACACACACCTGAACCCCAAGACCGAGATAACCATAAAGAAGTCCCCGCGTAAGGCCAAGTTTATACGCTTCACGCGGGAGATCTACCCCAAGTACACGATGAGGCTCAAGAAGAGGTTTTGAGGAGGTTCTTCAGCTCCCTGACCGGGGTGAACTCGAGGGACAGGATGTTGAGCTCCCTTTCGTCGAGCGTACCCTCCTCCACGAGCAGAAGAACCGTCGAACCGGAGCTGATGGCGTAGTCCTTCATCGAGGAGAGGAACTTGAATACCGCCGGGAAGTCGTTGTAGAGCACCAGTATCTCGGGGCAGTCAACTACCACGAGTTTTCCGCCGCCCCTCATGAATTCCACCGCGGCGTCAAGCAGAACGTGGAGCCTCGTCGGGCTCACGCCTCCCTCACCGATGGGGGTAACCCACACGGTCCTGACGTTTTCCAGGCCCTCGTACCTCCAGGGATCCCGGGTTATAACGAGGACGGGATCGTGCACGCACTTCCCGAGGAACTTCAAGAAATCTCCCTCATCGGAGCCGGTAATGTAGAGATAACCCCCGGGGGCGAGCTCTCCCCCGGCGCCTTCTTCCGAGGGGATGGGAAAGATGCGTCTTTCCACGCTGCTGATGTAGCTCAGCAGACCGTAGGCAACCCCCACTATGGCGAGGAAGTAGAGGACGTATTCGACGGCGTAATACGGACCCGGGAAAAGCCAGAAATCGTCCAGAACATCCATGAACCTGCCAACAGTGGCGAGTAGCAGGGATACTGCCGTGATTACTATGAACCTGTCCAGGGGCTCACCGTACCTGTGGACCCTCCTGAGGGAGTAGATGGCCGCGTAGCCAATGACCACGAGCAGCACGATGTCCGTTATGAAAAAGATGGGCGAGACTCTCAATCCCAGGTCACCTCAACCTCGTCGGTCCTGAACCTCTGCTTCACCACGGTTTCCTCGAGTGAAAAGCGTATTCCCGCTTTGAACATCCTCAAACCTGTGTAGGCTATCATGGCCCCGTTGTCCCTGCAGAGGTCGTAGGGCGGGACGAAGAATTCAACACCCCTGTCCTCCGTCATTATTCTGAGCATCTCGCGAAGACGGTTGTTCGCGGCAACGCCCCCAACTAGCACAACCTCGTCCTTGCCGGTGTGTGCAACTGCCCTCTCGGTGACCTCAACCAACGCCGAAAAGGCGGTCTCCTGGAAGGAATAGGCCAGGTCCTCAACGCGGTACTTTCCGGTGCGGTACTTTCTGACCGCCTCGGTGAGAACTCCCGAAAAGCTCAGATCCATGCCCTTCACCGCGTAGGGGAGTTCAATGTAGCGCTCCCCCTTTTGGGCGAGCTTCTCTATCTTCGGGCCTCCGGGAAAGCCTATGCCAAGCTCCCTAGCAAAGGTGTCTATCGCGTTCCCTATGCCTATGTCAAGGGTCTCACCGAAAACGCGGTAGCGACCGCCCTCTAAGGCGAGAACCTGCGTGTTGCCACCGCTCACGTACAGACCGACCGGGTCCTTGACGCCGAACATTTTGGTGATTTCCACGTGGGCTATGCAGTGGTTCACGCCCACTATCGGCTTTCCATAGCGTATTGCCAGCGCCCTGGCCGCGGTCGCGACGACCCTCAATGCCGGCCCGAGACCCGGCCCCTGGGAGAAGGCTATAACGTCAACGTCCTCCATCGTTATTCCTGCCTCGTTGAGGGCCTTCCTCAGAAGGGGCTTGAGAAGGCGCGCGTGGTGCTCGGCGGCCTCCTTCGGGTGGATTCCACCCTTCTCGGTGGTGAGAGTGTGAAATACGTTGGCGAGAACCTTTTTTTCGGTGACGATGCCTATGCCGAGGGTATGGGCGGTTCCCTCTATGCCAAGGGATATCATGGGAAGTTAAACGACCCGGCCGTTTAAAAGCCTTTGTCCGGGTCGTCCCTGAGAGAGAGCCAGTAAAGAGCCCTCGCGGCCCTCTCCGGCGTGGGGAAGTTCTTTATTCCAGCCCTTTCGAGGACTTCAACGCCGTCCCTGACCAGCTCCCCCGCCATGAAGTTGACGATAACCGGCTTGTCGCAGTCGGCCTCGATGACCGCCTTAGCCACTTCCTCGCTCGGTATGAATATCGGCGGCACGCAGATGACTAAGAGAGAATCAACGTTCTCGTCCTTACACACTACCTCGATGGTTCTTCTATAGCGCTCGTAGTCCGCATCCGCTATGAGGTCAATGGGATTCTTAACGGAGCACTGCTCTGGAAGGAAGGAGCGGAGTTCCCGGACGGTTTTCCCGCTCAGCTTCGCGATCTCAAGACCTAGCTTTTCCAGCTTGTCCGTCGCTAAAACGCCGGGACCACCGGAGTTGGTTATCACCGCTACGCGCTTTCCGGCTTTAAGATACATCTCGAAGGCTTTAGCCGCATCGAAGAGTTCCTCCATCTCCTCTACCTCTATCGCGCCTGCCTGCCTGAAGGCCGCCCTGTAAATCTCGTAGGAACCTGCGAGGGAACCCGTGTGAGATGCTGCAGCTTTGGCGCCGCTCGCGCTCTTCCCTGCCTTGAGCACTATGACGGGCTTCTTCTCACTCGCGTAGCGGAGGGCTTTGAGGAAGCGCCTGCCATCCTTAACCCCCTCGATGTAGAGGGCTATGGCCTTCGTGTTCTCATCGTCGGCGAAGTATTCCAAAAAGTCGCTCTCGTTCAAATCAGCGGCGTTTCCATAGCTTACAAAGGCCGAGAATCCAATCCCCTCGTCGTTACCCATGGCCAAAGCCGCTCCTCCGAAGGCACCGCTCTGGCTGATTAGAGCGAGTCCGCCTGGTTTAACCCGAACCTCAAAGGACCCGAAGAACTTCCCGTGGACGCCGAAGACCCCGGCGCAGTTGGGGCCTATGAGTCTAACGCCGTGCTTTCTGGCCTTCTCAACAAGCTCGCGCTCCAGCTCATCGTTCCCGACCTCGGAAAAGCCAGCAGAGATGACGACGGCGCCCTTGATGAGCGGCCCTATCTCGTCGATCAAAGACGGAACGATTTTTGAGGGAACCGCGATTATCGCAACGTCAACGGGTTCCTCAAGCTTTTGCATGATTTCAAAGCGCTTTCCAGCGACCTCAACGGTTCCACCCTTCGGGTTGACGGGAATTATCTTCCCATCAAAGCCGCCCTCCACGATGTTCCTGAGGATCTCGTGGGCTATCGCGCCCTCTCTAAAGGAGCCGAAGACGGCGACGCTTTTGGGATAGAAAAAGAAGTCCATTCACTCACCCTCCTCGAGGCTGACGACGTCAACGAGCTCGTCCACCGGGGTTTCCCCCTTATTTTCGGGCTCTTTGGAATTCTTCCTGCGCCTCCGCGCGAAGAAAAAGGCCGCGACACCCACCGTGAGTGCCCCGCCCAGGAGGTAGTAAACCCGATTCCCGGACTTCTTCTCGATGACCGTTATTATGACGGTGTTATCCGGGGCGAGCTGGTAGGTTCCGGCGGTTACCCTGATCTCGTCGAACCTGCCCGGAAGTTTGACCATAACCTGCCATACCCTCTCCTTCGATGTCTCGCGATAGGCCACCTCGGGCCGGGCTATGCCGACGACGATGAGGGTTCCGTTTTTCTCGAGGGTGTCAATGCTGACCACGTCCATTGTCTCCTTGAAGCTCCTGAGCAGGTACTCCACCGTGGAGTCGTACTCGGGAACCCGGTCAAAGGTAGCGTTGAACCTCAGGTAGCCGTCCTCGGGATCGAAGGAGAGGGTTATGCTCTTGTGGGTGGAGTTTATGTAGCGCAGGAAGGTATACGCAGGAGTGTAGAGCTCGATGAGGGGAATGTAGCTCCCGTTGGTCCAGATGGCAACGCCCTTCGAGAAATCGTCCGGCCGCGGGGCGAGGTTCTTGATCTCGTAGTTCCTGGGAAGAACCACCGTCATTCGGTCCCATGTGTAGTCGAAGACATGGCCCTTAAAGACGAACTGCAGGTTACCGGAGAGGGGACACCTCAGGACCTTCCCATCGGTACTCACGAGGAAGTTGGAGATCGCAAACGAGACAGTGGCGGACCAGTTGTCACCCACCCTAACCGGGCCGCCCTCGGGGAGATATATCGTCCCCGAGAGGTTGACCTCCTCAAAGCGTCTCTCAAAGTTGTCCTTCAGGTTGCCGTAGACGAGCTGCCGAACGAAGTCCCTGAATTCCTCCCGGGCCCGGGTGGTGTTGTTGGCCGCGAGGTGATCGAAGTAGGCCCGGTAAAGGGGATCCTTCAGAACGGCGTGGACGCTGAAGCTTCCGATCCACACCTCGGAACCGTTGAGCTGGACGGGGGAGACCCTTATCAGAAAGTTCAAGTCGAAGAGGGGCTGCGGCTCGGCGGCACTGACCCCTCCGAGGGTCCCTGCCAGGATGAGAATGAGAACGGGGACGGCAAGCTTCTTCATTCCTTCACCTCCGGAGAAATCTTTCCGGCCAATAAAAAAGCTTATTGGTTCCGGGCCCAACGAAGGACCATGAAGAAATTCAAAAAAGTCGTCGTCGGCGGAACCTTCGACAGGCTTCATCTGGGCCACAAGGCCCTCCTCAGGAAAGCCTTCGAGGTCGGCGAATACGTTTACGTGGGCCTAACCTCCGACGGGATGGTGAGGGACAAGCCCCACGCCGAAAGGATTCTCCCCTACGGCCTTCGCCTGAGGGATCTGATCAAATTCTTCGACGTCAACGGGTACTCCAGCTACCGCGTGATCAAGATCCACGACGCCATAGGTTTCGCTGCGGAGATGAGGAGCCTTGAGGCCATAGTCGTGAGCGAGGAAACCTACAGGGGGGCTCTGATAGTTAACCGGGCCCGGAAGGAGAGGGGTCTAAAACCCCTGGAAATAGTCGTCATCCCCCTGGTGAAGAGCCCGATAGGGCCCAAAATAAGCTCCTCCCTCATACGGGCCGGGATGATAGACCCCTTCGGCAGACCCCTCCAGTGGAAACAAAACTCCCGAAAGACGTTTAAGGGAAAAGAACGTAACACCTCAGGTGATACCGATGGTAAAGCTGAGGGAACCGATCATAGCCATAAACTTCAAGACCTACATCGAAGCGACCGGAAAGAGGGCACTGGCGATAGCAAAAGCCGCTGAAAAGGTCTGGAAGGAAACGGGGATAACCATCGTGGTTGCACCCCAGTTCACCGACCTCAAAACGGTTGCAGATAGCGTGGAGATACCGGTCTTCGCACAGCACCTGGACCCGATAAAACCGGGAAGTCATACAGGCCACGTTCTTCCGGAGGCGGTTAAGGAGGCCGGGGCCGTAGGAACGCTCCTCAATCACTCGGAGAGAAGGATGATCCTGGCGGACCTGGAGGCGAGCATTAGAAGGGCTGAGGAAGTTGGACTCATGACGATGGTCTGCTCCAACAAACCGGCAGTTTCAGCTGCCGTTGCCGCCCTCGGCCCGGATTATGTAGCGGTTGAACCGCCCGAGCTGATAGGAACTGGCATTCCTGTCAGCAGGGCCAAGCCCGAAGTGATAACCGATACCGTTGAACTTGTCAGAAAGGTCAACCCCGAAGTGAAGGTTCTCACCGGAGCAGGAATATCAACGGGCGAGGACGTGAAGAAGGCCCTCGAGCTGGGAAGCGTCGGCGTTCTCCTCGCGAGCGGCGTTACGAAGGCGAAGGACCCTGAAAAGGCAATCAGAGACCTGGTTTCCGCCATCATCTGAACCCTTCCACAGTTTTTGCCGGAACTCAAAGTTTATAAAGCAGAAACTTTGCATTTTTCGCAGGGCAGCCCGGTGGTGTAGCGGCCATCATCCCGGACTTTGGATCCGGGGACCGGGGTTCGAATCCCCGCCGGGCTACCATAGAAACTTTTCTGGCGAAAAGTTTCATCAAAGTTCGTAGCTCCTTTTGACAGGCTAAATTTTTGAGAGGGTTTTTGTTTGATCGTCGCTTCGAAATTGAGAACTGTTAAATTGCCCCTTTTAAAGAGGGTTTAGTTTTAAAGAAGACACCCGAAGGGTGTCAAAGAAAAGTAAACCCACATTAAAGGTTCCTTTACAGTCAGTTCCTGCCAATAAAGAGTTCATCCGTGAGTTAAACCCTCGAAGTTGCGTTTTGAGGAGAGCTACGTATTTTTGGTGAAGCTTTTTCCAGAAGTCTCAGCGCTGACGGAAAGTCGTTGAATGTTTGTGAGATCCCCAATGTCGCACGTGCCTTTAATGTGCTTTACATCCAGTGGCTTTCGTGCTCAAACTGACGTTTTAAGGAGGGGTTTACTTCCAATAGTGCCCAAGAGCGCAGGAGGCATAAACCCAAAGTCAAAGATTGAGCATCCACTAAAGAAAGCCCACTAAAACTCCCCTATTACAAAGCATGTACAAAGTACTCTGAAGCGAGTAAATGGGTAAGAACCGTTTTGATCAAACTTCGCCCTGCAAAGTTTGCTAAAACGCAAACTCCTCCACAGTGAACGTCTCCATGACCCGCTCGAAGTCGTTCTCCGGGGCGTAGGTGAAGCCGCAGTTGGGGCACTTAAGAACGCCGTTCTCCTCGCTCAGCGGTGAGAAGCAGACGGGACAGCGGTACTCCTCGCGCTTCAGCCTATCGTAGATCTCATCCTTCATGACGATCAGGTTAAGCTCGGTCTCCCAGTCCTCATGCAAAAGCCCCCAGTAGGGGATCTCCACCGGGTAGTAGTCCTCAAGAATGAGGGCGTTTATGCCTATTCCCCTTATCCCGGGTGGAAGCTTTCCCGTGGGCTCGATAGAAACGACGTGCTGGTCGTAAAAGTCTATGTACTCGGCCCTGATGGTTAGACCGCGGGAGAGTTTTGAGCGTAGCGGAAAGATCTGGAGAAAGAGGCCCTCCTTCTCAACGTCCCAGCTCGCGCTTACTGAAACCGATCCCCTGGTGAAGAACTGGGTTATGTATCTCTCATCCCTCCCCTCCCCAGCTAAAGAAAAGCCCAGCTTACCAAAGGCCCGGGAGAGGAAGGTCGGCCTCGGAAGCTTCCGGTAGTTTATCAGGTACTCTCCTATCCAGCCCGCGAGGGGCATGGAGTAGCCTATAAAGGCCTGCTTTTGAACGCGCAGGTAAGCAACGCTGGGGAGGAGCTTGAATCCCTGCATTTCCACCGAAAAGGGAACGGTGTTATCGTATATATGATTAACGGAAAGCCCGGGAGAAAAGAGACAAGGGTCAGGAACCAAAGAAGTCGTCGAGGCTTATCCCCTTCTTTTTCTTCTTGCCCTTCGCCATGCGCCCTTCTTCCGCCCCGGTCTTTTTCTTCTCCCTCATATACTCCTTAAGGGCGGCCTTTTCGAAGCCCGTAGCCGGCTTTATCTTCTTCTCGGAGCGCCTGGGCCTCTCTGGGGTTTTTCTGATTTCCTTTGAAGGGGTTTTCTTAGTCCTGTCCTTCGCTCCCTTCTTCCCGTTTCCGCTGGCCTTCAGCTCGTCGAGATAGCCGTTCCTACCGTTCGACTTCCCGGTCCGCTCTTTAATCATCTTCTCGCAGACGTCCGCTGAAAAGCCCATGAGGGTCCTCTGCCTCTCGGGAAAGACGTTCTCGAAGAGGCTCTTAATGTCCTTCTCGGTCAGGCATATCCTCTGTCTGGTATAGTCCTTGACGTTATAGCGGGTAACGAGCATCTTCGCCGTTGGCAGGTACTTCTCGACCGCGCCTTTGCTTACCGTCAGAACTATCTTCCCCCCGCATCTGGGACACTTTCCTCCGAGAGGAGGTCTGCGGTACTTCGTGTTACACTTAACACACCGAAACTCCTGCCTCGTAAAGCTCCTGAGGTTGCCCCTCAAGTCCGGAATCAGGTGGGAGTTGAGTATGGTCTCGGCAACGTGGTGTTCATCAACCGCGCGAATCCTCTCGGCCAGGGCGAGCTGTCTCTCAACCTTCTCCACCATATCGCCGAGTTGCTTGTAGAGGCTCATCTTCGGACCGAGACCGATGTCATCGGTATCGTGGGTGAACTTCAACCCCTCGTACATCTCAGGCTTCCCGAGCCTGTCCTCGACGCGCTCGATGAACTTTATTGACTTCGGCGACTTCATCTCGTAGGTGGCTTGATAGAATTCGAGGGGATAATATCTAACTACGTCCATGTTGTGGACCTCGCTGTCAACCTCCCTCGGATCAAGCCTCGTCGTAACTACCAGTGGCGCATCCATCTTTCCACCGCGTTTCTCCGGGAGGTAGTACTTGCTGAAGTTGAGCAGGGCATCGAGGAGGAGCATAACGGCGTCTTCGTCACCATCGCATTGGTGTGTTATAATATTTTCATTCATTAGAACGTTATGGTAATTTTTAGCATTAAGAGAGAACACAAAGTCATCTCTAGACTTAACATAATGAATATGCCCAACACGCAATAAATGGACTTCATTATCGCTGATAACACCCATAAACTCGCCCTCTTTCACTTCGAAAGCCCGCTTTTCCACAAACTTCCCGTTCTCATAGACGAGAACCGGATGGTCAACCGTAGTTTCGAAGCTCCTTCCAAGCTCAAGCTCAAAGCGAATGAGGTGGTCCGTTGAAGGGGCTTTTATGACGTCCTCGATGTCGGTCAGAACGACTTTACCGCTCTTGGGGTCGAAGGAGTAGACCTTAACGTTCACCTTGGGCTTTTTCCTGACGTAGACCATGTTCTCATAGCCCTCTCCCTCAAAAAGCTCGTAGAGTTCGCGGAGCGTTATCCTTGCCGGTTTGCCGTCTATCTGCACTAAAATTCTCGTGTCACCGGGGAAGCAGTTCCTCCTCTTCGCGGCGTGGTAATACGGATGAGCGTAGCCGACGAGAACGTCGGAGAAGCCTATAATCCTTCCAATGATTCCGGCCGATGTGTGGGGGGCGAGGCCTATGACAAGGTGGCCGACCAAATCTTCCATCTTCTCGGCGTTGTAGAACCTTGGTAAACCGTAGAACTTCTCGAGGAG
>NZ_JALUYR010000086.1 GCF_027012695.1 Thermococcus sp.
ACAGCTGGCCCGTCTCATTGAAGAGGCCAGAAAAGAAAATATACGGGTGATCTTTGTCCAGCCGCAATTTTCAAAGAAAAAGGCCAGGGTCCTGGCCCGGGCCATTGGTGGCACGGTGATGGTTTTTGATCCCTTGGCCTATGATTATATCAATAACCTCGACCAGGTGGCAAAACGTCTTGCTCAAGTTTTGTAAGTGCCATCTTAACCCTTACCGGGTTATAATTCCAAAGCCACCTGCACGTTCACTACTTCCTTGGGGGATGCCCTGTCGAGGGGGAATCGTCATGTAACCAGCAGATCACAGCCCGGGAAGGAAAAAAACCGAATGACCTGCTAGGAGTCTGTCGGACTCAGTAGTTGTTGAAAATCAAAAGTTATGGGCATAAGTTTAAAAAGAGCTCTGGCGATAATCATTACCACTTTTTTTGCAATGAATTACCCCGCCAAGGGATGATTTTACTTGATCTTTGACATTATTTAGCCATTTAAGGCGTACATTCGCTTTAAGTTCCAGGCAATGGACACAAGTGTCCACTCACCGCTTACTGCTTCGTAGCCACGGAGGAGGAATTGTCGGAATCCCATAACCTGTTTTATGATTCCGAAAACAGGTTCCACCGTACTTTTTCGTTTTGCGTAGAGTCGCTTTCCTTCTGGAGTCTTCAGATGATGTTTCATCGTTTCTACATGGTCGGCATCATCCGGTAATGATTCCGGTTCGGTGAACCTTTCCTGCAGTGGCTGGTTGTGCTTCTGCCGTCCGGTTGAAAAGAGCGGTGTTACCTCTGCTTGAATGCATTGATTCACATTGGCTTCGCTGAAATATCCGGTATCGGCCAGCATGGTATCAACCTTGCCCAGCTGTTCCGGTAACTCATCAAGATTCTTCAGGGTTGGATAGACTTCCTGCTTGTCATTGGGGGACTGAGTGACGTGGGTGGAGATGACGCACATGGTATCGAGATCTACAGCAGCCTGGGCATTATAGGCCTGCTTGAACCCTTCAGCAGATGGCATTATCCTGGACTCCTCGTCCGTAAGATTGACCTGATCTTTATCACGAGGCCCTGCTGTTGGTGGTTTTGGATCTTTGCCTCGGGGCTTCTTGCCGGTCTCTTTTGCTTTGGTTTTACGGGCATCAACCTTTCGTTCATACTCCTCTACTTCCCTGGAGTACCGCTCATCGGCCCGTTGCTCAATTTTTTTCTTGGCTTCGGCTATGGCATTCAGACGATCCTGCCGACGTGAGAGTTCTTCCGGTATATTCATTTCATCCGGAATGTCGGCTGAATCAGCTTCCTCGGCAAGCCTCATCAGTTCGGCGACCTCGGCTTGGAGTTGTTTTTCAATCTTACAGGCATGGCCCCAACTCAATGCACGATGTTTGGAGGCATTGGCTTTGACCTTGGTGCCGTCCAAACTTACCTTGCCCAGTTTCAACAGTCCCATTTCTTTGGCTATGATGAGGATCTGAACAAAAAGAGGCTTCAGGTCATCAAGAAAACGTTTGCGAAAAGCGGCAATGGTATCATGATCAGGGTGATGATTGGCGGCGATAAACCGGAAAGCTACAGAGTCATAGGTGGCCTTCTCGAGCTTACGGCTTGAAAACACACCAGTTGCATAGCCATAGAACAGGAGGGCCAGTAACATTCTGGGATGATAAGCCTTTGATCCTCTGCCGCCATACTGTTCGGTGATAGAGCGAAGATTAAGTTGAGAAACAATATCAACTACAAATCTTGCCAGATGATCTTCCGGTAACCAATCTTGCACAGAGGGGGGCAGCAGGTATATTGTGTTTCTGTCAACAGGTATAAAGTTTGTGCTCATAGTAAATTCGATGTCAATTTATTGAAATTACAAACAATATATCACAATACACCATCAAGAGCAAGCCAAAAATGATAAATATGTCGAAATTACAGCAGGTTGAGTGCTTTTCTCCTGTCAGCCATCGAGCTGGTAAGGATAAAAGTCCGACAGACTCCTAGAG
>NZ_JALUYR010000087.1 GCF_027012695.1 Thermococcus sp.
CCAGAACTTGAAGGAGTATAAGCAGACTTGGCCGATACAAATAGTTGACAGTGCCGGAAACGTTCAGTGGCCTCACGAGAGCTATCAGGGGCTTAATTACTCGATCTCCAGTGGTCAACTAACAATCTACGCCCGTAAGACTGCGAGAATTATGGCGACCATAGGCCCCATAACTCAAAACACGAGCCTCACACTGGAAATCGGAGGCATGCCAATGGCATCAGCATACGTAGAAGTTAGGCCTGTAACAGTACACGAAGCTTTCATGGATTGTAGTAATCTAAAACTATCTGCAGATAAGGGGGATTTAACTTTAGACATGAAATGCAAGGTGTACTTTACGAATCCAACTAAGGTTCAATGGAACATAACTCGCGTTGACACAGATGCTCACGTACTCAAGACACCGCGTACAAGGGATTTAACCATAGAGCCAACTAAGACGATAATAACACACACGGTTCCACCCGGAAGAATTGGAGAATTAGAACTTGAGTTCCATGATGTCCTGCCCCAGAGCGGGTTCATCGAAACAGGATTGGAACTGAAGGACTTAGGAGGAGCTAAGGTTCCAGTGCAAGTGAACTTCACAGTCTACGCTAACGGTCATCCATACGTCAAAACTTCACAAGGTATACTCGATCTTGCATACACGGCAACTCAATATGTAGAGATAAAAGTTGAATGGAACAGTGTTATTCAGCATATTGTTGCAGATACAGTAGCTGGAGTGGTTATAGGGGCTGGGGCAGTAGTCGGTAGCATTATTCCAGGAGCTGGTACCATGACAGGAGCTGCAGTTGGGGGTATTATTGGGGGTACTTTGGGGTTTATATACGGAGTAGTGTGGCATGGAATACTGGGAAGGCCATAGGGGGGATAACAAATGAAATGGAAAGGCGTTATTGTTTACTCCACGTCTCTTTTCCTTTTGTATTTCTCTTCAGGCATAGACGTAGCCATCACGCTTGCCAGCGTAAGCCTTTCAGTGATGTACGTTTGGACGATGATCCTCTGGTTAATCCGCCGACGGGAAGATAGAAATACACAAAAGATCGCAAACGGTTTTCTCGCGGCTAATTTGATTGCAATCCTTGCCAGCGTCTTTGTCATCAAGCCTCTCGCCGCAACTTTGCTGCTGGTGGTACTTCTTGTCCTCTCAGGTTTCATGCTGCTCGTTGTTTACGGCCTCAGAAAAGGACCAGCAATAGAGAAGGCTGATTCTAGACTCAGATGGTTTGGGGTACTTCTTTTGGGATTCTTTTCGTTGAATCCTTTTATTGAGGGCATTTCAACCCACAACTGGATTGAGGGAATCAGTGCAGTACTGCTGGTGGTTGGTGGCTATTTAATATTTGAGGAGGTGAGGACATCTATCCGCGAATCAAAGCAAGCAGAAGAATCGCAATGAAGAAAAACAAAGTAAGAGACTACTGCAGAGGTGGTAGAAGTGAACCTCGCGAAAAGCCTCCTTGCGGGATTTTCTCCTTCCTTGCACAATCCACGACAGATTGATGGGCTTAGTACGAACATCACTTGGTTCAACATGAACTTCGCTAATCCTGGAAAGTACTATTTCACGCTTTACGTTAATGGCGAAATCGAAGATGAAAAAGATTATAACGGTAATCTCAAACAGTAGCATAATGGCATGGATGACTTGTAGTCCAGAGTTCGTCAGTGAGAACAACGATTCAGTAATGTGTAACGTTAATGTGGAGAACCTAAACAGTGCTCCGATAAACGTTTGGGTAACTGACATTTACTTCGCTGGGGGTAAAATATACGATAGCACTAGCGACGACAATTTAGCAGTTCCAGATCCAAGAAACTTAGCCCTAAACCCCAGCTCTTCGGGAACATTCACTTTCACAATACTGATTAACGATGAACTCCAAAAGAGGGTACCTGTGGACTTAAGTGACATAAACCTTGGGACACCAATAGCGATCAAGGCATACTTAAACCAGCTGAAAGAACCGGTGATGTACGTG
>NZ_JALUYR010000088.1 GCF_027012695.1 Thermococcus sp.
TAGGTGAAGACGAAGCTTATGCCCGCGCTGAGCAGGATGACGCCTATCGCCGCTAAGTATTCCGCGTAGCTCTTGGGGGTGTATATCGAGCTGACGAGCCACGCTGCAGCGCCCCTCGTGAGCCTGAGCTGGGGCAGGAAGAGGAGCGTAAAGGCTCCAACGTAGTAGATGACCCTGTTGACGCCCTGACTGATGATGAAGGCATCGTCACCGCGCTGGCTCGTCATGTGGCCCGCTATCAAAGCACCCATTCCACCGGTGATTATTGGATAAACTGCCGCTATCGTTCCCCCGAGTGCACCTCCGAAGCTGGCCTTCGCCATGTTGTAGACGCTGCTCTCGACCCTGTCGTCGGGAACCTGCTCGAGCATCGGCGGATTGGAGAGGATGTTGAGTATGACCCACGACATTCCGAAGAAACCGATGAACATCGGAGTTAAGCGGGTGTAGGCGCTCGTTGTTGGCAGGAGGTTCGTGTTCATGACGACGAAGCCGAGGATCCCTGAGAGGAAGAACACCAGTATTCCGCCGAGTATCTGCCTCCAAGCTAACCAGAGCCTCTCAGCTGGAGTTTTGCCCCTATCTCCTTCCTTGGGCCACTCGCTCATGAACATGAAGAGCACTATCGCCACGAGGAAGTAGGTGATGTACGGGCTTGTGGCTTGATAGATTGGCGGCAGGACGCGCGGGAAGATGAAGAGCGCGCCCAGGACGAGTATTAGCGTTCCTGCAACGGCCCCGATGAGGTACAGCAAAACCGCTTCGTGTCCCCTGCCGAGGAGTAGATAGCGCTGAGTCGGGAAGAGGAGGAAGACGGCGCTCTCATCGGCAACGCTGAAGTATACGCTGGAGATCGCGCTGACGTAGGCGTAAGCCACAATCGCCCCAATGGCGAAGAACGGGAAGACCTGGACGGGCATGAGCTCGCCCACGCCGAAGACCGCCACCAGTAGGGCCATGATGTTGAATATGTGGAACCCCGGAATCCAGGATATCAGCGAACCGAAGAGCACCCCCGCGAGCGACCAGAGCAAAATCGTGGAAAAGGGGAGCATGGCCATCACCTCACCTCGATGCAGTCCGGCCTGTAGGGGATGACCTCGACGGTCCCCCTGTATTCTGTCACGTAGCCGGCTATCCTGACGCTCTGGCCCTTCTCGAAGGTCGTGTCCCCTGCGACGCTCTTTGGAATGAAAACCACAAGCTCGCCGCTGCCGTCGTCAATGGTGAGCTTGACGAAGCTCTTCCCCGTGTAGACATCCGTGATGGTTCCCTCGACGACAACGGTCTTTCCAATGAGGTCCAGGGTGACATCGCCGGTTCTCAGCTCCTCGGACGGGACGGCCTTCAGGACGGTTATCGAGACGATCTCGCCATTGTCCGCGTCGTAGGCTATTTTCAGCTCGCTTCCGGTTCCCGCTTCCCTCGGATCCGGAAGGAGATCCCTGGTCACCTTGAGCTTTGCACTTCCGGTGGAGTCGTGGACGGCCATGTAGTAGGCGCCGTTTTCGTAGCTCAGCGCGTCCCAGGTGACGGTGAGGTTAACTTTACCGGATGCGTTCGGCAGCTCGGAGACCGTTATCTCCTCCACACCTCCAGAGGGTTTCTCGTAAACCCTGACGGCATCGAGGGTGTATACCACTATCTCCGGCTCTCCCCTGTACTCGTCCACGTAGCCGGCCAGGTAGATGGTCTGGCCCCCGCTCACACTTAGGTTGGACCCTTCGGGGATGAAGACGGCCACTTTACCGCTTCCATCGTCCACCGTGAGTTTCAGGTTCCTGCCGATGACTCCAATGTCCACAACGCTTCCGTTGACCGCTACCGTCTTTCCTGTCATTTCGAGGCTTACCGAGCCGGTCTTGAGGAGCTTCGCCGGAACCGCCTTCGTGACGTTCAGGGAGGTTATCGAACCGCTCAGCGGATCGGCAACGACCTTCAGTTCGCTTCCGGTTCCTGCTTTGAGCGGGTTCGGGAGGAGCGAGCGGTCAACGGTGAGGGTGGCGCTTCCCGTGTGGTCGTGCACCGTGATGAGGTAGTCGGGCTTCTGGTAGTCCAGCGAGTCCCATGTGACCGTCAGGAGGAGCGGCTCCGTGGCGGTTTCGAGGTCGCTGATCGTTCCTTTGACCGGCCCGCTGACTTCCATCTTCTTTATTGCCTCCGGATTGAATAGAACGAGCTCCGGCGCGTTCCGGTACAGCTCAACGTAGCCGGCTATCTCGACGATGTCGCCCTTCTCCGGGACGTAGGTCATCTCACTGGCCGTTGAGCGGGGCACGAAGACGGGGAAGTCGCCAAGGCTTATCTTGAGGTTGCCGCTGAGGTTTGCGACATCGGTGACCTTTCCGACAACGAGGACTATCTCTCCTTCCATCTCAGGCGTTATCTCTTCCGGTCTGAGCGGGATCGGGGAGACGGGAACTTCAACGGTGAGGTTCCAGCCCTTGACGAGGTTCGAGCTTTCCACAATCCCCCTTACCGTCACCTGACTTCCGGTGCCGGCTTCAAGTGGGTTGAGGTTCATGAGAACGCTCCTCGGAACGGACGCTTTAACGCCGTCCACGAGCAGGTAGTAGGTGTGGTTCTCGTAGGTCAGCCCCTCGAGCGAGCCGGTGAAATCCACCAGCTGGCCGATGTAATCCTTGAGCTCGTCCGCGGTGACCTTCGGGAGGACTATCTCGCCCGGCGGAACCGGTTCTCCGAGGGCCTTGAGGCCATCGCCGGTGTAGACGACGAGTTCAATGCTCCCTCGGTACTCCTCGAGGTAGCCAGCCACCTCGACGCCGAGGCCCGGCTTGAGCTTTGCCATCGTCTCGTTCGAGAGCTCCATCAGCGTCGCGGATGGTATGAAAACGTCGAGTTTTCCTGTGGTGTCGTCTACGACGAGCTTGAGGTTCGAGCCGACCCTCTCAACCTCGGCGATGTTGCCCTTTACTGCAACTATCGAGCCGCGCATGTCCGTGGTCAGGACTCCTATGGGCCTGAACTCCGTCTTAATCGGCTCCAGAACTTCGAGGTAAGCTCCAACGAGCCTTCCGTCGTTGCCCATCTTCCCGGCGACCCTGAGCAGGCTTCCGTCCGAGACGTTGAACGGGTTGAGCTCCGCCAGAACGTCCCTCGGCATCAGCGCCGTGAGGTAGTTCGAGCCATCTGTCAGGAGGAGCGCGTAGCGGCCGTTCTCGTAGCTTATTCCCACTAACTTACCCTTAACCGACATCACCATTCCGGGGTAGTTCTTGGCCTCTCCGAGGGGCACCTCCGGGGCTTCCTCTATCGGGGTTATCGAGAGCTGGTTCAGGTCCCTCACGACAATCTCCGGTGAGGTGCCCTTGTAGAGGTAAACGATACCCGGAGCGTAGACGGTATCGCCAACCTTGACCGAGACGTTGTTGAAGAGGAGGAGAACCTTCGGGATGAGGACCGTCACGAGAGACTCCCCTGTGTCGAGGGTGAGCAGGTAACCGGAGCTGACGTTGGAGAACCCGTCCACTATCCCCTCAACCGCGACGTAGGTTCCGCTCATGTTCTCGGTGAGGTATTTGACCGTCTCCGGTTTCTCGGAGTACAGAATCGAGTTGAACCTCAGCCCATCGAGGTAGTTGAGTATCGCGTAGGTGTAGGTCTCCCTCACGCGCAGCTGAACTTCAGCGGTTACATTATCGCCGGGGAAGGGGATGATGCCCTTCTTTATCATCTCCTCCGCGAGTGGCGAGTACACCCTGACATCTATACCCCCGGTCCCGTCGTTGACGCTGAAGCTCAGTCCCAGTCTTCCTCCGCTCTCGGAGACGTAGGGGACAGTCGTTACGGTGCCGTTTATCCTGACGACGGCGTAGTTCATCAGATAGTTGCCGTAAACGTCGCCCACCTTAACGAGGGGGGCCTGGGCGCTCTGAGCCGCCACGAGAAGAACGGCCACCCCGATTACAGAGATTATCAGTGAGAGGTATTTGAGCCTTGAGACGTCGAGCTTCTTCTGCTCCGTTAGTCCGTGATAGTAGAGCTTCTTCTCACCTTTTTTCCCGTCCATAAACAGACCTCCGGTTTATTTGACGTAGCAAGGGGGTTGATGGGTGGATTTTTTAACACTTTCGCGTCAAATAGTGGTAGAACTGGGCAGGTCTGAGTAGGGACGAGCTTTACTCCGGGAGAAAATAATTTAACCCCTTGATAGAGCCCTAAGCTATGCACGTCGTGATGGTAACGGACAAAAAGAGGCATGTCTTCCATCCTCTCCTCGTCATCAAAGCCAGCAGGGCGCTTGTGGATGGAAACCGGTGGGAGTTTGAAGCAATCCTGAGGGAGTTCGAGGGGAACTACCTGATGGAGGGGCTGGTGAGATACCACGGGGAGTCCTTCCTCGAATTCCTGGGGAAGTACGTTCTCTTAGGTGTCATGGCGGGGTTCAACAGGGCGGAAGAGCTAATTGAGAAAGCAAAAATGGGTGGAATACGCATCATCGAGGTTGGCGACCCCTACGTTCCGTTCTATCTCGCGGGAATCCTGTTCCTGGAGGGAAAACCCATTCCGAAGGAAATCCTGCGGAAGTTGCCGGATCCCGTCTACGACCTGGATGACGAGGACTACATAGCCTTCCTCCTCAGGCTCTTCGAGCACAACCACCGCTTTGGAATCGTAAGCTGCGCCCTTGAGTTCCGGACGATGGGGAAGGCGCTTTACGGGGGGTTTTTAAGGCCAGAGAAGCCCGAAATCTGGAGGGACAAAGGATGCTTCGTTGGAGTGGTTCGGGGAGAAGGTGACATCAGCGATGTGAGGGGCGAATTCAAAATCGCCTGCAGGAACGGCTGGTGCGTTTTCTACTTCAGGGGGAGCAGGAAAAAGTTAGAAGAAAGGCTCAGGGAGCTGAGGCTGAGTCTCCCTTGAGTATCTTCTCGACGTCAAAGCCCTCTTCATACTTCTTCAGTTTCCTCTCGAAGAACTCGACGAAGAGCTTGTAGCGCTTTGAGCGGTGTTTTGGACTTCCCCTTATGCTGTGTCCGTGCGGACCGCGCTTGAACACCGCTATATAGGCCTCCTTTCCAAGGTCCTTGAGCACGTTGTAGAACATCAGGCTCTGATCGAGGGGACAGCGGTAGTCCTCCAGCGAGTGAATCAGCAGGAGCGGTGCCTTCACGTTCTTCGCGTAGAAGAGCGGGCTCAGCTTCCTGTAGTTATCGTTCTCGAGCGGGTTGGGGCCTATCACTTCCACGTCGTACCAGAGGCCTATATCCGAGAAGGCGTAGCTCGTCAGCCAGTAGCTTATGCCGTTTTCACTGATGCCTGCCTTGAAGAGATCGCTCTGCGTTAAGGCCCAGTTGGTCATGAAGCCGCCGTAGCTTATTCCGGTTATTCCAACGCGCTCCCTGTCGGCGTTGGGTTCGAGCTTGAAGAACTCCTCGATGCCGTTGAGAATATCCTCGAAGTCCTCCAGACCGGTTCTCTCGAGGACTCTTAGGGCAAAGTCCTCATCGTAGCCGTCGCTTCCCCGGGGGTTGACAAAAACCACGTAATAGCCTTTACTCGCCATCAGCTGCATCTCGTAGACAAAGCGGTGGCCGTACATCCCCTTCGGCCCGCCGTGGACGAAAACGATGACGGGAGCTTTCTCCCCTTCCTCCAGCTCCGGTTTGAGGTACCAGCCGTCTATCTCGAGGTCGAGGCTCTTAAACCTGAAGTGTCTCGGCTCGAAAGTTTTGAGCCTCTCGAATATCGGCCCGTTGTAGTCGGTTATCTGCTTCAGCTCGCCGTCGTAGAGGTAGAGCTCGCCCGTTCTCGTTGCGGTCATCAGCAGGAGCAGGGCCCTCCCGTTGCTCGCGTCAAGGCCGTAAATCCAGTGGTTTCCAACGACGACCCTCTCGGCTTTACCGTCCCAGAGCCAGAGGTGAACGCTACCGGCATCGGGAGTTAGGAAGTAAACCTTCCCATCGGTCAGCTTCGCCTGTCCTGTGTTGAGCGGGCCTTCATAGATGGGCTTTAGCTCACCGTCCCAGAGGTAGAGCCAGTCGTGTTCGCTTATGAACCGCTTCTCCCTCTTGCCCCTGAGAAGGATTGTCTTCCCATCGGAGTCAACAGCCCTGAAGGAGACCCTCTCAAAGAGTCTCTCCTCCCCACCGTTCTTCCAGAGGTAAATGTCGTAGAACTTGAAGAGTGCCGGCTTTGAACCCTCCCTGTGGGGGACGTTGATGATTATACCATCGCCGTGCCATAGACCGCTGGAAAAGCGGGGTTTTTCGAACTCTTCGATTATCTCCTCGGCCTCCGTGTCCAGGATCCAGAAGGTCGTTTTTTCGCCGTCGAGAAAGCCCATGCCGTCGAACCAGAAGGGAACCTCGCTGTCGAAGACGAAATCCTCATCATCGTGTCTCTTGAAGCCAACGACCAGAAGGCGTCTCGAATCAGTATTCCACTGGATTGAGCGGATGTTCCGGGCCCTTAAAACCCTCTTTGCGCTCATCGTTTCGAGCTCCGCGGTCCATACCTCCGTTTCCTTCTTGTCCTCGTTGAAGCGAATAAAGGCGAGTTTTTTGCCGTCCGGCGAAATCCTGGGCATCGAGGCGTTCTCGACGAAGCGCCTGGCTCCGGTTTCAAGATCCTCCACAACGATCGTGCTCTCGTACCTGTTGTCCTTCATGTTCACCTTGGTGAGGGTGTAGGCAACCCTGTTCCCCTCAATCCTTGGGTCGTTTGGGTACGCAAACCTGGAGAAGGTCTTCTCATTCCATTCGATGGCACTCATAACGGTATCACCGGGTTATAATGGATACTCGGATATATAAGCTTAATTCTTGGAGGGGGTAACCCCTGGGGAATCTTTAAAAGGGTCGGAATAATAGGCCGGTGGGGGCGAAGAGATGAGGGAGGAAACGGCCGTTTTGACGATCCTGGCGGCGGGAATACTCACGGCAATGATCTTCAAGACGTACCTGGGCATAGTTATAGCGGCCCTCGGGATACCGCTCTACCTGTCGTACATCTCACGGGATCAGAACATACTCGCGAAGTCGAGGCTCTACGACCGCGATCTGTTCCTCATGATAGCCATAGCGGTTGTGGTCATCCTCGTCTTCAATTACCTCTGGGACCCAAGGATGGGGCTCATAGCGATGGCGGTAGTCATACCCCTTCTCGCGCTCTACGCTGACAGGCTAAAGGCGGGAAAGAAGGGCCAGAATGCCTGAGAACTTTCCCGTCCTCTTGTATTCCGCGAGTTTCCTTTTCATCCCCTCCAGAAAAGTGTCGTCGATTCCGAACTTCCCGCGAACGCGCCTTGAGATGCGGTTGTCGTTCAGGAAGAGCATCGCCATCGCGGAGGTTAGGTTCTTTGGCTTTCTCCAGTTGGCCTTCTCGAAATCAATAATCCACACCCGTTCTCCGATTATTATGTGCTTTCCACCCTGTATCTGGCCGTGATCGAGGCCGAGCCTGTCGAGTAAGGCCGTTTTTTCCACTATCTCAAATAGGTGGCGTTTCTCAAGATCGGCGTGGAGGATCGGCTCTCCCACCGCGAACTCCCTGACAATGTAGGGGAGACCCTCGAAGGTCCCGGTGAAGAGCAGGGGAGGCGTGATTTTGAAAGGCTCCAGGATCTTCACTATGGCAGCTTCCCTCTCAAGGTTACTCCTTGGCGAGTCGGGTCTCAGGAGTTTGACGATCACCCTCTTTCCGCCGAATTCCCCGAGGAACACCAGACTCGTTGTTCCCTTGGAGTATGGCTTTATTCCCGTGAGTCCTAGGGATTCCATGTGGAAGAAGAAGCGCTCCAGTCGGTTAGAGTCAATTAGATGGCCGAGCATGTTCCTCGATAGACTTAAATACCCCCAAGATAAAATACTTTTGGTGATAGCCATGGTGACGGCTTTTATTTTGATGGTTACGGCCGCTGGAAAGGAAAGGGAAGTTATGGAGAAGCTACTCGCCATGCCCGAGGTCAAGGAGGCCTACGTGGTCTACGGAGAATACGACCTCGTCGTTAAGGTAGAGACGGAAACGCTGAAGGACCTCGACCGGTTCATAACTGAAAAGATAAGGCGCATGCCCGAGATTCAGATGACCTCGACCATGATAGCCATCTAATTCTCTCGTTCTTACCGTTCTTCGAGCCCTCACCGGTTCATCATGAGCCTTATCCTCTCGGCCGCGTCTTTGGCCTTGTCCGAGATGTTGCTCAGCGTTCTGGCGACGTTGAGAATGTAGAAGCCATCTCCCCAGCTCAGCTCGTCGGCCATCTCAAAGACCCTCTGCATCAGCTCGGTATCGAGGCCGTCTATCTCGTTCTCGACACCCTCGATCTCGTGGATTATCTCGTATTCCTTCTCTATCTCTTTCTCAGAAAAGCCGCTCTCTATAACGCGGTCCATCTGAACTATGGCCTCATGGACGAGCTTTGCAGCCTTTATGCTCTCCACACCCATCTGGATGATGAGTTCCCTGACCTCCTTTGGAACGGTTCCGGGCTTCTTTACCAGGAGCCACTTGGCGGTGTCTTCAGCGGCATCTGCAACCTTGTCCTGCATGTGGAGGTAGATGAGAACGTCTTCCCTCGCGACTGCCATCATGAGCTTCGAGCTGAGGGAATCCCTTATCTCCGCCTTTATCCTGTCGGCAACGTCCTCCAGACGGTCAACTTCTATGGCGAGCCTCCTCATCTCCTCGTAGTCACCCCTCTCCCAGGCGCGCAGGGCCTTCTCAAGGGTCTCAACCGTCTCAAGAACCACCTCTGAATGCTTTATGAGGGGCTTGAAGGGGCTCTTGGCGAAGAGCTTCGTCCAGACCTGCATTGTTTCACCCCACCATCATCAGGATTTTGAATATGGCCGCGCTTATCAAACCCGCCACCGGAACGGTGATGAACCAGGAGATCACTATATCCCTCACGATGTCCCTGTTTATTGCCTTTACTCCCCTGGCCAGGCCTATGCCCATGACCGCTCCGACGACCACGTGGGTGGTTGAGACTGGAAGACCGAGCCAGCTCGCTGCCAGAACGACCGTTGCCGCCGAGAAATCTATGGTGAAACCCCTTGTATTGGTGAGTTCTGTTATCTTCTTTCCGACGGTTTCCATGACCTTGTAACCGTAGGTAGCAACTCCGACCGCTATTCCGAGACCGCCGAGGGCGAGTATCCACCTTGGCACCGGGACCTTCATCCCCGTCAGACCCATCGTCGCCACGGCGTAAACCGCCGCGACCGGGCCTATCGCGTTTGCCACGTCGTTGGCACCGTGGGCGAGAGCCACGTAGCCCGAGGTAACCACCTGCGCCTTTCTGAAGATAGTCTCGACTCCTATGAAGGGATCGCTTATCGGGAAGCGGAGTCTGATCAGGAGGTACGTGATGAGGAAGACCGCCACCCCGGCCGGGATCCCGTACATCAGGACGCCGGTTCCGAGGTTCTTCCCGTGGAGAACCTTGATGTAGAACATCGTTCCGATGACCACGAAGGCCAGCCCTATCCAGAAGGGCGACCAGAGGCGGGCGCTCCTCACGGGATTTTTTCTCTCGAAAATGCTCTTCGTGAGGGCCTTGAAGATGAGGTAGGCCATTATGCCCCCGATTACCGGTGAGAGGATCCAGCTCAGGACGACCTGGCCCATCTTACCCCAGTTGACTATCGCGGTGCCCGCGTAAACAATTCCGTAGCCCGCTATTCCACCGATTATTGAATGGGTGGTCGAGACGGGCATGCCAAACTTCGTGGCTATGAGGAGCCAGAGCGTTGCCGCCAAAAGCGCCGCTATGGAGCCGTAGACCAGCACGTTGGGATCGGTTATCTTTGTTGGATCGAGGATTCCCTTCCTTATGGTCTCGGTGACGCTCTTTCCGAAGAAGTAGGCACCGGTGAACTCAAGTATTCCGGCTATTATAACGGCCTGCTTTGGAGTTATCGCCCCTGCACCGACGGCGGTGCTCATCGAGTTGGCGGCATCGTTGGCACCGATGGCCCACGCCATGGCAAAACCGAGGATTATTGTCACCAGCAGCCACGGATCCATCCCGTTCACCGGAAGTGGGTAATTGAGTTTGTATAAATATCTTGCCGCAGTAGAATATAGCTGGATGGGCATCACTATATAGGGCTAAATAGAAAGGGAGTCAGGGCTCCACCCTGACGGGCTCGACCGAGACGGTTCCGTTCGCGGCCATGTAAAGCCTCACGTAGTGGTAGAAGCCACCCTGGTCGGGCGGGGCATAGAGCGGAGCGCCACCTCCTCCCGTTATGAGCATCTGGACGCCGTCTTCTTCACCGTACCAGTAGATGTGGATGTGGCTGAAGATTCCGAAGGCGTTGTAGGCTTTCATCATGGCGAGAAGCCTCTTTCCATCCTCCGGGTTCATCGCGTGGTCGTCGTTGGGCCTCGGATCTATCGGCGGGGCGTGGAGAACTAAGACAGGCCTCTGGCCCTTATCGGCAGCGGCCTTCATCTCGTTCTCGAGCCACTGGAAGACCTCGTCGCTGAGGCCGTAGTTGTCCTCGACGTCGTTGATTATTATGTAGCGGTATTTCCCAAGGGAGAAGGCGTAGTTATCTGGACCAAAGATCCTGTGGAAGATGTTTATCCCCTCACCGCGGTACTCGTGGTTGCCCGGCGCGACGAAGATCGGCTTGTCCCACTTCCACTCCTTGAGAAGGGCCGCCCACTCGTCGGCCTTGCCTGTGTATACGAGGTCACCTCCATCGAGGATGAAGATACCATCGTCCCTGTTTATCTCGTCGCGTATCTTGAGGAATACCTCCGGAGGCTTAACGCCGCCGTCGGGCCTGTGGTCGCCGAAGGCTATTATCCTGTAATCGCCAAGGGGCTTGGCCTCTACCCTGAAGGAGCTCTCAGCTGTGCTGAACTTCACCCAGGTATCACCGGTCTCTGCTTTATCCGGAAGGTTCAGTATCGAGGGGTTCGTGTTCTCGATGACGTAGGTCAGCTCGACGTTCTTTGGATCCCTTACCTCGACGCTCACGTTGAAGCCGAGGGAGTGTATGTAGACAGTAGATCCGTTGACGAGCCTTATGAAGCCTCCCTTAACGGTGACGTTCTCCCCCTCAACGACGCGCCAGTGGTAGAGGAAGGGCTCCATAGTCCTGACCGTGGTGAGGTACCAGCTCTCGCCGTTCTCCTGAATGCCGTCCCAATTGTTGTCGCCGATGACCTTCAGGAGAACCCCCTCGAACTGGCCGCTTCTCAGGACGTCCTTTGTGTTGATGGAAGAACCTTCCTTAAGTTCCATCGCGTACTCAAGGGCAGCGCCAGCTCCGGCCCTGCTCGTGCCTGTGAAGACGAAGTGGGCCTTTCCTTTGGAGTTGAAGGCCGCGAAGACCCCCTTGTCCGGACCGACAAACTTTATCCCGAGCTTGTAGGCAACGTAGCCGAAGTAATCATTCACGGTTATGAGGATTGGCTTGCCCCTCAGAATCTTCCTGGCGTCCTTTGGGGAGAGTACCGCTATACCTCCATCGTACTGGCTGGCCGGGAGGATCTTTGCGTCCGGAAAATAGTGCTTTGCCATCTCCTCGTAGCCCTCGCTGACGTAGACCTTGGACGTATCGGCGAGCTCCCACCACTTCGCCAGAATCTGCCCCTTTCCGTAGGAGTCGAAGTCAATGCCCCCTGAGGGAGAGGATGTTGGGGCAGCCGTTCCCGTTTGGGAGTTCCCACCGCCTATGCACCCCGCGGCGAGAACGAGCAGAACCAGGAGAACCGCGGAAACAATCTTTCTCATTGGGTTCACCTGAAAAACGTTGGAGTATGTGCTTAAAGCCCTTTTGATTCTGTTTCCACCAAGCTTAAATATCCATTCGCCCAAGTGGTTCCGGTGGTACCATGTTCGTCGGACACTACAGGGACGTTCCGGAGAAGGAAACAGGTTTTGATGGGGTAACCATCCGCTGGCTCGTTTCTCCGAAACTGGGGGCGAAGAACTTCGCCATGCGCTACTTCACCATGAGGAAGGGATCGGAGATCCCGATACACAGCCACGACTGGGAGCACGAGATATTCATAGTGAGGGGCGAGGGAATAATCACCAACGGAAAGGAGGAGTACCACGTTAAAGAGGGGAACTTCCTCTACGTCCCGCCCAACGAGCCCCACGGCTACAAAGCAACGGGGGACACTCTGGAGTTCCTCTGCATAATCCCGGCCAAGAAGGAGGCCATCCCCGAGGACGAGTGGGCCTAGCGCCGGTGGTGGTGAAACTTTATCTTCTTCCTTCTAATCGCCAGCAGGTCAGCCTTCCTTGACTTGGGCCTTATCGGTTTGTCCTCCAGGAGCAGAAGGGCCATGTCGTAGGCGAGGGAACCTATAACGATGAGGAAGAGGAGCAGAACCAGGAGCGGTGTGTAGTACCAGACCATCCCCACCTTAGGGATCACCAGGATTACCTTTCCAATCACCTGCTCCGGGTAAACCTTCCAGGGGTCGGGGTGCTTCCTGTTGTCGCCCTTGGTGATGAAATAGATCCTCCCCGAGGGATCCCTCTCGATTGCTATTATGCGGTGGGTTATTCTGTACGTCGTGTTGTCGAGCGTTATCTCGTAGAGGATTACGTCCCCGGGGCGGAGCTCGCCGGGATCAACGGGCATCGTGATGACGAGGTCGCTGGGGTTGATGTTCGGCTCCATAGAGTCCGTGAGGATTACGACGTACTGAAAGCCGAAGACGAAGTGGAGAACAACCACTACCAGCGTGAAGATCAGGGTGGCGTAGGTGAGCAGTGAGACCAGATCCACGCGGCGCTTTAACATCCGGACACCCCTGGAACAGGTTCTTGACGGGAGGACTGTTGGGTGATAAAAAACCTTCAGGCTAAAAGGGTGACGGTGACATCTCCTTCAATCAAAGAGAAGAAACGGGAAGGGACAAGGAGAAGAAACAAAAACTTAGGAACATCAGCTAGGTTATGACTCCACGTAAACTACTGCTACCTTGTAAAAGTGGGCTAAGTCTTCCAGTTTAACCGTCCCCGCTGTAAAGTCAATAGCTGGAGTTCCACCATTATCGGCATCGTTGGCGTTGGTGTAGAGCTTGTCAATATCAAAGGTTATATGGCCACTGGTAACCTGTGTGTTGTCTATATTTTTGCTGTAGATGTAGACTAAGTTGTTCGAATTGTCCAGGAACTTGATGTACACTTTGCCCGAAAAAGTTGCTACAGTTGAGTTAATTGTTAGATCAACGTGGATACCTGAGATAACGTCTGGGTCGGTGGTAGTGTCCAGGTTCCAGGAGACATCTGCCTGCTGGATTGGGTTTTCAATACGGGTGGGACCTCCCGCGCCAACTCCCTTAACGTGCACTGTAATGCTCGGCACAGCCAGCGCGGCCCCAACCATGGCCAGCGCGAGGGCAAGCGCCAGCGGGATTAACCTCTTCTTGGTTGACCTCCTCATGACAGTTCACCTCCATGCTTAAGGTATCTGAGGGTTTTAGCGGATCCTATTTATAAATAGTTTTCTGCTCAGAACTGTGGGGCAATCCCCCGAATGTGGGGGTACCCCTCAGGTAGGTGGATCCTGTCCGGTCCACCCTGGCTTTGACCAGCTCACCGGCCTTTCCTGAGTCGAGGATTATCTCCTTGTAGTTGAACGTCCTGCCCTCGATCCCGCCTTTTTCGGCCGGCCCGTGCACGAGAACCTCTATCTCCCTGCCCACGTAGGACCGGTTTATCTCGTAGGCTATCGCAAGGCGGAGCCGGTGCAGAACCCTGGAGCGCTCCTTTACGAGCCAGCCGGGCAGCTGCTTCCACTTCGCCGCTATCGTGCCCGGTCGTGGAGAATAGCGGGAGACGTTTATCTTGTCAGGCCTTACCCGCTTCACCAGCTCAACGGTGTTTTGGAACGCTTCATCACTCTCCCCGGGGAAGCCGACTATTATGTCCGTGTTGAGGTTCAGGCCCGGAACCCTTCGCCTGAACTCCTTAACAATCTCCTCGAACTCCTCAACGGTGTAGTTCCTTCCCATTCTCCTCAGGATTTCGTTGTCGCCGCTCTGGACAGGCAGGTGGAGGAATTTATAGACCTTTTCACTCCGGTAAGCGTCGATCAGCTCGTCGAGTATCTTTATCGCGTGGTTGGGGTTCATCATGCCAACCCTTATGCGGAAGTCGCCCTCGATGGCCGTTATCTCGTCGAGAAGCTTAGCTAAGTTAGTCCCTATGTCGAAGCCGTAGCAACCGGTGTCCTCGCTGGAGAGCTGTATCTCCCTATAGCCCCTCGCCAGCGCCTCCTTAACCCACTTGATAACCAGTTCGGGCCTGTAGCTCTTGAGAACGCCCCTCGCGAAGCGCGTTGCGCAGTATGTGCATGCATTCAGACAGCCCTCGCTTATTGGAACCACAAAAGCTACACCAGATTTCCACAGCCTGGGAAGTTCGAGCTTGTCAATGCTCCTCTCGCGCCAGTCCTCAACGCTGACGAGCTTTCCACCGCGCTCCGCTATGCTCACCGCCTCGGCAATCCTGTCTATGCTCTTAACTCCAAGGATTCCAGAGACGCGCCTGTCTATAACCCCAGGATTAACGTGGACCAGACAGCCGGTAGCGATGACCTTCTTCCCGGAATCTATAAGCTCCCGTATTCTGCGGGCCATTTTGTGCTCCGTTGGATCCTTGACGGCGCAGGTGTTGACAACAACGTAGTCCGCGTTTTCAGGGGTCTCAGCAAGTTCATGGCCCGCCCTAAGCAGAATAGCTTCCATTATCTCGCCGTCTGCCCTGTTGCGCGTGCACCCGTAGTTCTCAACGTACACCCTGGCCATCTGAGGGGGCTAATGGGAGGGGTTTAAAAATGGTGCGGTGCAGTTCTGGGAACTACAGAGAAGCAAGAAGAACGTGCAAATCAGAAGTATAAGAACAGAGGAAAGGGAAGGAAATCAGATGACTTCCGCGAAAGCGAACTTCCTCTTGACCGAGTTGATAACGATCTCGACCTCGTCTCCAACCTGAGTGTTCGGGACGAAGATAACGAAGCCCTTTATCTTGGCGATGCCGTCACCGCCCTTTCCAAGGCTCTCTATCCTGACCCTGTATCTCTCCCCAACCTTGACCGGGGCTTCGCTTTCGTATCCACCAAATCTATCTCCATACATACCTAACACCAACTTTCCAACTTTCAGGACTTCTCGAAAGACTCCGAGAAGAGTCCCGCTGGGGAGTCGGTCAGAGGGTATATAAAGGTTTGCATTCACTGACCGGAAGCGGCCAGTTTTTCAGCCAGCTCAACAACCTTTGGAATCGCCCTCCTAACCTCCCCGCTCAGCTCCATACCAAGGTCTATCTCCTTCGCAACGATGCCGATGAAGTGCATCTCAGCCTTCGCCAGCCTCTCATCGAGGGCCATTAGGAGATTAAGGCCATCTATTGCCCCCATGAAGTGGGCGCTCCTTATCTCGGCCTTCAGTTTATCAAAGACCTCCTCGCCCCGAAGGTGGATTATCTCCCCCGGTCTAAGCTTATCGCTCAAGATAGCGTCGATAATGATGAGCCTCTCCTCGCCGCTGTAGTGGTTGGCCAAGAGGAAGATGTCGGTTCCGACCTCAAGGACGTTGTAGCCTTCCTCAGCGAGAAGTCTGCTGACCTTGAGGCCAGCTCCATCGTCCTTCATGAGGTCATTGCCGAGAGCGAGGATTAGGGTTCTCAAGCTCTCACCCCAATGAGTGGAACCCCTTCCTTCCCGGCGGGAAGTTTAAAGTCATCATCTAGGGTCGCCAGGGAAAAGCTGTGCTCCATGCAGGTCGCCAGGATAAGGGCATCATTGGGGAGCATGGCGTACTTCTGGATGATGGTCATCGCCTTAAAAACGGTGCTCTGCTCTACAGGAATGAATCCAAAGCTCCTGAGAACCTTAAAGACCTCCTCGATTTCTGAAGGAAGTTTATTCGGATTTCCTTTCATTGTTCTAGGAGAGCTCCCAAGGTAGTGGCCGAGGAGTATGTAAACAACCTCGCTGAACACCACGTCGTTGATGTAGAGCACCACGTCAGCATTTTCAAAGGACTCCAGCAACTTCACAGCCCGCTCGTTGCCTTTAAAATACTCGATGAGCACGGAGCTGTCAACGAGTAAGTCCCTCATAGTACTCCTCCTTAAGCTCCTTCCACGATTTTTCGGTTTTTAGAACGCCTTTGAGCTTTTTCAGGTTCTTAAACAGCTCCTCCTTGTGGGAAAGGTACCATGCCCTTGCTTCCACGTCTTTTTTAAACTCCTCAGCGTACTCCCTGGGAACCTTGACGTGAATCGTAACATCAACAAGCTCTTCCGCCACTTTGACACTCCCCTAAACTCTCTCGTCACGAAACCTTAAAAAAGTTGAGAGGTCAGAGCCTCGCCACGTGCACCGAACAGGAGATGCACGGGTCGTAAGCTCTAACAACCATCTCTGCTAAAAGCTTCAGCCTCTCCGGGTCGTCGTTGTAGTGCTTCTCCGCCATCATCCTGACGTGCTCCTCCATCATCGCCAGGTTGAAGGCCGTCGGCGTTATTATGTCGGCGTAAGAAACCCTCCCCTTCTCGACTTTGAGAGCATAGATAAGAACCCCGCGCGGTGCCTCGGTTGTGGAAACGCCTAAGCCGTCCCTTATCTCCACCTCGTCCCTCGGCTTCACCGGCCACTTCGCGAGGGCTTCCTCGATTAGGTCGATGGCCCTCTCCGTGAAGTACACCAGCTCCAGCGCCTGGGCGGGGTTGTTGGCGAAGGGGTTCGTTGGCCTCAGCAGGTCTCTGTGGCCCTCGTAGAGTTCCTTTGCTTTTCCATAGAGGAGCGAAGCGTTGTTGACGAGGCGCGATATGGCACCGACCATGAAGGGCCTCCCGTGATAGTGGCTGTGCTTCGCAAAGCTGTGTTCAACGACGAACTCCCTTATGTGCTCCCTATACTCTTCACTCGGGAACTCGTTACCATCGCTGGCCTTTATGTAGTCGCCGTAGATTCCGTAGGCGTTGCCCCCCGGCTTAACCGCCAAGTGGGTTATCGGGCCTTCCACCTCGCTGTACTGTTCGAGTTTCGTGAACAGCTCGAAGGTGTATTCCGCCTTGGGTAAGGCTTCCTTCAGCTTTCTCTTCATCTCCTCCAGCGTAGCTTTGTCCGGGAGCTTCCCGAAGCCGCCGAGGATGGCGTTCTCCTGGTGTATGGCCCTTGAGCCGAGAACGTCCATGATCCAGCTCCCGAGGTTTTTAAGCTCTAAAGCTATTCCTATTTCCTTCCTGTATTCCTCAACCATGTGGAGCGGCCCGGAGTAGCCGAGGTAGTCGGGAAGTACCAAAAGGTAGAGGTGGAGGGCGTGGCTCTCTATCATGTCCCCTATGTAGAGGACCTCTCTGAGAGCCTGAATCTCCTCGCGCGGGGTGAATCCTACTGCTTTCTCGGCCGCCTCCACCGCGGTCAGTTTGTGGGCGGCGGAACAGAAGGAGCATATCCTCGGATAGACCGCTAGAGCCTCGTCGAGTTTTTTGCCCACGGTTATCGCCTCGAAAAACCTCGGTCCCTCGATGATGTTGAGTTTGACTTCCTTGACGCCATCGTCGCCAACTACAATCTCAACACCGCCCTTGCCCTCCACCCTCGCTATGTGGTCAACTGTGATTGGGAGGTAAACTCTGCTCATTCTTTCACCTCCTCGAAAACCCTGCTAACCATTTCCTCAAGCTTTGGATTGTGGGCGTTGAACATCTTCATTCTCTCCAGGATTTCCTCCTTCGTGAGGCCCTCCTCCCTGAAAACTCTCGCGAGGGAGTCGAACCAGGCAACGTCGTAGCCTATCGCGCCCCTGCAACCGATGCACGCTATGCCGTAAGCAGGACAGCGGGCGTTACACCCGGCCCTCGTTATCGGACCGAGGCAAGGCTCTCCCCTCTCAAGGAGCACGCACGGATTTCCGTTCAGCCTGCACTCAAGGCAGACGGGGTAATCTATGTCCTCCGGCCAGGAACCTATCAGAAACGTCCCGAGGGCGTAGAGGAAGTCCCTCTTCTCCGGTGGACAGCCGTAGATGTTGTAGTCCACCCTGATGTACTTCGAGACCGGCTCGGCCATCTTGGGCTGGAACTTGACCTTGGCATCGCCGTAAACCGTCTTCCAGAGCTCCTCAAGTGGCTTATCCCTTTCCCAGCTCTGGACACCACCCTGAACGGCACAGGAACCGACGGCCACCACTATCTTCGCATTCTCGCGGATTTTTTTCACCAGCTCGGCCTCTTCCTCGGTTGAAACGCTCCCCTCGATGAAGGCTATGTCGACCGGCTCGACCTCACTGCTATCCCTCTCCAGCATATACCAGCACTTCACCTCGACGTTGGGGATTAGCTGAAGAAGCTCGTCCATCATAGCTAACTGGAGCTGACAGCCGTAGCATGAGGTTAGAGCGTAAAACCCGATGCGGATTTTTTTCTCTTTCATCGCCATCACCTCAGTCGAGCAAGCCGGGTGTTGATATTATGTCGAAGTAGCCGAAAACCGGCCCGTCTTTGCAAATGTACTTCCAGCTTGTGCTCGTTCCGGCAACGCAGTGGCCACATTTTCCGATTCCGCACTTCATCTTCCTCTCCAGGGTTACGTAGATGTTCTCTGGCTTGTAACCGTATTCTATGAGGGCCTCGAAGACCGACTTGTACATCCTCGGAGGACCGCAGATGGCTATGGCCGTCTTCCTGGGGTCGGTGTTTGCCTCTGGGATAAACTTCTGGGGCCTGCCGTGTCTCCCGGGCCAGTCCGGGTCTCTGGTTACGCTCTGAATTATTTTGACGTTCTCAGCTTCCGCCAGGTCCTTCATCGCCTCAAGCTCCCTGTAAAAGAGCAGGTCCTTTCCATAGCGGGCCGTGTTGATGAAGGTTACCTTCCCGTACTTCCAGCGGTTGTCCATAGCGTAGAGGAAGACGCTCCTCAGCGGTGCCGTTCCAAGGCCTGCAGCAATGAGGAGTAAATCCATGCCCTCCCACTCGTCTACGGGGAAGCCGTTGCCGTAGGGACCGCGAACGAGAACCGTATCGCCCGGTTTCAGTCTGTGAACGACCGTTGTCACCCTTCCGGCCTTCCTTATGCACAGCTCGAAGAAGCCCCTCCTTATCGGAGAGGAGCAGATGCTTATCGGCACCTCTCCAACGCCGGGAATGGTCAGCTGGACGAACTGTCCCGGCCTGAATGTCCACTTCTCCGCTAACCCGGGATCCTCAAAGCGGAACAGGAAGAGCTTTTCCTTTTCCGTGAGCTGGTAGACCTTCAGAACCTTAACCCTGTGGAGGGCGTACGGGTTATCGTTGGGCATCATAATATCTTTGGGTAATTCGCTCATACGTCCTCACCCCTGATGTTCTCAGCATAGGCAAAACCTTTCTTTGGAATCTCCTCGGCTATTTTCCCGGGGCAAGAGCGCTCCTCGAGGCCGAGGATGACGCGCAGGTTCCTCACAAAGCTAATTCCTGCAGGACAGAATGCTGTACAGCGACCACAGCCGACGCAGAAGCTTAGGCCCAGCTTTTCATTGTAGGAGTTTTTGCAGAGGTAACGGTTTCTAAAGCGGTCCTTTTTGGTTGGTCTGAAATTGTGGTTTCCAGCAACTAAACCGTGACTTCTAAACTGGCATGAGTCCCAGCGCCTTTCCCTATAGCCCGTAACTCCGTCGAGGTTGATTATATCTTGCACTTCATAACACCGACAGGTGGGGCAGGTCGTGTTGCATATCCCGCATGCCAGGCATTTCTCGCTCTCCCCGTCCCACATGGGGTGCTCCATTTCAAGCTCGAGGAGATACCTCAGGTCACTCCAGTCCTCGTGGTACTTGAAGGCCTCGCTCCTCTTCCTCTCGAACTCGCGGAAGGCACAGATGTCCTCGGTGGTAACCTCCTCGAAGAGCTTGATGTTCTTGTCCACTATTCTGTGGCCGGTGGGGGTTCCAACGCGGACGAGCCATCCATCGGGAAGCTCGTGGAGGAAGAGGTCGAAGCCGTCGTCCGCGAAGTCCGTCTCGCGGAGGTTGCAGAAGCAGTATTCATCTGGCATGCAGCTTATGCCTATGATGATGCCCTTCTCTCGCCTGACCTTGTAGTACTTGTCGGGAAGCTCGTCGAGGTATATCGTGTCGAGTATTTTCAGGCCAAAGATGTCGCAGGTGTGGACGCCGAAGAGCACGAAGGGTTCAACGTCTTCAATCGTTTCCCTGTATTGGGGCTTTCTCAGGTCGAACTCGAAGAGCTTCTCCCTCGGCCTGAAGAAGAACTTCTTCGGCGGCATTATCGTTCTGTTGTAGTGAAATTCCACCTTTCTGACGTCGTCAACTTCGCGGAAATCGTAGAACTTCTCCGAAATCTTCACCGGGGCGTAGAGCTTACCCCATCCCTTCAGCCTCTCGAGGAACTCGTAGGTGTTTTCCTCCGGAAGCTTAACGTACCTCAATCCAACCACCTCCAATGAACATAAAGGTGCACGTACTCATTCCCGTCCCCCCGGTTTGGGGTTGGTTCGAACGTAAAAAAGCGTTTTTAAACCCGAAAATTCAAAACCAAAGGTTGAAAAGCCCTCTCAGGCCGAGATGTTGGCGGATAACACTTTTTAGGGTCCCCTAACTTCCCCCAACCCCCGGTTTAAAACAATGCGTTTCCTACCTTTTTATGCCAAACAAAGCTTTAAAAAAGCGTTTTAAGAGGATTGGAGAATCCTGGATTGAGAGAGGGCTTAAAAGCCCCAGGGGGTGATGATTTGAGGTTCATCGCTTCATTCGTCTGGAGCTACCTGCTGTGGCTCGTCTTAACCGCCGGAACGAACGGCCTGCTCTGGAGCACGCAGGAACTCATGGCTGGACTGATGTTCGCCCTGATAGTTGGCTACGCTACGAGGGACGTGATCGGTGAAAGGGCCGTTCGTTTCCTGAACCCGATGAAGTGGCTCGGCTTCATAGCCTACTCGCCGGTTCTCTTCTGGGGAATGGTCAAGGCCAACCTCCACGTTGCTTATCTCGTCATAACCGGGAAGATACGGCCCGGAATTGTCAGGGTTCCCGTTGACCTCGAAAACGACGCCCAGTATACTATTCTGGCAAACTCAATAACGCTCACCCCGGGAACGCTGACGGTAGATGCGTGCCCGGAGGAAAGGGCACTCTACGTCCACTGGATAAAGATACCCGAGGGGATGGAAAGGCCGGAAAGCTCCGAACCGGTTGCGGGACCCTTTGAAAAGTGGGCGGGGAGGCTGGGAAGATGATGGAGCCGGTTTTCTTCTATGCGTCGCTCATAGTGGTGATAGCGGGCTTCATCTCCGTGCTCAGGGTGATGCTCGGGCCGAGCGTCCCGGACAGGGTTGTTGGCGTTGACACGCTGAACACCCTTGTGGTTGCCGCGATGGTTCTCCTCGGTGCAGCCTACGACAGGACGATCTACATCGACATCGCCATCGTTTACGCCCTGCTGAGCTACATCGGAACCCTCGCCATAGCGCGCTACCTCCAGGGGGGATTGCAATGATTGATTACCTCGTTTACGCCTTCTTAGCGATAGCTATAACCTTCAACGCCCTCGGAAGCATCGCTTTGCACCGCTTCCCAGACGTCTACACGAGGCTCCACGGCGCGACCAAGTGCACAACCTTCGGAACGATATTCGCGGTCCTGGCGGTGGTTACCCACGCCCTTTACAGGATTCACGCCACAGGCGATCCAAAATACCTCGGGATGACCCTTCACAGCCTCGTGGCCCTGGTGGCTCTCCTCTTAACCAACCCCGTCGGCGCGCACGCGATAGCCAAAGCCTCTCACCTGAGCGGCTACAAGCCGGTCAAGGCAGTGGTTGACGCCTACGAGGAGAAGCTCGGGGGTGAAGGCAAATGAACGCCTTCACGATAGACATGGGGATTCAGGCCATCGTCCTGCTCGGCGTTCTAATAACCGCTTATCTGACCATTCGCTTCAGGGATCTGCTTGCCGCGGCTTTGATGTTCGCGGGAATGAGCCTGCTCCTGAGCCTCGAGTTTTACAGCCTTCACGCTCCTGATGTGGCTATAGCAGAGGCGGCCGTTGGAGCGGGAGTTGTTACAGCCGTTGTGGTCTACGGAATAGCGAAGACCGAGAGGTGGGAGGTGGAAGGATGAAGAGAACGCTTGCTTACCTCTCACTGCTCTTCATCCTCGGTGTGCTCCTCTATGTGGCGAACCCGGATTACGGCCTCAAGTTCGGGCCTGGGGGGAAGGAGTGGCTCTCGCTCCGCTACACGGACGACTACTACATCCAGCACGGCGTCCAGGAGGTAGGGGGGACGAACATAGTTACCGACATCGTCTTCGACTACCGCGGCTACGATACCCTCGGTGAGGCTACCGTTCTCTTCACTGCCATCGCCGGAGCCGTAGCGCTTCTCAGGCCCTGGAGGAGGGATGAGCGGTGAACTGCAGGGGAGACGACATGGGAGTGATAGTGAGAACCGCCGCTAGGGCCACGATACCGCTCATAGGAATCTTCGGGGCCTATATAGTGGCCCACGGTCACCTGACGCCCGGAGGCGGCTTCCAGGGTGGGGCGACGATAGCCGGAGCTGGAATACTCTTCCTGCTGGCGTTCGGCCTCGAGGAGATGAAAAAGCGCTACAACAAGAGCCTCTACTCGGTCCTGGAGGGCATAGGAGGCTTAACCTTCCTCGGCGCCGCCATGCTCGGAATCGGCGTTGCCTTCTTCTACAACACGCTCTGGCATAATGGCCCGTTCTTCAACGGAAAACCGGGAACGCTCCTTTCAGCGGGGTTCCTGCCGATAATGAACTTAGCGGTTGGTCTGAAGGTCTTCATCGGTCTCGTCAGCGCCTTGACTTGGATAGCGCTATACCGGAGGTGGAGGGAATGATACAGTTCCAGTTCATAACCGCTTTCCTGCTCATCGCCCTCGGAATCTACGCCTTCCTCGCAAAAAACAACCTGCTCAAGCTGATTTTAGCGCTCAACATCATAGACTCGGGAATACACCTGCTCCTCATAAGCCTCGGCTACCGGGTAGAGCTGAACGAAATCCCGACGGCGCCAATCTACACCGGCTACGAGACGCTGAAAAGCCCGATGGTCGGGCCTCTGCCCCAGGCCCTGGTTCTAACGAGCATAGTCATCGGCGTCTGTGTTTTAGCCCTCGCAATAGCCCTGACGATAAACGCCTACCGCCACTACGGGACCCTTGACGTGAGGGCTTTAAGGAGGTTGAGGGGATGATGGCCCTTCCATACCTCATGATCATCCCGCTCTTCGGAGCGTTCTCGATGCCGATGGTGAGCCTGGCCGGAAGGAAAGCGAGGGAAGCCTGGGCCGTCCTGATAAGCGGTGCAACGCTCGCGGTAGGCTCGTGGGTCTTCTACCGGGTCTACGAGAAGGGGACGGTCCTTTACACGCTCGGTGCAAAAAGCCCGCTCGGTCAAGCAAACTTCCCGATAAGGATAGTCTGGGAGGTAGACCTCTTCGGCGCGCTCATGGTGCTTATGGTGGCCTTCGTCTCCTTCATGGCCGTTCTCTACTCCCTCGGCTACATGAGGCACGACACCGGGCTGGACAAGTACTACACGCTCATTCTAATCCTCGAACTCGGAATGCTCGGCATAGCGATAACCGGCGACCTCTTCAACTTCTACGTCTTCCTCGAGATAATGAGCATCGCCAGCTACGCCCTGGTTGCCTTCAGGAACGACACTCAGGAGGGCATTGAAGCGGGCATAAAGTACATGCTCGTCGGCTCGATGGCGAGTTCCCTGATTCTGCTCGGCATAGCGCTCCTCTACGGCCAGTACGGGACGCTGACGATGGGTTATCTTGCCTTAAAGCTCTCCCAGAACGCAACCGTCGTTGGAAAGGTCGCATTAGCGCTCCTCACCTCGGGACTTCTCTTCAAGAGCGGTGCTTCGCCGGTTCATATGTGGCTTGCCGATGCACATCCAGCTGCCCCAAGCTCGATTTCGGCCATGCTCTCCGGTCTGGTCATCAAGATAGGGGGAATCTACGCTTTAGCGAGGATAGCCTTCAGCGTCTATGGGATAAGCATAAGCGTGAAGACCGTCGGCTGGCTCATAATACTCTTCGCCTGCATAACCCTTATCGTCGGCAACGCGATGGCGGTAATCCAGACCGACATGAAGAGACTTTTAGCTTACTCCTCGGTCGGGCAGATAGGCTACATCCTCCTCGGGATTGGTATCGGCTTAGCGGCCTACGGAAGCCGGACAGGAGAGATAGCCTTAGCGGGAGCGATCTACCACACCTTTAACCATGCCCTCATGAAGGGCCTGCTCTTCCTCATTGCTGGAGCGGTGATTCACCAGCTCGGAACGAGGGATTTGAACGACCTGAGCGGTTTAGCGAAGACGATGCCGAAAACAACCTTTGCCTTCCTCATTGGAGCGGCCGCGATAGTAGGAATGCCACCGCTGAACGGCTTCGCGAGCAAGTGGCTCATCTACGAAAGCTCGGCCCTCTTCAATCCAGTTCTGGGCGCGATAGCGATAATAGGGACGGCCTTCTGTACAGCAGCATACGTCAGGGTTCTCTACACCTTCTTCGGAAGGCCGAGCGAAAAGGTCATGGAGGCGAAAGACCCGGAAAAGAGCATGCTCTGGCCGATGGTGATCCTCACGATAGCGATAATCGTCATGGGGCTCTTCCCGTGGGGAATAAGCGACAAGGTCATGATTCCTGCGGCGAGGGCACTCGAAAATCAGCTGGCTTACGTAGCCACTCTAATGGGGGGTGGTTGATGTGTTCGGGTACTGGGACGCGCTCTACTTCCTCTTCGTCTTCATCATCGGGCTGATCCTCGCTTACCTCCTCGACCGGTGGGCGAAGAGGAGCGGCATGGGGACGAGAAAAACCGGGCCGGGGGCGAAGATATTCATCAGCGGTGAGGACCCGGATAGGGTTATTCCGGGCTTCGAGCACTTAGAAGGCCACTACACGGGAAGAAACGTCATGTGGGGCCTGACCTACGCGCTCAAGCGCTTCTTCACCGTCCTTAGGGCCGATCATACCGGCCTCCTCACCGACTACGCGAGCTATCTGGTCATTGTTACTGCCTTCGTCATGGGGGTTCTCCTAATCTGGGGGTGAACATGGATGGAGCAGGCCTATGAAGTTCGCTATCACTTCCCGCCCGAAGGGCGGACCAAACGCGCGAACAGTGAAAACAGAGCCAGTAGAAGTTACCCCAACTGGGAAATAGGCCGTTTTATGCATGGAGATGCTTTTCCGCGATCCGTCAAGGACGTTCGAACGATAGTGAGAACGGCGCTTGCGCAAGCAAGGGCTCATATGGGGCTGAGGAGGTGTTGGGAGTGAGCATCAAAGTTCCCGCTAACGGAGGTTCAAACTCACCGGAGCGCGAGAGGCTTGAGAAGAGAATAGCCCAGCTCTGCAGGTTCATCGGGAGGTCGCCGTGGGTATTCCACATCAACAGCGGTTCCTGCAACGGCTGCGACATAGAGATAATAGCGGCTCTAACCCCGAGATACGACGCCGAGCGCTTCGGTGTAAAGCTCGTCGGCAGTCCAAGGCACGCTGATATACTCCTCGTCACCGGGCCGGTAACCAACCAGAGCCTTGAGAGGGTTAAGCTCGTCTACGAGCAAACGCCCGAGCCGAAGATGGTTATAGCCGTTGGGGCGTGCCCTACCGGTGGAAGCGTCTTCTACGAGAGTCCATTCACCAACGCACCGCTCGATAACGTCATTCCGGTAGACGTTTACGTCCCGGGCTGTCCGCCGAGGCCCGAGGCGATACTCCACGGGGTCGTTTTGGCGCTGGAGAAGCTTGCTAAAATCCTGAAAGGAGAGACGCCAGGAGGGGATGGGTATGAATGATAATCCCGCTAACGAGGTAACCGGAGTTAAAGAACCCACCAAGGCCGAGAAGGTTGCGGAGGCCATAGCGGAGCGCTTTCCAGAGGCGGAAGTTCAGGTGAAAACCAACAGGTGGGGGCGCGAGAGAGTCTGGGTTAGAGTTCCGAGGGAGAAGTACAGGGAGCTGATGAGATTCATCAAAGAACTCGACGGCGAGGCTCACTACTCGATAGGCATCGAGCAGGACTGGGGGGATGAATTGGACTTCCTCAGTCACGTTGTGATACACTACGGCGATGCTCCGGCCGTTTCCCTGCTCGTTGATGTACACGCGCCGAAGGACGACCCGGTGATTCCGGACATCAGCGAGGTCTTTCCGATAGCCCTCCAGTTCGAGAGGGAGGGCATGGAGATGGTCGGGCTGGACTTTGAGGGCGCTCCCGACAAGAGGAGGCTCTTTTTACCGGACGACTTCCCGGAGGGAATCTATCCTCTTCGCTTAGACGACAAAGGTGTTCCAGAGGAGATGGTTCACAACGCGGGACACCCTTACTATCTGAAAGGAGGTGCGAAGAAATGAGGCCCATGAACGAGGTTCGCGCTCATCCAAATAGAGGTGATAGACTTCCGCGATCCGTCAAGGACGTTCGAACGACAGTGAGAACGGCGCTTGCGGAGCAAAGGGCTCCGGGAGGTGCGAAGAAATGACCAAAGTCGAGTACTGGGTGAAGATGCCATTCGGTCCAATTCACCCCGGTTTGGAGGAGCCTGAGAAGTTCATACTCACCTTAGACGGCGAGAGGATAGTCGACGTTGATGTCAAGCTCGGCTACAACCTGCGCGGAATCCAGTGGATAGCCTTCAGGAGGAACTACATCCAGATAATGTATCTGGCAGAGAGAATGTGTGGAATCTGCTCCTTTTCGCACAACCACACCTACACGAGGGCCGTTGAAGAGGCGGGGGGAATAGAGGTCCCGGAGAGGGCCGAGTATATTCGAGTCATCATCGGCGAGCTTGAGAGGATTCACTCGCACCTCCTCAACCTCGGTGTTCTGGCTCATGACATAGGCTACGACACACTGCTCCACCTTACATGGCTGGCCAGAGAAAAGGTAATGGACACGCTTGAAGCTATAGCGGGAAACCGCGTCAACTACTCGATGGTGACCATTGGAGGCGTCAGGAGGGACATAGACGGGAAGAAGAGGCGGATAATCCTCGACATGATAAAATACTACCGCGAGGTCTTTCCGGGGATTGAGGATGCCTTCCTCCACGACCCGACTATAGAAGCACGTTTCAGGGATACCGCAATAATAAGCAAGCGCGTCGCGATGGAGCAGGGAGCAGTGGGTCCAACGGGAAGGGGAAGCGGAATCAGGGACGACGCGAGATGGAGCGAAAGGCTCGGCGTTTATCCTGACCTCGGAATAAAGCCGGTTATGCCCCAGGACGTTACAGGAGAAAGGCCGAGGGGCGATGTGTTCGACAGAATGGCAGTTAGGATAGGCGAGCTGTGGGGGAGCTTAGAACTCATTGAGAATGCCCTCGATGCCATGCCGGATGGGAAGATAAAGACATTTCCCAAGGACAACATACTCGTTGCCAAGCTGAAGCTCCTCGTTGATGGCGAGGGAATAGGCAGGTATGAAGCCCCAAGGGGAGAGCTAGTCCACTACGTTCGCGGAAAGAAGGGGAGCGACAAGCCACTTCGCTGGAAACCGAGGGAGCCGACCTTCCCCAACCTCTTCGCGGTGGCTGAAGGAGTTAAAGGCGACCAGGTAGCTGACTTCGTCGTTGCTGTTGCGTCAATAGACCCGTGCCTGAGCTGTACCGACAGGGTCGCGGTGGTACAGGACGGCAAGAAGAAGATACTGACCGAGAAAGACCTCCTCAGGGAATCCATCAGGAAGACGCGCGAGATAAACTCCAATATCAAAGGCGACCCGACTCCAGTAGGGTCGAGCTGTTCGAGGTGATGGCGATGGACGTTGTCGGAGAACTCGTTTACCCCACTGTTGGACTGCTCGGCCTCTACGCCTTCGTCTCACTCGCCTCGCTGGTCTGGGAGGGGGTAGACAGAAAATTAGTTGCAAGAATGCAGAGGCGTATCGGGCCACCCATACTGCAGCCGCTCTACGACTTCCTCAAGCTTTCCAGTAAGGAGACGATAATCCCTAGCACGGCGAACTTCATGTTCACAGCCGCTCCGGGTTTAGCTTTAGCCACCGCCATAGCGCTCCTAGCTTACACGCCGGTGGGCTTCACGCCAATCCTGGCGAGCAAGGGCGACGTGATGGTCTTCATATACCTGCTCACGCTGATCGGTTTCTTCAAGATTCTTGGAGCGATAAGCTCCGGCAACCCCTACGCGAAGATAGGAGCGGCTAGAGAAGCGACGATAATGGTGTCGAGGGAACCGGCCATGATGCTGGGGATTTTTGCCATAATGTGGCGCCTCGGGAAGCTTGGCGTTGACAAGCCCTTCAGCATGGGGGTCTTTTACGTCCACAACATCTGGGAGATAGGGACTCCGATGAGCTTCGTTGGAGCAGTCATACTCCTCTACGTCTTCACCGTCTGGCTGGCGAGCGAGATAGAGGTGGGATTCTTCAACATACCCGATGCAGAGGAGGAGATAGCGGGGGGGCTTTTGGTTGAGTACAGCGGGAGGTATTTAGCTTTACTCAAGCTGACGAACGCCATGAAGGCCTTCATCTCGGCCTCGCTCGTCGTGGCTATATTCTTCCCATGGGGGATTTCAGGCTACTTAAACCTCACCGGTCTCTCGGCAAACGTTGTGGACCTGCTCTTCCACACGCTGAAGGTCTTCGCCCTGCTCTTCTTTGTTGAAAGCGTCTTTAGAGCAGTTACCGGAAGGCTGAAGATAACTCAAGCTGTGGACTTCCTCTGGAAGAACGTCTTTCTTGCTTCGCTCGTTGGCTCGCTCCTCATAGCGATGGAGGTGATAATGTGAGGGCGCCTCCGCTTGTTCCAACGGTCCTCAGGAACCTCCTCAGGAAGCCAGCGACCAACCCGTTTCCCAAGACGGAGCCGGTCCCTATTCCGGAGGATTTCAGGGGAGTTATCTCCTACAACGTGGAGGAGTGCGTCGGCTGTAGAATGTGCGTCAACGTCTGTCCCGCCGGAGTCTTCGTCTATCTACCTGAGATAAGGAAAGTGGCCCTCTGGACTGCTCGCTGCGTTTACTGCGGGCAATGCGTTGACGTCTGTCCCACTGGAGCGCTACAGATGAGCAGGGAATTTCTCCTGGCGAGCTACGACAACAGGGAGGGGCGCTTTATACCTCTGAAACCTGATAAAGTCGAGGAGCTGAGAAAGAAGGCGGAGGAGGCGAAGGAAAAGGCCAGGGAGCAAGTGAAAACCATAAGAAACACTCCCAAAAAGGAGTCTTAGGTTCTCTTTTTTATTCCAAACTAATTGTTCCCCTTCCTAGGATTTTGCCAGTTCTTTCCGAGAATGCTATAATCTCATTGCCTCCTGCTTGAGTGAAAACGATAACGCACTCACCGTACTTAAGAAGCTCTCCAGTTACGAGTTCATCGTCGATAAAAAGGACAAGGGTTAAGGAGAAGAAGTTCATTCCCCTCCCCCACTTCCACCGACCACGACGTTGTCCTCGGCGGGTGTAGCCTTTATGACTAATTTTCCGCCAACGTCCTTTATTTCCATGACAACCTCTGATATGCCCTTCCCAGCGCCGCCTCCAAAGGCCTCGGCCATCTTCCCAAGAACCTCGTCTGCCATCTCAACCGTCATGTTTGCAACGAGCTTCGCCATAATCTCACCCCCTCAAGATTTTTTCAATGTTCATATGGCGGCCATAATATTTAAATTTTTTGGTAAGTACCGTTTGTTCAGTTTAAACTGAACAATATGTCCAACCGAAAAGATTAAAACGATTGGAACGGTAATTGAAGCCATGGAGAGCGAAGAAAGTCCGGAGTTCTACGTTGAAAAGATCCTCGAAAGCTTTGGTTATCCCCCCGCTCCCGCCCGGATATATGCCCAGTTGCTCTTTTCAGAAAAGCCGAAGACGATAACAGAGCTGGCGAGAGAAACAGGCCTCGGAAAATCAACCGTTTCCACTGCATTAAGATTGCTCGAACATGATGGGCTAGTTTATTCGACGAAGATGGGGAAGAAGAAGCTCTACCACGCACGGAGTGCTTTTAACAGACTCCTAATGTTCCCCGAGAGAATCCTAAAGGAGTATGTAGTCCCGCTAAGGAAACTCCTTGAGCAGAATCCCAATGAAAACGAAAAGATACTCAAAGACGTTAGAGAGTTTGAAGAACTTGCTAAGGCCATACTCAAACTGCTCGATGAATTCTCAAAAACAAACACTTCATAGGTCACTACCCATACAAGAGTGTTGCCCACAAAAAGCAGGAGAAAAAGGACTCAGATTAGCCCCTTCTCTTTTCTCCACTCGTAAAGGGCTTTAAGGGAGCTGTAGTGGCCGCTCTCTATGTTCGCCAGGCGGAGGTAAGTTTCCTTAAGTTTGGGATTTTCAGTCTCCTCCGCGAGCTTTCTGTAAATAGTCTCAGCGAGCTTCTCGCTCTCCATCGCTATTCTGAGCACGTCCTCGAGGTCCTCAACCTTCCAGAACTTGCCGAGGACGTCGAGGGATTCCACGTTCGGAATGCTGACATCAAGCAGCTTCTCCCCGTATTTCTCCCGGTAGATCCTCAGAAGTTCGTCTCCGTGTCTTTTGGATTCGTCGCCGAGTCTCCTGAAGGTCTCAACGACGTTCTCGGGGAGTCCGAGTTCCCTGGCGCGCTCCGCGAGTTTCCAGTAGGTTTCCGCCTCCTCGTATTCCCCCCTGATCCAGTAGCTCATCAGTTCGCGCTCGTTCAGCTTTTTAATCTCCTCGATAACCTCAACCGTCATCTCAACCACCCAGCCTTTCGTACTCCTTTTTGAGGGCCTCGTAGTGGGTCTTCTCAACGTTCGCCAGCTTGAGGTAAAGCTCCCTGAGCTTCGGGTCGCTAACCTTCTCAGCCAGGGTTCTGTAGGCGTTCATGGCTATAAGCTCACTCTTCATCGCCGCCTCGAGAACCTCCTCTGCCTGGTCGGCCCTCTCGAACCTTTCAAGGACCGGCATGACCTCAAGCGGAGGGATATCGCTCTCAGGCTCGCGCGAGTAGGTCTCACGGAATATCCTCGTGAGTTCCAGGGAGTGTCTCTCCGAATCCTGGGAGAGCTTCTCAAAGGTCCTGACAAGGCTCTCGGGGAGGCCGAGGTTCCTGGCGCGCTCGGCAAGCTGGCGGTAGAATTGGGCTTCTTCCCTCTCGCTCTTCACCCAGTAGGCCAGGGCCTCTTCATAGCCCAGCTTTGAGAGGCGCTCGATGATTTCTTCAACGTCAATCATTTTCATCCCTGCCCATTTAGGACGGGGGAGTAAATAAGCTTTGGGTTAGTCCTTTACCTCGAAGCGCAGGACTTCCCCTCTCCTCACGAGGCCTACTCCCGCCCTCTTCCCCAGGACTTCAACGACAACCGTCCAGTCCGGGTCAGAGAGGTTGACTTTAAGGCGGTACCGCTCCACGATGAGGGAGCCAAGCTTGACTTCAAGCTCCCTCTGGGAGAGTCTTTTGTTGCCCCTGATCCTGGCGCGGACTGCGAAGGTTCCGCTGATTTCCCCGGCCAGCTCAAGAACGGCCCTCTCTATTTCCTCCCACCTTGCTGGAACGAATCTATCGAGCGGAACGACCCTCTGTATCGCCTGGGTCTCGAACTCCCTGAGCCTCCGGAGGACTTCTTTCCTTGAGAGTGGGGTTTCCGCCAAGAGAACGCCCCCCCAGTCGGTTCCTTTAACACGAACCTTCTCCAAAGCCCACTCGAGTTCGAGTATCGCATCCCCCTCGCGCCCCTGCCGGGAAGTAACGAGCAAAACCGTCATTTCCGCTCACCGATGGACAGGTTTTTATATTCCAAACGCGAAACACCCCCGGTGGTTAAAATGGAAAGCGGTGGCCTTAAACTTTACCCGTACCGGTCATACGAGGTTTACGGCCTTTCTCGAAATCCCTTTGAACAGCTCGCGAGCGAGGGGATAAGCGACGTCGAGAGCATTCACGTTTACCAGGAGGTGGACATGCGCCTTCAGATGATAGTCTCAGAGGTTATTGGGAACAAAAGCTCGATAGCGATGAGCATCGTGGGACCCCTTGGTATGGGAAAGACCCAGAGACTCAAGAGCCTCGCGAAGGCTGTAGAGGAAAACCGGGGCAAGGCGATATACGTGAAGGTGGACACCAACGACATCCTCAAGCTCACAAGAGATATCTTCTACGCCCTCAAGCCACCGAAGAGCAGAACCAATATATTCCTCGAAAACCTATCGAGAAAGCTCGGTTTCATCGACAGGCTTGAGAAGATGCTGACCGACAGCAAGGAGTACAAGAGCAGGGACATAGCGGAGCTTCTCGTTGAGCAGATGAGCAAATACCCCTACTGCGCCCTTCTCCTTGACGAGCTTGAGAACATGCAGAGCGCGAGGGAGCACGAGAAGATCCAGTTCTTCGAGATGCTGAGGCACTTCATAAGCACGATGCCGAAGGGCTGTGTGGTTGCCTTCGCGAGCGTTCCAGAGGCTTACGAGGAATACACCAAGATTTTCCCGGCCTTCTTCATGCGCCTCCACTACGAGTTCAAATTGAGGCCGATGAGTTTAGATGAGACCTTTGAGCTCGTTAAGAAGAGGCTAAACCGCGTTCGCATAAGGGACACCGACGACCCGCTGTACCCGTTCACCGAGGAGGCAATCAAACTCATCCACCGGCTCGGGAAGGGGAACCCGAGGCAGATTCTAAGGCTGCTCCACTACGTCCTGAGCGAGTCGGCGAAACACAAGTTCGATCCGATTGACGACTATGTCGTGACCACAATCCTCGAGGAGCCCAAGAGCCTTGAGGAGTATCTCACGAGGATTCCCGGGGAGTACAGGGATCTGGTAGAGGCGATAGTCTTCCAGTTCAACGGCGGGCCTATCAGCTACATCCAGGTGGCCAAAGCCGTCAAGAAACCCGGGATGCAGGTTTACGAGAGTTTGAACGAACTTATACGCCTCGGCTTTCTGGTCGGCGACCCCAAGGGTAACTACAAGGTTCCTGACTACGTGAGGAAGTTTTTAGAGGAGGGTCAGGCCGAGAGGGAAGAGGAGTGATACCATGCCGAACTACGATACCCACGTGCTCAGCGGGATAGTCAGCTATCCGATAGCTGTGGCGGTTGCCGGTTACCTCTCAACCATCGGCGTTCCATTCAGGCTGACCGCGATGGCGCTTGTGCTGGGTTACGCCCTCTACGTCCTAGGAAGCGATTTACCGGACATGGATCATCCGGACGCGCTCATCCACCGCGGCACAAAACCAATAGTGAGCGTCGCCGTCGGGAGCGCGGTCTTCCTGTGGATCAACGGGCTCATAAGCCTCGGCCCGAAGTGGCTCGACCCGGCCCTCTCCTGGACCGCCGGTGTCATCGCTGGTGTCATCGCCTGGTACCTCTTCACCGCGATAATGCCCCGGCACAGGGGCATAGTCCATTCCCTGTTTTTCGCGCTCATCTATGGGGCCCTTGCATTTCTCCTCGCGGAGTACGGACTCGCGATGAGCACCGGGGAGGGCCTCTACGTCGGCTTCGCGGCCTTCAGCGGCTACACCCTCCACCTGCTCCTCGATCGGGAGTTTTCACTCGTCTGAGGGAAAACCCTTTTATCCTCTCTGCAGGTAGTTAGGTTGGTGATCCTGTGAGCCAGGGGGCAGCGATGTTCCTTCTCTTCGTCGCGGTGATTGCCGGTACGATCCTGCTGGGCATTGAGAGGGAGAAATCCGCCAGGGAGAGATGCCGGCGGTTTGCAGCGGCTATAACCGTTGAGGACAGGGTCCTGAAACTTCCTGGGGAAACCAAACTGGGAAGGGGGAGGTTCGTCCTGAGGGGTGAGTGGAGGGGAACCCGGAAAAGGCACTACGCCATCGAGAGGACCTTCACGGCCACTGATGAGATCATCTCGGACGGGATAGAGCTCGCTCCGGAGCGGTTCTCTGTCGAGGTGAAGGAAAACGACGATGCCCTGGTGGAGCTGCCCGCGTACCTCATCGAGGATGGAAAGTTCAGGGGCACGGTTGTGGTCCCGATAATCCCCTCGTACTCTGTTGAGGTCGAGAGAGGGCCCCTTGAGGCGTCCAGGGACATGGAGTTTGCCCACTTAAGGCTGGACACCCTGGAAAACGGGTTTTATGGAAAACTCTATGTGAACGTGAACAGATGCCGGGGCGCGAGAGTCGAGCTCGAGAAGAGCGGCCTCCGCACCAAGGAAAAACTGGCCGAGCTGAAGGGCAGCGGCGAGGCAGAGCTAAGGAGGGAGTTCTGGATAGAGCCCATTATCCTGATAATGGACAGGAAATACAGCGATCCGAGGAAGCTCAGGGACGTTTTCGGAAGGAGGTTGATACTGGAGGGACACGGTGATTACGTCCTCCGGCTGATCCTCGACGTTCCGTTCTCGAAGGACGTGCACGACGCGGCGATGGTTACCGTCAGGCCAGGAGAAGATGTTCCGAAGGAAAGGGAGGAACCCGAGGTAAGGGTCGTGGTCTGAGTACCGGATGGGGAGCAACAACGCTTTTAAGCAAACCGGGTTAGAAAACCCCGGAGGTGGGAGAGATGTTCAGTCTCGGAGGATTCTCACGCGGGGGAGAGTACGAGAAGAAGCTCTGGGACGTGCTCATCATAGGGGCCGGTCCGGCAGGCTTTACGGCGGCGATATACTCGGCGCGCTTCGGCCTCGAAACGCTGATCATCAGCAAGGACCTGGGCGGAAACATGGCGCTAACGGATCTCATCGAGAACTATCCCGGCTTTCCGGAGGGCATAAGCGGCTCCGAACTTACCAACAGGATGCACGAGCACGTCAAAAAGCTGGGCGTTGACATAATCTTCGACGAAGTCATCAGGATTGACCCGGCGGAGTGCGCCTACTATGAGGGCCCGTGCAAGTTCACCGTGAAGACCCGGAATGGTAAGGAATACCGTGGAAAGACGATTATCATAGCGGTCGGAGCCTCCCCGCGGAAGCTCAAGGTTCCCGGCGAGGAAAGGCTCACCGGAAAGGGCGTCTCCTACTGCGCCACCTGCGACGGCCCGCTCTTCAAGGGCAAGAAAGTCATAGTGGTTGGCGGCGGAAACACAGCCCTCCAGGAGGCCCTTTACCTCAAGAGCATAGGGGTCGATGTGACCCTCGTCCACAGGAGGGACAAGTTCAGGGCCGACAAGATACTGCAGGATCGCTTTAAGGAGAGCGGGATTAAGGCCATACTCGACACGGTGGTTACGGAGATAATCGGAAAGGACAAGGTTGAAGCAGTCAAATTGAAGAACGTCAAGACCGGCGAGGAAAAGGAAGAGAAGGTTGATGGAGTCTTCATATTCATCGGCTACGAGCCGAAGACGGACTTCGTTAAACACCTAGGCATAACAGACGAGTACGGCTACATTCCCGTTGATATGCACATGCGCACCAAGATTCCGGGAATCTTTGCCGCCGGAGACATAACCAACGTCTTCAAGCAGATAGCAGTTGCTGTAGGTCAGGGCGCAATAGCGGCCAACTCAGCCAGGGAATTCCTCGAAAAGTGGGCGGAGAAGAACGTGGAGTGAAGGCCCCTTCTTGCTTTCCTTTTCAACCGGATCGCCGGCCGGGTTCGGATTCAGGGGGCAGTCCCAGAAAAATCTTCGGCCAAAGATGTTCATCAATGAACGCAGGCTTATATAGGGAAAGGCCAACGGTGGGACGGTGATGCACATGGTGATAAAGCCGAGCGTTAAGGAACTCCCGGGACCGAAGGCCAGGGAGATAATAGAGAAGAACTTCAAGTATCTGGCAACCACAACCCAGGACCCTGAGAACCTGCCCATAGTCATCGAGCGCGGTGAAGGCATAAGGGTCTACGACGTTGACGGGAACGTCTTCTACGACTTCGCGAGCGGAGTTGGCGTTCTCAACGTCGGCCACGCCCACCCGCGCGTGGTTGAGGCGATAAAGAGGCAGGCCGAGAAGTTCACCCACTACTCGCTGACCGACTTCTTCTATGAGAACGCCGTCGTTTTAGCCGAGAAGCTCATCGAGCTTGCCCCCGGTGACTTCGAGAAGAAAGTGGTTTACGGCAACAGCGGTGCCGAGGCAAATGAAGCGGCAATGAAGCTCGTCAAGTACGGAACCGGAAGGAAGCAGTTCTTGGCTTTCTACCATGCATTCCACGGAAGAACGCAGGCAGTTCTTAGCCTCACAGCGAGCAAGTGGGTCCAGCAGGACAGGTTCTTCCCGACGATGCCCGGCGTTACCCACATACCCTACCCGAACCCCTACAGGAACACTTGGGGAATCGACGGTTATGAAGAACCCGACGAGCTGACCAACCGCGTTCTGGACTTCATCGAGGAGTACGTCTTCAGGCACGTTCCTCCGCACGAGATTGGCGCGATATTCTTTGAGCCGATACAGGGTGAAGGAGGTTACGTTGTTCCGCCGAAGGGCTTCTTCAAGGCCCTCAAGAAGTTCGCCGACGAGTACGGCATTCTCTTAGCTGACGACGAGGTTCAGATGGGCGTCGGAAGGACCGGAAGGTTCTGGGCCATCGAGCACTTTGGCGTTGAGCCTGACCTCATCCAGTTCGGAAAGGCCATCGGCGGCGGAATACCCCTAGCGGGTGTCGTCCACAGGAAGGAGATAAGCTTCGACAAGCCCGGAAGGCACGCGACCACCTTCGGTGGCAATCCAGTTGCCATAGCCGCTGGAATAGAGGTCGTCGAGATAGTTAAGGAACTACTCCCGCACGTCCAGGAGGTTGGAGACTACCTCCGCAGGTACCTCGAGGAGTTCAAGGAAAGCTATGAAGTCATCGGCGATGCCCGCGGCTTAGGACTGGCCCAGGCTGTCGAGATAGTCAAGACCAAGAAAGGAAAGGAGAAGTATCCGGAGTTAAGGGACAGGATCGTCAGGGAAGCGGCAAGGCGCGGTCTCGTTCTTCTCGGCTGCGGCGACAACAGCATTCGCTTCATCCCGCCGCTCACCGTCACGAAGGAGGAAATCGACGTCGCGATGGAGATCTTCGAGGAGGCCCTCAAGGCCTCCCTCGGCTGATCCCTTTAATTTAAGCGGGGTGATCGAATGTCCTCCCTGACGGAGGTGCTCGGGCCCTACGGTCCCTACGTGCTCGCGGGAGTCACGGTACTCTACGTTGTCTACGTCTACGTCAACAGGAAGAAGTTCAGGAGCGCCAGCATGCTGGCCGTTTCGGCGATAATGGCGGCCCTCGTTGCCGTGGCAACCACCATAATCAGGATCCCCACCCCCGCCACAAACGGTTACATCAACCTGGGCGACACGATGGTCATGTTCGCGGCGATGGTCTTCGGCCCAGTGGTCGGCTTCTTTGCGGGGGGAGTCGGCTCGGCCCTTGGTGACATCATCGGCGGTTATCCCGGCTGGGCGCCAATAACGCTCGTCGTCAAGGGGCTGGAGGGCCTCGTCGTCGGCTACCTCGCGAGGAGGAGCGACAGCACAGGGAACCTGGTGGTGGCGGGTGTCGTCGGTGGGGCGATAATGGTGCTCGGCTACTTCCTCTTCGAGGTCTATATGTACGGCCTTCCTGCGGCCCTCACGGAGGTCCCGGGCAACACCCTTCAGGCAGTAACGGGTATCCTCGTTGGCACCGCCCTGGCCAAGGCCATAAAGAAAAGGTATCCGGAGATCGAGGACCTCATCTAGACCTCGAGTCTCTTCAATTCTTCCCACACTTCTACCTCTAGGAGGAATGGCTCCAGGGATATCCTTCTGGAAGCCTTCTTCATCTGGCCCAGGAACTTTGAATCCGCTACGACGGCGTCGTAGTCCAGCTCCTCTATTCTGTAAACCCTGATCCCACAGCGGCGGAGGACGTCGAAGGCGTGCTCGATGAAGCCCGGACCCGCGAGCAGGATGTCCGGGTTGAGGCCCTCTTCCCTGAGCTCCTCCATAGCCTTCTCAAGGAGCTCCCGAATCTCGTCCATTCCGGGCACCTTCCACGATCTTTACGCCGCTCGACGTCCCAATCCTGTTCGCCCCGGCCTCAATCATCGCTAAGGCCTGCTCGTATGTCCTTATGCCCCCGGCCGCTTTGACACCCATCTCCGGGCCGACGACCTTCCTCATCAGTTTAACGTCTTCCACCGTTGCCCCTCCGGTTCCGAAGCCGGTAGAGGTCTTCACGAAGTCGGCTCCGGCTTCCTTAGCTAGCTCGCAGGCCTTCACCTTCTCCTCGTTGGTTAGATAGCAGGTCTCGATGATGACCTTGACCTTCGCTCCCTTCTCGTGGGCGACCTTAACCACTTCCGCTATGTCGTTCTTAACGTACTCGTAATCCCTGTCCTTCAGTGCGCCGATGTTGATGACCATGTCGAGTTCATCGGCGCCGTCTTCAAGGGCTTTCTTCGCCTCGGCGACCTTTATCTCGGTCGGCGTTGCCCCGAGCGGAAAACCGATAACGCTCGCGACCTTGACGTCCGCTTTTCTCTCGCGCAGGTAGTCCTTGGCGAGCTTGACGCGGTAGGGGTTGACGCAGACGGCGTAGAACCCGTACTCGATGGCCTCTTTGCAGAGCTTGACTATGTCCTCCCTGGTGGCGTAGGGCTTCAGGTTCGTGTGGTCTATGTACCTGGCTATATCGATGTGAGCATCCATCACCATCACCGGATAAGAGTAGATCCAAACGGTTTAGAAGTTTTCTCCTCAAAAATACTTAATGGGTGAGCAAATTCACTAACCACCGGCAAGGGACCTCAAAGCCCTGGCGAACCTCACGGCCACCCCCTCGTCTCCGAAGATCGGCTTCTCCTCACCGCGGGCTATTCTCTCCAGAACTTCGATTGCGTTGTCCCAGTTCTCCTCGAGCGTTTTTCCCTTTGGAATAGGATTCCTGAGAACGTGCCAGCGGCCGGTTTCCCCGTCGTAGAATATAACCCTGGGTATGTAGTCAAGGTCCATGAAGGTGTTGTCAAGCGTCAGCTCTATCCTGAAGTCTCCAACCTCAAGGTAGCCCTCATCCCTGAGGCGTTCCTTCCAGCGCGGGTGGTGGGTCGTCATGGGGGGAGGTAGGGGTGGGAGTTTAAAAGGTTTCCAGCTGGGATAGGAGTGAAAATAAAAGGGCTCATCCCCTGAGGATCTTCACGATCTGCTCCGCGACCTGAACGCCCGCCCTCATCTGGGCCTCCTCGGTTGAGGCCCCTATGTGGGGCGTCAGGACAACGTTGTCGAGTTTCGTCAGCGGGTGGTCCTTCGGCAGGGGCTCCTCCTCAAAGACATCCAGTCCAGCGCCGTAAATCCAGCCCTCCCCCAGCGCCTTCACGAGGGCATTGGTGTCAACCACCGCACCCCTCGCAGCGTTTATGAGGATAGCCCTGGGTTTCATCAGCCTGAGCCTGTCCTCGTTGACCAGGTGGTATGTGGACTCGACCAGTGGAACGTGAAGCGTAACGACGTCGCTCTCCTTGAAGAGGTCCTCCAGTGATACGAAGGTTCCCCCAACTTCCATGGCCCTCTTCTCGTCCGGGTAAGGGTCGTAGAGGAGAACCTTCATCCCGAAGGCGTTCGCGATCTTCGCCACCTGGTAGCCGATCCTGCCGAAGCCAACGACACCGATCGTCTTGCCCTCAAGCTCGATGCCCATGCACTGCTTCTTGGCCCACACTCCCTCGCGCATCTTTCTGTCGGCGAAGGCTATCTTCCTGGCAACGGCGAAGAGCAGTCCGAAGACGAGTTCCGCGACGCTTCTTGAGCTTGCACCGGGGCTGTTAACTACTTTAATGCCCCTCTCCTTGGCGGCCTCGAGATCTATGTTGTCGAGACCGACACCGGCCCTTCCGATGACCTTGAGCTTCGGGGCGGCCTCTATTACCCGTCTGGTGATCTTCGGCTTGCTCCGGACGATTATGGCATCAACGTCCCTCACGAGTTCCACAAGCCTGTCCTCGTCAGGGTACTCCTCGTAAACGACTTCAAAACCGGCTTTCTTCAGGATCTCTATTGCCTTCTCGTGCAGCGGCGCAGCAACAAGAACCTTCACCATGCATCATCCCCTCCTCTTTATCGCCATGAGCATGACCTGGTCGGAGGCATCCTCCGCCCTATCCGCTATATCACCGATCTTCGTGAGGATCTGGTTCCAGATCAGCTTGGCGTAGGTTGAAATAGTCTCGCTTTCAAAAACCTTACCCTTGACGGTGTACTCAACCCTATCGGCACTCTCCTCCGCGTCCTCCACCGCCTTCGTCAGCTCTATAGCCTTGTCAACGTTTGAGTTGAGGGCCCTTACGGCGTCAATCAGCAGTTCATAGGTCCCTATCGCAGAATCCACAAGACGCATTATCTCTCCCTTCAGTTCAATCGGGACCCTCGGTCTCGCCAGGATTAGCGTGTGGGCAGCGCTTTCGGCAGCATCTGCCACCTGGTCAACCTGCTCGCTGAGATGGACGTAGTCGCCCCGGTTGGCCGGCAGGAAAGCACCCTCGTAGAGCATGGTCTCTATGCTCCTCCGCAGTTTGTCGGCCTCGCTCTCCAGCTCGCTCACCCTCTCTTCAAAGGATTTTGCCCTCTCAAAGTCCTCCTCAAGGTAGGCAGCGACGAGCTCCCTGAAGGCCTCGAGAACCCCCTCCACAGCCTTCAGGTGTTCCTCTATGGCATCAAAAACGTTGCTTTCCTTTCCCCCGAATATGGGCATCCTCATCCCTCCGTCCAAACTTCACCCTCCCGCTTATTTAGGTTTTCCCTCGCCTTTATGAGTGCCCAGAGGAGTTCATTCCGGGGGGCTTCGAGACCAACGGAGCGGGCGTACTCGACGATCTTGCCGTGAATGTAGTCCACCTCCGTTCTCTTGCCCCGCAGGATGTCCTGGAGGGTTGAGTTGTAGTTGTCCCGGGTTTTTTCTATGGTTTCCCAGAGGAGCTCGAGGGGATGAACCTCGAACTCTATGCCGAGCTGCTGGGCGACGAGGCAGCCCTCCCTCGCTATGTCCACCGAGATTCCCTCGAGGTTTGGGTCCTCCATCAGAAAGCCGTTTTTGACGCCTAAAACCGTTCCCAGGCCGTTGATAACGGAGTTGACTATCGCCTTCGCCCACTTCCAGCCGACGATGTTCTCGCTGACGCGGGTTTCTATGCCGGCCCTGCTGAAAACCTCCGCAACCTTCTCCGCGAATTCCTCCCTTCCAGTGGGATACTTTCCGATGACTGTTATGCCCCTGCCCGTCCACTTCACGCGGCCCCATTCAACGAGCATCGCCCCGTTCGTGGTTATTCCCCCCAGAACCCGGAGCGTTATCTTCAGGGCCAGCTCCTCGTTGCCCAGGCCGTTCTGTATGCTGAGCACCCAGGTCTCCGGCCCTATGCAGTTTCTCGCGCACTCAAGTGCCACTTTCGTTGAGTAGGACTTCGTGGCCAGCAGGAGTAGATCGGGCGGCTCGTCCGGCGCGTAGAGGCTCGCCTTGGGGTAAACCCTGAACTCTTCGACACCGAACACTTCGAGACCGTTCTCGTTAACCGCCTCAACCTGCTCCGCCCTGCCGATGAGAGTAACGTCGTTGCCCGCCCTCGCCAGCAGGCCCCCGAAGAGTGAGCCTATGCTCCCCGCACCGAGCACGTAGATCCTCATTTTACCACCGAAAGCGTTTAAAGTCCTCCCCTTAAAGCCTTAGCGATGCTGAGCGTCAAGGCCTTTGAGCTGGGCGGAAGGACTGTCTGGATAGCCGTCCTCTGGGAAGAAAGGATCCTCGGGATAACCTTTTCCCTGAAGGAGAAGCACCTCTCGGGAAACGTTGAGAGACTCGTGCGCTTTCTCGGAAGAAGGGGCGTGAAGGGTGACACAACACCCGGGAAATCCCCCTATCCCGACCTCGTGAGGGACGTCATCCTCGGAAGGCTCGACAACGCCGACCTCCTCCCGGAGCTGTCCTTCGAGGGAGTTACCCCCTTCGAGAGGCGCGTTTACGAATGGCTCATAAAAAACGTTAAAAGAGGGAGCGTTATAACCTACGGTGGCCTCGCGAGGGCCCTCGGTACCTCCCCAAGGGCCATCGGAGGAGCCATGAGGCGAAATCCCTACCCGGTAGTGGTTCCCTGTCACAGGGTGGTGGCTAAAGACGGGATCGGCTACTACACCCCGCGACTGGACGAAAAAATCTTCCTGCTGGAAATGGAGGGGGTGGAAGTGTGGACAGGCTGAAAGCGTATCTGGTGGGCTTCCTCCTGGCGGTCGTTTTAATAGCCGCCGGAATAGTGTGGTACGGCGGCTGGACGCTGCTCCTCAAGGTGATCCTCGTCCTCGGTTTCCTCGGCGTCACCCTGATGCTCCTCTTCTTCACGGGGCTGACCCTCTACGCCGAGAGCTGGAAGTACGGGATGATACTCGCTATCTTCACGGCCATAAGCGGCTACGGCCTCTACCGGGCCATCACCTGGGACCGTTCCAACTGGTCGTACCTCACCCCGGTGTGGGCGATAATAGTCTTCTTTATCGCGGTGGTTGCCTTCGGCATCTGGTACATCAGCGAGCCCGACCTCGGCCTCGTTGACCGCTTCAAGAGCGCCGAGAGTCTCGAAAAGGCCGGCAAGTACAAGCAGGCGGCGAGAAAATACGAGAAGAAGGGAGACTACCTGAAGGCCGCTGAAATGTACGAGAAGCTCGGCTGGATGGAGAGCGCGGCGTGGGCCTACGAGAAGGCCGGCAAGTACGAGAGGGCAGCGGAGATCTACGAACAGCTTTACGAGAAGGAGAAGGACACCTACTATCTCAAGGAGGCCCACGAGTACTGGAAGAAAGCTGGAAACATGGAGAGGGCAGCCAAGGCTCTGGAGCGCTACGCCGAGGAAGAACCCTGGTTCTGGGAAGACGTTGCCAAGCTTTACGAGGAACTCGGAAACGAGGAGAAAGCTAAGGAGGCATGGCTTAAAGCCCTCGAGTACTACAGGAAGGAGGCTCAGGAAGAGGGAGTTTTCTGGGAGGACGTCGGTAACATAGCGAGGAAGCTCGGCATGGAAGACCTCGCGAGGGAAGCTTATCAGAAGTTCCTCGAGTACTGCCTTAAGGAAGCCGAAAAGGACCCGATGTGGTGGAAGCACGTGGCGGAGGCATACGAGTACCTCGGCGAGAAGGAGAAGGCCGAGGAGGCGAGGAAGAAGTACGAGGAGTACAGGAAAAGCATTATGAGGGCCAATGAAGAAACGTCGAAGTTCCCCGAGGAGAAAAAGGAGTGAGCTAAAAGATCCTTTTTATCTCCTTAATTTTGTAATTTGTCAAAATCTCGGTCGTTTGAGAGGATTACGCCTATCTTGTGGGCTTTCATGGTCGCGTAGTGGATGGCATCGTCAAAATCAAGCTTTTCACACATCTCCGCTTTGGAGAGAATCTCAGGCATTAGGGGAACGACTTTTATTCCTAACTCTGGGAGCATGGCCATCAACTTTGGTCTCTTACTGCTATTCCTTCGAAGGAGAATGT
>NZ_JALUYR010000089.1 GCF_027012695.1 Thermococcus sp.
TTAGTGCCGAGGTAATCATCATGCCATAGTATTCTTCCAAAAGCTCTGTGGCCCTATCCGCGAACTCTGGGTTGTCAGTTAAATGATAGTAAATGACGTTGGTATCAACGTAAACCCTCAAAGTTCATCCCGCAGGAGCTTTTCGGTTTCCTCCTCAACGATCCTGTCCATCTCCTCGGCGGTCAGGCTCTCACCCTTGAAGATGCCTCTATACTTCATTAACTTCTCCCTCACGGGAATCAGGATTAACTTCCCCTCGTGCTCTTCGATGTAAAACTCTCTGGAGCGGAGCTTCTTCCTGATGCTGGTGGGAAGGTAGAGTCTGCCATTATCATCAAGCCTTGCAACTTCCACCGTCATGGTAAGGAATAAGGAATAAGGTTTTGGAAATAAATAATTTTGTGATGCTTCCAATAGACCTCACCACCCTCCTCGAGCTCCTCAAGCTTTTTTCCAGCTCCTTTTCCTTCCTCTCGGCGTATTGCTCCAGGTATGTGAAAAGCACCCAGAAAACGAGCAGCATAGCCCCGCTCCGAGAATGCCCAACGCTATCTGACGGTCGGTTGGGACGGTCTGGGGAAAGGGCACCACGAGCACCGATGGAGACTATACGTTGGAGGACTAAAGCTTTATCCTCCCAACCTTTTTAAGATCCCCTCCCAATTCTCCCCGGGTGATAAAAGATGATGGGAATGAACCCCAGGCAGATGAAGAAGCTCATGCGCCAGATGGGCATCAGGATGGAGGAGCTCGATGGCGTCAGGGAGGTTATCATACGGCTTGAGAACAGGGAGATAATCCTCAGGGACCCGGTGGTTACCGTGATAACCGCACAGGGTGAGAAGAGCTACCAGATCGTTCCGGGAAGTGAGGAGGTCAGGCCGGTAGTCAACATTTCGGAGGAGGACATAAGGCTCGTGATGGAGCAGGCCGGGGTGGACTACGACACCGCGAGAAAGGCCCTCATCGAGGCCAAGGGGGATCTGGCGGAGGCCATCCTCAGGCTGACGGAAGAATGAATGGTAACTACCTCCTCCCTCTTTTCTGGAAAGCCTCAATGGCCCTGGTGAGCGGTATGAGGTGCATCAAAGCAGGACCACCGGCCATGAGCACCGCGACGAGGCCAGCCTCGATCAGTTCCTCCTGCTTCGCTCCCGCCTCCAGGGCCTTCTGGGTATGGAGGTAAATACACCATTCGCATCCCTGGGCAATTCCGAGGGCTAAAGCGATTAGCTCCTTCTCGCGCGTTGTCAGGGCTCTGTTATCGAGGGTCTCCCTCAGAAAGCGCGAGAAGGCTGATATCTCCTTCGGGTGCTCCCTCCCAAGCTTCTCAAGAAGCTCCTCAATCTCAAGGAGTTTGACTTCAACGTCTCCCTTTTCCAAGATCATCACCGTTTCCACTTTCTCCGTGGAGCTTAAAGCCCTATCCAAAACCTCCGGTTGAAAACCGGCCGTTCCAAAAGGCTATAAACCCCCGGAAAAAAGTGAAACCGATGAGGGCGATAGGCGTCATAAGGAGATCAAGGCGCGAGAGGGTGAGCCGGGAGGAGTTTGAGGAGCTCCTGAAGAGCGCGGGTTACGAAGTTCTGGCGATAATGGAGCAGAACCGCGAGGAGCACCCAAAGTACAACATAGGGAAGGGGAAGCTTGAGGAGCTGAAGGAACTCGTCGAGGAGCTCGGACCGGATAAGGTGGTCTTCGCCAACCGGCTCTCCCCGAGCCAGGCCTACAACCTCTGGAAGGAGCTCAGGGTTGAGGTAATTGATCGGTGGCAGCTTGTCCTGGAGATATTCGAGAAGCGTGCCCACTCCAGGGAGGCCAAACTCCAGGTGGAGCTGGCTTCACTCCAGTACGAGGTTCCGCTCGTTAAGGAGGCCATAAGGAGGATAAAGCTCGGCGATAGAGCCGGCTTCAAGGGAATGGGTGAGTATCAGACGAGGCAGTACCTCAAGCATATCCGCTACCGGATGGGAAAGATAAGGAAGGAACTCGAAAGGATCAGGGCCGACAGGGAAGTCAAGAGGAAGAGGAGGGAGGAAGTAGGTTTCGTGCTCCTCGCTTTGGCGGGCTACACCAACGCGGGGAAGTCAACACTCCTGAACGCCTTGGCTGGAGAGGATATAGAGGCGAGGGACCAGATGTTCACGACTTTGGATACCACCACGAGGCGCTTCAGGCTCTCCGGGAAGAGGGTGCTCGTCACCGATACGGTTGGTTTCATAGACGGCCTGCCACCCTTTATCGTCGAGGCCTTCCACTCGACGCTCGAGGAGATAGTGAAGGCAGACGTAATCCTTCTCGTTCTCGATGTCAGCGAACCCTGGGGAGAGATAAGGAGGAAGTTCCTGGCATCGCTAAACGTCCTCAGGGAGCTGAAGGCCCTTGACAAACCGATGGTGGTTGTGCTCAACAAGGTTGACCTGACGGGCGAGGAGGACGTGAAGGATAAGGCGGAAAGAATCGAGAGAATAATCGAGGAGCGCGGTGTGACCGTTTCCCGTGTCGTCTCGATATCTGCCAAGCTCGGCCAGCTCGATGGGCTCTACGATGCCCTGGAGGAGGTCATACTGACCCTCCCAAAGTACGCCCCCTTCGAGATAACCGTTGACGAGCCGGAGAAAGTTCCCCAGGTTATGGCGCTGATAAACGCCATAGGAGAGGTTCTCAGCGTGGAGTACGGCGAGAGGACGAGGGTGGAAGCGTACGTCCAGACGGGGATGATAAAGGAACTGACGAGACTCGGAGTCGGGATAAAGAGACTAAACCAGTCCGACCAGGGCGAAGGCCTTGAAGATGGCCAGCGCTATGATGATGGCCGTTAGGGGCGTGGCAACCCATCCAAAGACTATATCCCTTATCACGGACTTCTCCACGCCCTCGCCCGCTAGAAGGCCGACGCCGACAACACCACCGACTATGGACTGGCTCGAGCTCACCGGGAGGCCGAAGAAGTTGGCCAGGCTCACCGCTATGGCTGAGCCGAACTGGGCAGCGAAGGCCGAAATCGGCCCGAGGGCGGTTATTTTCTTCCCAACGGTGTGCATAACGGCATAGCTAAAGGTAAGGGCACCAACGGAGAGGGCTATCGCCCCGAAGATCCCGGCCACCTTTGGCTCCATAAAGCCAGCCCCAACGAGCGGCCCCGAGGCGTTCGCAACCTCGTTCGTTCCGAAGTTGAAGGCCATGTAGGAACCGCCGAGTATTGCTAGGGCCTTGTAGAGGGCCTCTATCGTCGAGACGCTCTTCATCCTCGATACGACCCAGGAGTAGAACCGGTAGAGGACCATGGCGAGTATCCCTGAGAGGATGGGGGAAACCACCCAGGCGGCGGCTATCTTTCCGAGGGTAAACCAGTTGACCGGAGCGCTCGTTGCGAGACCGACGCCTATGACACCACCCACTATGGCCTGGGTGGTTGAGACGGGAAGGCCCTTCACGGTCGCTATCGTCACCCAGACACCGGCCGCCAGAAGCGCTATGATCGCCATCTCCATCGTGAGATAGCCCTCGGGCACAATGCCCTCGCCAACGGTCTTCATAACCTTATAACCCTTCAGGTAAGCTCCAAGGAGCACGAAGATGGCTATCGTAAGCGTTGCCTGGCGGAAGCTCAGTATACCCGCGCCGACGGCCGTTCCCATCGCATTGGCGGAATCATTCGAGCCTATGTTCCACGCGATGTAAAATGCCACCGATATCGCCGCCAGCGCGAGTCCATCCATTTCGATCACCGGTATATAGTCTATATACCCGCGTATAGCCCGGCGTTTAAAAATTTAGCGGACGAAGTTTTTTCGGGAAACGATGCCCTCTTCCAGCCAGTGGGGGCTGATAACGTCCAGCCCTACCCAAAGACACCTGCCGAAGGGACCTTAAGTTAATACCGAAACTTAAATAAATGCACTGGACGAATAAAGTCTGAAAAACCCAAGGAGGCGGGAAGATGATCGAGATTCGTTTTCACGGAAGGGGTGGACAGGGTGCAGTTACTGCCGCCAACATACTAGCCTCTGCGGCCTTCAAACAGGGCAAGTACGTCCAGGCGTTTCCCTTCTTTGGTGTTGAGAGGCGTGGAGCGCCGGTTACGGCCTTTACGAGGATAGACGACAAGCCCATCAGGATAAAGACCCAGATCTACGAGCCGGACATAGTCGTCGTCCTCGACCCGAGCCTTCTCGACACCGTTGACGTTACAGCGGGCCTCAAGGACGATGGGACGGTTATAGTCAACACGGAGAAGAGCAAGGAGGAGGTTCTCGAGAAGCTCAAGAAGAAACCCAAGAAGCTCGCCCTCGTCGACGCAACGACGATAGCGCTCGAGATCCTTGGCCTTCCGATCACCAATACTGCCATCCTCGGTGCCGTCGCCAAGGCCACCGGGATAGTTGAACTGCGCTACATCCAGGAGGCCATCAAGGAAACCTTCTCGGGAGCGCTGGGCGAGAAGAACGCCAGGGCCGCCGAAGAGGCCTTCAACAGGACCGTCGTTTACGAGCTCTGATCTTCTTTCACTTACTTCCTCATCCCGGGGTGATGAAGTTGAACACGCTGTTTGGTGAAAAAAAGGAGCGGGCCACCAAGATCGTCCTCAGGAGTGTGGACGAGTATCCGGAGGCCCCGATCAGCCTTGGAACTACCCTCAGCAACTTCACCGGTTCCTGGAGAACTTTCATACCCATAGTGAACGAGGACAAGTGCGTTAAGTGCTACATCTGCTGGAAGTTCTGTCCTGAGCCTGCCATCTACATAAAGGAAGACGGCTACGTGGCCATAGACTACGACTACTGTAAGGGCTGCGGCATCTGTGCCAACGAGTGCCCGACGAATGCTATAACAATGGAGAAGGAGGAGAAGTGATATGGCCGAGTACAAACCCATTCGGAAGGTCGTGAGCGGCAACTACGCGGCCGCTTACGCGGTTAAACACGCCCGGGTCCAGGTGGTTGCCGCCTATCCTATCACGCCCCAGACGAGCATCATTGAGAAGATAGCCGAGTTCATAGCCAACGGGGAAGCGGATATCCAGTACGTCCCGGTTGAGAGCGAGCACTCCGCCATGGCCGCCACCATCGGAGCCTCCGCCACGGGCGCGAGGGCCTTTACAGCTACCGCCTCCCAGGGCCTTGCTCTGATGCACGAGATGCTCCACTGGGCGAGCGGTGCGAGATTGCCCATAGTCATGGTCGAGGTCAACAGGGCCCTTGCTCCGCCGTGGAGCGTCTGGGACGATCAGACGGACAGTCTGGCGCAGAGGGACACGGGCTGGATGCAGTTCTATGCCGAGAACAACCAGGAGGTTTACGACGGCGTCCTGATGGCGTTTAAGATAGCCGAGCAGGTTAACGTCCCGATAATGGTCATCGAGAGCGCCTTCATTCTGAGCCACACCTACGACGTCGTCGAGATGATCCCGCAGGAGCTGGTTGATGAATTCCTCCCACCTAGGAAGCCCCTCTACACCCTCACCGACTTCGACAACCCGAAGGCCATAGGCGCCCTCGCGACTCCCGACGACTACTACGAGTTCCGCTACAAGTTAGCTAAAGCCCACGAGGAGGCCAAAAAGATCATCAAGGACGTTGGTAAAGAGTTTGGCGAGCGCTTTGGACGGGATTACAGCGACATGATAGAGAAGTACCGCACGGACGATGCGGACTTCATATTCCTCGGCATGGGCTCCCTGATGGGAACCGTCAAGGAAGCCGTTGACCGCCTCAGGGACGAGGGCTACAAAGTAGGAGCCGCCAAGGTCCGCTGGTTCAGGCCGTTCCCGAAGGAAGAACTCTACGAGCTGGCCAAAAAGGTCGACGGCATAGCCGTCGTGGACAGGAACTTCTCCTTCGGCCAGGAGGGTATACTGTTTACCGAGGCCAAGGGCGCGCTCTACAACACCAGCGCGAGGCCGCTCATGAAGAATTACATCGTCGGACTTGGTGGAAGGGACTTTACCCTCAACGACGTCAGGAAGATAGCGGAGGACATGAAGGGCCTCATCGAGAGGGGCGAGCTTGATGAAGAGGTGGAGTGGTACCACCTTAAGAGGTGAGAAAGATGGAGATTCCAGAGAGCGTTAAGAAGAGGCTTACCCTTCCCGCGGAGGAGTACTTCTACGCCGGACACACGGCCTGTCAGGGCTGCGGTGCCTCACTCGGCCTCCGCTACGTCCTCAAGGCCTACGGCAGGAAGACGATAGTGACCATCCCCGCCTGCTGTTCGACCATCATAGCCGGTGCCTGGCCATACTCAACCCTGGACGTTCCCCTGTTCCACACCGCTTTTGCAACAACCGGAGCGGTTATAAGCGGAATTGAAGCGGCTCTGAAGGCCATGGGCTACAAGGTCAAGGGAGAAGATGGAGTCATGGTCGTCGGCTGGGCCGGCGACGGTGGAACCGCCGACATAGGCCTTCAGGCCCTGAGCGGTTTCCTTGAGAGGGGACATGACGCGGTCTACATCATGTACGACAACGAGGCTTACATGAACACCGGAATCCAGAGGAGCGGTTCTACCCCCTACGGTGCCTGGACCACCAACACACCGGGAGGAAAGAGGCACTTCTTAGAGAAGAGGCACAAGAAGAAGGTCATCGACATCGTCATAGCCCACGAGATTCCTTACGCAGCAACGGCAAGTGTTGCCTATCCGGAGGACTTCATCAGGAAGCTCAAGAAGGCTCGGAATATTCCGGGACCGAGTTTCATCCAGCTCTTCGCGCCGTGCCCGACCGGATGGCGCTCACCAACCGACAAGAGCATCGAGATAGCCCGCTTGGCGGTTCAGACGGCTTACTTCCCGCTCTTCGAGTACGAGAACGGCAAGTATAAGATAAACATGCCCAACCCGAAGAAGGAGCCGAAGCCGATAGAGGAGTTCCTCAAACTACAGGGTCGCTTTAAGTACATGACGAAGGAGGACGTCCAGATCCTCCAGGAGTGGGTCAACCGCCAGTGGGAGAAGCTCAAGAAGCTCGCCGAGGTCTTTGGCTGACCTTTCCATTTTTGTCCACGCAAAGTTTAAGTTTCCCGCTGATAACTCACCCGAGGTGATAAGAATGGCTGAGAGTCCGTTTAAGGCCGATATTGAGAGGGTTCAGAAGGAGTACAGCGAAAAGATGACACCGGGGGCGATCGTTTACATACCCGGAAGCAGTGTCGTCAACAAGACCGGTTCCTGGAGGGTTTTCATGCCCGATTTCAACAGGGACAAGTGCGTCCGCTGCTACCTCTGCTACATCTACTGCCCGGAGCCCGCTATATACCTGGATGAAGAGAACTACCCGGTCTTTGACTACGACTACTGTAAGGGATGTGGAATCTGCGCCAACGAGTGCCCAGTTGATGCCATAGTTATGGTTAGGGAGAGCAAGTGAGGTGGTGAAAATGCCGATAAGAACCGTAATGAAGGCCAACGAGGCGGCCGCCTGGGCCGCTAGGCTCGCAAGGCCGAAGGTAATAGCGGCTTTCCCGATTACGCCCTCGACCCTCATCCCGGAGAAGATAAGCGAGTTCGTAGCGAACGGCGAGCTCGATGCGGAGTTCATCAAGGTTGAGAGCGAGCACTCAGCGATCTCAGCCTGCGTCGGTGCCTCAGCGGCCGGTGTTAGAACCTTCACCGCTACCGCTTCCCAGGGTCTGGCTCTGATGCACGAGGTCCTCTTCATAGCCGCGGGAATGCGCCTTCCGATAGTCGTCGCCGTCGGAAACCGTGCCCTCTCCGCCCCGATCAACATCTGGAACGACTGGCAGGACAGCATAAGCCAGCGCGACACCGGATGGCTTCAGTTCTACGCCGAGAACAACCAGGAAGCACTCGATTTGATACTCATAGCCTTCAAGGTTGCCGAGGACGAGCGCGTTCTCCTTCCGGCCATGGTCGGCTTTGATGCGTTCATCCTGACCCACACGGTTGAGCCGGTTGAGATACCCGACCAGGAGGTAGTTGACGAGTTCCTTGGCGAGTACGAGCCGAAGCACGCCTACCTAGACCCGGCTAGACCGATAACCCAGGGTACCTTAGCGTTCCCGGCCCACTACATGGAGGCCCGCTACACCCTCTGGGAGGCCAACGAGAACGCCAAGAAGGTCATTGACGAGGTCTTCGCGGAGTTTGAGAAGCGCTTTGGCAGGAAGTACCAGAAGATAGAGGAGTACAGAACTGACGATGCTGAGATAATCTTCGTCACCATGGGTTCCTTAGCAGGAACCGTCAAGGAGTACGTTGACCACCTCAGGGAGAAGGGCATTAAAGCTGGAGCCGCTAAGCTCACCGTCTACAGGCCGTTCCCGGTTGAAGAAGTTAGAGAGCTGGCGAAGAAGGCGAAAGTTCTCGCTTTGCTCGAGAAGAACGTCACCTTCAGCGTCGGCGGAGCCCTCTTCCAGGACTTCAGCAGGGCTTTGATCAACGAAAAGGAGAGGCCAATCATAGTGGACTTCATCCTCGGCCTCGGTGGCAGGGACGTTACCTTCAAGGACCTCGACGAGGCTTTGGCCATAGCACAGAAGGCCCTCGCTGGAGAGGAGTTTGATGAGGTCAACTGGATAGGCCTTAGGAAGGAGATACTGTGAGGTGAGGAAGATGGCCGTGAGGAAACCCCCGATTACCACTCGCGAGTACTGGGCGCCTGGACACGCCGCCTGTGCCGGCTGTGGCTGTGCCACCGCTCTCAAATTAGCAACCAAGGCCTTCAGCGAGGCCATGGAGGAGAAGTTCGGTGATCCAAACGCATTCGCCATAGCCCAGGCCACCGGATGTATGGAGGTCGTTTCCGCGGTATTCCCGTACACCGCCTGGAAGGCTCCGTGGGTTCACGTGGCCTTTGAGAACGCGGCCGCGGTTGCGAGCGGTGTTGAAGCTGCCTGGAAGAAGAAGGGACAGAAGGGCAAGATATTAGCTATAGGCGGTGACGGTGGTACCGCTGATATCGGCCTTCAGGCCCTCTCCGGAATGCTTGAGAGAAGGCACAACGTGGTCTATTTGATGTACGACAACGAGGCCTACATGAACACCGGAATCCAGCGTTCAAGCTCGACCCCCTACGGAGCCTGGACAACCACAAGCCCGCCCGGTAAGTACTCCATCGGTGAGGACAAGCCCAAGAAGTGGGTTGCCCTCATCGCTGCAGCTCACCAGATACCCTACGTGGCAACGGCGAGCATAGGCAACCCCTTCGACTTCGTCAAGAAGATGAAGAAGGCCGCTAAGCTTGAGGGTCCGGCATTCGTGCAGGTCCACTGTACCTGCCCGACCGGATGGAAGAGCCCGCTCGAGAAGGGCGTTGAGATAGCCAGACTCGCCATCGAGACCGGCGTCTGGCCGCTCTTCGAGATCGAGAACGGCGACTTCTTCAACATCAAGATACAGTCCCCGGGAGGAGGCGCCAAGGTCAAGCGCGAGGGCGGTAAAGTTGTTGCCATCGAGTTCAAGAAGCCCATCGAGGAGTACCTTAAGTTGCAGGGCAGGTTCAAGCACCTCTTCAAGAGGCCGGAAGCGATAGACGAGATGCGCGAGCAGATCAAGGCCATGTGGAAGCTCCTCGGTGTCGACGTCACCCTCCCGAAGCCGGAGGAGTGATTTCCTCTTTTCTTCCGTTTTCATTCGAGGTTTCTCAGGAGATCTTCCATCACTCCCAAAAATATCTCGACCTCCTCAACGCTGTTGTAGACGTGGACCGAAGCCCTGACGGTGCCGTTTATCCCGAGCTTTTTTATAACCGGCAGGGCGCAGTGGTGGCCGCTCCTCACCATGATGTTTCTCTCATCCAGTATCGCCGCAACGTCGTGGGGATGGAGCGGTGGAACGTTGAAGCTCACAACTCCGGCGTGCTTCTTAAGGTCCCTCGGCCCGTACCACGGGACTTCGAGCTCGTCAAGACCTTCGGTGATACGCTTCACGAGCTTTCTCTCCTGGCTCTCGATCCTATCGAGCCCTATCTTCTGGATATAGCGTATTCCAGCCGCCAAACCTATCGCCCCGCCGATGTTCGGCGTTCCCGCCTCGAAGCGCTCCGGAGGCTCGGCAGGCATGTAACCGTCAAGGTCAACGTCCTCAATCGTTCCCCCGCCGATCAAGGGCGGTTCAAAAACCTCAAAGAACTCCTCGTTAATGTAGAGCACCCCTATCCCGGTGGGCCCCATCGGCCCCTTGTGACCTGAAAACGCTAAAAAGTCCGCCTCCAGTTTCCTCACGTCAACTTCCATGTGGCCGGCGCTTTGGGCCGCGTCAACAACGAAGATTGCCCCTTCCTCCTCGGCCATTTTGCCGAGCTCCTCGACCTCATGGATAACGCCGAGTGCATTGGAGACGTGCTGAACCGCCACCAATTTTGCCCCCCTTATCTTCCTCTCGGCGTCGCTTAAATCCAGGTTGCCCCCGTCATCCCCTTCTATGAACTCCAGCCTCAGGCCCTTTTTCCCTGCCAGCCTCTGCCAGGGGAGCAGATCCGAGTGGTGCTCGTAGGGGGTCGTCACTATCCTGTCCCCAGGTCTGAAGATGTCCTCCATCCCAAGGGCAACCAGGTTTAGGCTTTCGCTCGTGTTCTTGGTAAAAACCACCTCCTCGAACCTCGCGTTGATGAAGTCAGCAACAACCTTCCTGCTCTCCTCGTATTTGTGCGTCGCCATCTGGGAGAGCCTGTGAACACCTCGGTGGACGTTGGCGCGGTATCTGAGATAATACTCGTCCATGGCCTCGATTACGGGCTTCGGCGTGAGCGAAGTTGCCGTGTTGTCGAAGTAGATGACCTCGCTCGTGAGCGGGATGTCCCTCCTAACGTCTTCCGGAATCCTCACGATACCACCTCCAGAATCCCGGCGCAGTCGTAAACGGCCCTCGCCAGCTCCGCCCCCTTCTTCGCGTCGTCGAGAAGTTTGATTATTATCTTCCCGCTCGGATAGACGCTCACCTCGTAGTTTTCAATCTCAACGATGAGCATCATGCCGGGGATGAGCTTTTTGACTGCATGACCTCTCACCTTAAGGCATTCCGCGGTTTTCCTCAGGTTCACCTTCACCGGCCTCTCCCAGGAGTAGCCGCTTATGACGATGCCCTTCATTGTGACGCAGGGCTTTGAGACAATCATCCCTACCACCGTTTTTATCTTCGCGGGGGCGTTTATACGGCTTTTTTGAACCCTTGGTTGGGAACCCCGGGAAGTGCACCTGGCTTTTGTATATTGGCCAAACGTCTCTCCCATGTCTGCTCTTTTGCACACATTCCGGAGACCAAACCGAATTATTACCTGCCCCCTCCCGAGACCGGCTGTAGAACGGCCTTTTCCCGGACTGTTGCCCCTTTTTCAACCTCCCCTGTCCGCGACCACGCAGCAGGAGGGAGTTAGTCAATCGACGATTATCATTTTGACAATAGCCGAAAAAATTTTAAGGGAATCCAACGTCTTTCCCGAAAAATCGGGTGGTTGCCATGCAGGTTGGCGAAGGATTTTTAAAGGAGCGCTACATTCCCCTGCAGGCCTTTCGGGAGGAGCACAGGAAGTCCATCGAGAACCTTGAGGAGTTCTGGGCGGAGCAGGCTAAGGTGGTGGACTGGTTCAAGACGTGGGAGAAAGTTCTCGACGACTCAAATGCCCCGTTCTTCCGCTGGTTCGTTGGAGGGGAGCTGAACGCGAGCTACAACGCCCTGGACAGGCACATAAAGGCCGGAAAGAGGAACAGGGCGGCAATAATCTGGGAGAGCGAAAAAGGAGAAACGAGAACCCTAACTTACTACGAGCTTTACCGCGAGGTTAACCGCTTTGCATCCGCGCTGAAAAACCTCGGAGTTGGCAAGGGCGATAGAATAATAATCTACATGCCCCTCGTTCCCGAGGTCGTCATAGCGATGCTCGCCAGCGCGAGGATCGGGGCTATCCACAGCGTCGTCTTCTCCGGATTTTCGGCGGAGGCCTTAGCCACGAGGATAAACGACGCAAAAGCCAAGGTGGTAATTACAGCGGACTACCTCTACAGGCGCGGAAAGAAGCTGAATCTCAAGGAGATTGTTGACAAGGCCCTCGTTGAGACGCCCAGCGTTGAAAGTGTTGTCGTTCTTAGGAGGGAAGAAAACGGCGTCAACATGGTAGAGGGAAGGGACTACTACTGGCACAACCTCCTTGAGGGGGCCGAGAAGTACGTTGAACCCGTTCCGGTCGAGAGCAACCACCCGCTGTTCATCCTCTACACGAGCGGAACGACCGGAACGCCGAAGGGCATAATCCACTCCACCGGTGGCTACCTCGTTTACGTTGCAAAGACGATGCAGTGGGCCTGGGGAATACGGGAGGACGACCTCTTCTGGAACACCGCCGATGTCGGCTGGATTACGGGGCACAGCTATCTCGTCTATGGCCCGCTGACGCTCGGCCTGACGGTGATGATGTACGAGGGCGCGCTCAACTATCCGAGGCCCGACAGGCCCTGGGAGATAATCGAGAAGCACGGGGTTACGATATTCTACACCGCGCCGACGGCGATAAGGATGCTCATGCGCTATGGAGATGAGTGGGTGAAGAAGCATGACCTCTCAAGTCTCCGTCTCCTCGGTTCCGTCGGAGAGCCGATCAACCCCGGCGCTTGGAAGTGGTACTACGAAGTCGTCGGAGGAAAGCGCTGTCCAGTCATAGACACCTGGTGGCAGACGGAGACGGGCGGCTACATGATCTACCCCTCGGCGGGAATACAGCTGCCCCCGCTCAAGCCCGGATCCGCAACATTCCCGGGGCTTGGAGTTGATGCTGACGTTTTCAAAGCCGATGGAACACCGGCAAAGCCTAACGAGCGTGGCTACCTCGTGATAAAGAAGCCATGGCCCGGGATGCTCCTCGGAATCTGGGGGGACGACGAGCGCTACATAAGGACCTACTGGCAGCGCTTCAGCAAACCTGATGAAGGAGTCTGGATTTACTATCCTGCCGACTACGCGATGAAGGACGATGAGGGCTACTTCTGGATATTCGGCAGGGCAGACGAGGTTCTCAACGTCTCCGGCCACAGGATCGGAACGGCAGAGATAGAGCATGTTTTAGTTCTTCACCCTGCGGTAGCGGAAGCGGCAGTAATGGGCAGGCCCGACGAGATAAAGGGTGAAGTGCCGGTTGCCTTCGTAATACTCAAGGCCGATTACGCCCCGACCGAGAGGCTGAAGAAGGAGCTGATAGACTACGTCAGGGAAACCCTCGGACCGATAGCGGCTCCCGCCGAGGTCTTCTTCGTCAACAAACTGCCGAAGACGAGGAGCGGGAAGATAATGCGCCGTGTTCTCAAAGCACTCGCAAGCGGAAAGAGCCTCGGCGACCTCTCAACGCTTGAGGACGAGGCTAGCGTTGAGGAGGTGAAGAAAGCACTTGAAGGCTTCGAGATGCGCTGAATGGCTTTTCTTTTACTTCTCCCTATTAGCCAAAAGAAAGGGAAAAGTCAGCATATCCTCGGCACTGGGTCGCCTTCGGGAGGCTCCATAAAGCGCTTCCCGCCGATTCCCGTCTCAAGGATGACCTTCCCTCTGTACTCCTCTATTACCTCGCCGATTATCGCGGCGTTTTTCCCCTTTTCGGTTTTCTTCATCGCTTCCAGTGCATCCTCCGCGTACTCCCTCGCTACCACCATCACTACCTTGCCCTCATTGGCAACATCGTAGGGACTTATGCCGAGCATCTCGCTCGCGGCCCTTACCTCGGGCCTTATCGGGATGTCGCTCTCCTTAACGAGGATTCCGACGTTGCTCTTACGGGCAATCTCGTTGAGCGCGTTGCTCAAACCGGCCCTCGTTGGGTCCTTCATGGCGTGGATGTTCTCCCAGCCTATTTCATCGGCGACGGCTTTAACGACGTCCCATATAGGCGCGACGTCGCTCTTCAGCTCGGTCTCAAAGGCTATGCCCTCGCGGTGGCTCATCAGCGCTATCCCGTGGTCTCCTATCGTCCCGCTGACCAAAACTATATCGCCAGCCTTAGCTCCGGCGTCGCTTATTGGCCTCTCGGCTATGCCAATTGCGGCGGTTATTACGAACATCTCTATGGGCTCTTCAACGACCTTTGTGTCTCCAGTGACTATCGGGACGGGGACTTCTTTAGCCGTTTCATCCATCGAGCGGAGAACCCTCTCAAGGACTTCCATATCGAAACCTTCTCCAATTATCATCGAGTTGGCTAACGCGAGCGGCTCCGCCCCCATGACGGCCAGGTCGTTCACCGTCCCGCTGACCGCCAAGCGCCCGATGTCCCCTCCCGGGAAGAAGAGGGGCTTTACCGTATGGCCGTCTATGGTGAAGACGATGTGCTTATCGCCAAAGGGTATCGTCGCCCCGTCGTCCAGTGCATCAAGTCCGATTCCACCGGCGCTCTTGAGGGTCAGCGTTTTGAGTATCACGTCCCTCAAAAGCTCCTCCATTATTTCTCCACCGGCTCCGTGTTCGAGCTTTATTTTTTCTCCCATCTTCAACCCTCCAAAGGCCCTTTTCGCGAAGGTAACCAAGGGTAAAGTCCAAAAACTCCCGGGCACGCCTTATGTTCTCGCTCGCTTCCTCCTCGGTGATATCTTGGAGGCACTTATGCCCTTTGTGAGCAGAATTGCCTCGGCACAGTAGAACATGGTGTAGTAAGCTCTTGAGAGTACAAAACCATAGAAACCCTTTTCCAGCAGGGCTTTGGCTGCTTCAAGGCTCTCCTCGGCCTTTTTTATTATGTCCCCGTATCTGCTCATACCTTTATCCCCTCCGCATAAACCCTTTGAATCAGCGGGTCGTGTTCCATTCTGGAATTCAGCGGATAGACGATGAGGGAAATAACGATGCCCTTCTCAAGCACGTACTTTCCGGTGATCTCATTCAGTCCGTCACGCTCCTCAAGGCTCAAATGTCTCCTGGTTACCAGCATAACGTCAACGTCGCTCCCCTCGCTGGCCTCGCCCCTTGCGTAGGAACCGAAGAGGATAACCTCGACTAGATCATCTCCGAGTATCTCCTTCAGCTTCCCTTTACCTCCCTCAGGATTTCGAGGAGTTCGTCCTTCGGAATGACGGGCATCGTTCTTCCTCCGGTACAACTTCGGCGTTTAAACCTTACATTATCAGGTCCTCCTTACTGAGATAGCCCTCAATGTAGAGGCCACCGAGGAAGGCCTGGCCGACGTTTATTCCGTTGTCCCCGCGCGGAACTTCCGTCGTAACTTGGAACCTCAATCCGGAGGCTTCGACGACCTTCCTTATTGTCTTCACGATAAGCCCGTTGTAGGAAACTCCACCGCTTACTGCAACATCCTTAACGCCGAACTCCCTCGCTTTCTCTACGGCAGTTTCTGCAAAGGCCCTCGCGAGTGTCAGATGAGCCGAATACGCTATGTCCGCCGGCGATGCCCCATCCATGACCTCAAGCGCCCCAGCGAACAGCCCTTCAATCTTTATCAGGTCTTCATCAACCGGAATTTCGAACTTCAGGTCGTTCTTGCCCTTCATCGCAAAGCTCTCCAGCTTCATCGCTGGCTCGCCCTCGTAGTGCCTCCTGTAGGCGACGTTGAGCAGGACGGCTAATGCATCGAGAACCCTTCCCGTCGAGGATGCGTAGGCAGTGTTCACCCCCTTGGCGAGCTGGTTGAGGATAACGCTGAACTCGACCTTCCCGTACTTGAGGCTTTCAACGGCCTTTGGACAGCATTTCCTGATGACCCCCTCGAGTTCCTCGACGGGATAAACCCTGCTGAGAATTCCTATCAATGCCCTCAGCGGGTAATAGCTCGCCAAATCACCGCCGGGAAGCGGGTAGTAGTCTATATGGGCTAACCTCTCAACGTCCTCGTAGCTCAGGTAGAGAACCTCACCGCCCCAGACGTTCCCGTCGGTTCCGTAGCCGACTCCGTCGAGGGCTATCCCAACGGCGGATTCGAGGTTTTTCTCCGCCAAAACGCTCGCTATATGCGAGTAGTGGTGCTGAACCTGGAGAAGCTCAACACCCATCTCGCTGGCAAGCTCCATCGCCAATTTCGTCGTGTTATAAGCTGGATGGAGGTCGGCTATGATTAAATCGAAGTCTTTAACGCGGAGAATTCTCTTGAAGTGCTCTATGGCTTTCCTCATGAACTCCAGAACCTCGAGCTTTCCGGTGTTGCCTATGTACTGGCTCGGGTAGACTTTCCCGTTCTTTGCAACGCCGAAGGCGTTCATAAGCTCCGCTCCAACGGCCAAGCCGCGGTAGTCGAAGGGGATCTCTATCGGCAGCGGCACGAAACCTCTGCTTCTCCTTATCACCGCCCTCCTCCCGTCAACGAAGCGAACAACGCTGTCATCAGCGCGGTTTAGTATCTCCCTGTTGTGCAGGAGGAGGTAGTCTGCCATTTCCCTGAGTTCTTCAAATGCCCTCTCGTTGTCCTTGACCATGGGCATTCCGGGATAATTGGCCGAGGTCATCACGTAGACCTTACTCCTGCTCCAGTGGAATAGTATGTAGTGCGTTCCCGCGTAGGGGAGCATGACGCCAATCGTGTGAAGGCCCGGTGCGAGGTTCTCGGGCAGGGGGAAGGGTTCTCTCCTGCGGAGCGTTATTATCGGCCTCCTATAACTTGTGAGTTCCTCTTCCTCCTCTTTACTCACATAGGCGAAACTCTTGACGGTCTCAAGGCTGTCGGCCATTATTGCGAAGGGCTTCTGTGGTCTGAAGGTTCTCTTCCTCAGCTCGGCAACGGCCTCTTCATTGGCCGCGTCGCACGCCAGGTGAATGCCTCCGATTCCCTTTATCGCCACTATGTG
>NZ_JALUYR010000090.1 GCF_027012695.1 Thermococcus sp.
ATATATAATATTTAGTGTAAAGCGGGTTGTTTTTACTCACCTTTCAGGAAAGTCAGAGATTGGGTAAGGAAGTTTTCAGCAATAATTCTACCCATCTTACTTCATATCGTTACCCACAAGTATGATCACTGATTTTGTAAGTACTTGTTTCTCTGTCCTTAGTGCTAAAAAACAAAGACATTTTGGCATCCTTCATATACCTAAAAAGTAGTTTACACTTTACCTGAACAGCAATAAATTCAGACAATAGAAAACCATAGCCATTCTGAGATGGTTTTTAAAGTACGTTGTTTTTTTTATCGCTGTTTTATTAAGCGGTAAGAAGCGTCTCTTTTACTTCTTTTTGTAGCAGGACAATCCAGTCTTCTTTTTGTGCTTTGCCCGTTAACAGCTCCATCGGTGTTTTTCCTTTTCGTTTGCCTGCGTGATAACGTCGATGGTTGTGGTAAAACATAAAGGTATTGAGAAATGCTTGTGTTACCTGATTTTTTGAGGTGTTCAAATAAGGTCGAAGAAGAGAGTTGATGCATTCCACCATTGAGGATGCCTGAATGATCTGATCTAATTCAGCATAAATACTCTCCTTGAGTTCGATCATTTTCGCCTTGTCACCGATAAACAGTTCAGCCAGTTCAAGGTAAAACTGTCGTTGTTCAATGGCATGATGCTTTCTAGCGATCACCTTGGATTTAATCACGTCTTTATTCCATTGCCATGCGAGAATAAGTGCCTGTAATACCTCTGTATTAGTGGTTAGTTTTTGGCATTTTTCAAATGCAATGATGGCATCATCAAAATAGGTCAGCAAGTTCGGGAGTGTTTTCTTGATCAGAAGCGCTTCTTTAGCGATCTTTTTATGTGGAAGTGATGCCATCAGTTCCAGTGCAATCGTCATGTTTTCTTCTGCTTGATCACGTTGGCGCAAGCTCCCCTCTGAGTCAAAGCTCTTTAGCTGATGGATAAGATAACAATAAAGGTAGTGGAAATCATCATAGCAATCAATCGCTTGCTGTTCTTTTTCGTCTGCTTCAAAACAAAGTGTGAGTCGTTTTTCAATCACCGCATCGCTTTTTGCGGAGGCGAGTGTTTTCTCTCGTTTGTCAGTCATCTCCATGGCAGTATAGGCTGATTTCTCCAGTCGCCTATCCCAGTCTCCCAAACGATGTGCAACCCCATGAAAGGTGTCTAATTGCCAAGGAATATCAGTGAACACATTTTCATGAGCCGCTTTAATAGCAGTCCCTGCATCACTGGTTAATTGCCGTGGTAAAAATCCATTGTCCACTATGCAGTTTAAATGTTGCTCCCATTGTTCAGCCGTTCTTGTTTCTGCAAGTTCAATACTTAAAATAGCAGAACTGACAGGATCTACGGTGATCAAGATGGGGGAAGATTTTGCAAAAATCTCATCATCCGCAAAGACAAGCAATTGCGGATGTGCTTTGTTTTCGAGTGTATTGGGAAGTGAATCCCCGAGTCGAGACAGAATTTGACTAATTGATCCTACAGAGGAGTAAGGCAACCCCTCCCGTTTCATTAGAGTAGAAATGGCATCAATACTGGATTTTCCTTCAAAGCGTTGCGCTAAAATCCGTTCTTCAATCTCGTCCATTGATAAAGCGACAGGCTTATTTTCAGGAAAAACGAGATGACCAAGCGCTGTCTTAAAATGAGATAAGAGCGAATAAATAAAGGTTCTTGAGACCTGATACTGCTGGGATAATTGGGTAATACCACCCCAAACACTGCCTTGCTGAGACTGGTAAGCTTCAATGGCAAGTGCTGAACGGATTTCAAGCGTTAAATCTTGACGACGTATAAACTTAGGTGCGCTTGGAAAGGAATATATTTTCTCAGGTAAGTGAGTTTTTTTGCTATCATTGTTAAAGTGCCTCCGTATGAATTGCTATGTTCAGCTAAAAATACTCTAGTTTAGAAAAAATCAGAGTATTATT
>NZ_JALUYR010000091.1 GCF_027012695.1 Thermococcus sp.
TTCCTCAAACACCTCAAAAGGCAGGGTGATCTGCCCCTTGGAGATGATGCCGGGGCAATAAGGCTCGGTAACGGCTGGCTGGTCGCTACCAACGATATGCTCGTCAGAAAGACGGACGTCCCGGAGATAATGACGCCCGAGCAGGTCGGTTTCAAAGCCGTAACGATGAACCTGAGCGACGTTGCGGCCATGGGTGCAAGGCCCATAGGTTTTCTCTTCTCCCTGGGGATCCCGGGGGATTTGGGGAAGGATTATCTTGAAAGCGTTGCAAGGGGAATCGGAGAGGCCCTCGACTTCTACAGCGTTCCCGTTCTCAGTGCGGACACCAATGAGGCGGACGATTTGATAATTGATGGGATCGCGCTTGGAAGGGCGGAAAGACTCCTCACCCGTTCGGGAGCAAAACCCGGCGAGCTGGTCTGCGTCACCGGCGATCTTGGGAGGGCGCTGGCCGGCTACATCCTCTGGAAAAACAGCCTCGATGTTTCGGAAGGGACGCGCAGGGTTCTCTACGAGAAGTTCCTCGAGCCAAAGGCGAGGGTCAGGGAGGGCATGGCCCTTTCGGGAGTGGCGGCTTCATCAATAGACGTGAGCGATGGTCTGGCGAAGGAACTCCACATCCTGGCAAAGATGAGCAGCGTCGGAATCGAGGTGTACCCGGAAGAACTGCCCATCGGGAAGGGCGTTGGGGAAGTTGCCGGGCTCATGGGCCTCGATCCGGTGGAGATCGCCCTCGCAAGTGGAGAGGAGTTCGAGCTGGTATTCACAGTGCCCCCCTCCAAAGTGGACGAGCTCCCGGTTGAGTGCAGGGTTATCGGAAGAACGTTGAAGGGGCCCGGCCTTTACCTCACCCGTGGTGGAATGAGAAAGGAGCTACCCCCCCTTGGATGGGAGCACTTCCGTGGGGCGGTGGGGCATACGCCTATGTTCCGATAACATTTTAAAACCCCCGGACAACCTATTCCCGGTCGTGACTATGCTCGGGAGTATCATGGATTCTGCAGGGGGATACTTTTCGGCGATCGAGGGTGCGTCGCTCCGCTACCTGGCGCTCGCCTTTCTGACCTACTACCTCAGTGTCGTCCTTTACGGCGTGAGATGGAAGCTGGTTCTGAGGGGGGTTGGAAGGGACGCACCGCTTAAGGAACTTGTGAAGGCCATCCTCGCCTCGATATTCATGAACAACGTGACGCCCCTAAGCAGAAGCGGTGGAGAGCTCCTGAGAATGGCCTGGGTATCGAGAAGGGCCAGGATCCCCCCGGGAGTTTCCGCGGTGAGCATAGTCTACGAGAGAATCCTTGAGAGCATACCCGTTTTTGTGCTCTTCCTCGTGGGGATCGGCTACTTCTCCTCCGGGAAATCCCTTCCCTTCGTTCTCGCCGGTATACTCGGCGTGGCCCTCGTGTGGATAAAATGGGACACTTTCGTCAGGCTCTCGCTGAGGGTTTTCCGAACGGATGTCTCGGAGGAGGAGCTGGCCAGGATAATGACCCTTCGTAGAATGCACGACCTCAACCTGATTGCCATACTCCTGAGTTCGATCATCTGGATACTCGACGTCGTCAGACTGAAGCTCATCGCCCTAGCCTTCGGTCTCGATCTGGCGTGGGGTCTGCTCGCGGTCATCTCGATAGCCAACCTCCTCTTCGGACTGATAGCATTCACTCCCGGGGGGATCGGCATAATCGAGGGCGGCCTCATAGGAACGCTCACCTACTTCGGCGTGCCCATGGCACTGGCCCTGCCCATAACCCTGCTGGAGCGCTTCGTTTCCTACGTGGCCAGCAGCATCGTCGGACTGGTTGTCCTTCTCACCTCCGGGGGAGTTGAAATATGGAAGGCCTTAAGATCGCAATAGCCAGCGATTGGTTCTACCCCAAGGTCGGCGGAATCGAATCCCACATTGACGAGCTCGCTCGCAACCTTCTACTCGCGGGGCACGAGCCCTATGTGATAACCCACGACTACAGGTATATGAAGCCCTATGTTGACAGTTTTCCATACCGGGTAGTTAGGTTCCCCTCGACGATCTACTTCAAAAAGTACCACGTGAGCGTCGGCTACGACCAGCTCTGGCGGATCAACGAGTTCTATAAGGACATAAACTTCGACGTGACCCACGTCCACAGCATCTACTCCCCCCTCGCAGTCGCCGTGGCGAAGATATCGCGGGGGATAAGGAACGTGCCCGTGGTTGCCACCAACCACTCCTTCTACGGGAAACCGCCTCTCGATCCGCTCGTGAGGGCCCTCGTTAGGCATCACCTGAGCAGGGTTGACACTTTCATCGCGGTCAGCACGCCGGTGGCGGAGGACACCCAGCAGCTTCTGGGTTCCGCCCTGAAGGGCCGTCCCATCGTCGTCGTCCCCAACGGCATAGACGTCAGAAAGTGGCGTCCCCCAGAGCCGGAGGAAAGGGAGCGGGCGCGGAGGAACCTCGGCGTTGAGGATGAGGTGGTGATCCTCTATCTGGGCAGGATGACCGAGAGGAAGAACGCCCACAGAATACCCCTAATGGTGAGAAAAGCCCTGGAGCGCAGCAACCTACCCCCCTGGAAGGTGAGGCTTGTGATGATAGGTAATGGTCCTATGAGGCCCATTTTAGAGGAAAACCTCCGGAGGACTGGAATGGGAAGGGTAACGGAGCTCTACGACTTCATGGAGAGGGGAAGGCTCCTGCCCTTTTACTGGGCGGCCGATCTCGTCCTGATGCCAGGGGTTCTGGAGGCCTTTCCCGTCGTTGGGCTCGAAGCCATGGCCACAGGAAACCCTGTGGTAGGACGAAACGAGAGCGGAGTCTCCGACATGGTCCTCCACGACAAAACCGGGCTGCTGGCGGACAGCGAGGAGGGCATCGTCGAGAACCTGGCAGAGATCTTTGAGAACAGGGACCGGCTGGTTGAGATGGGGATAGCCGCCAGGGAGAGGGCCGAGAGGGAGTTTTCATGGGACGTCGTCCTTAAGAAGGTGCTCAGGGTGTACAGGATGACGATGGACATGGGAGACGACGTTGATCGGCGGTACCTTGCGTACAGGCTTATGAGGGGGCTCGGCTGATGATGGTATCGATAACCTTTGACGTGGAGCACGACTGTCCCCCCTACCTGACGACAACGAGGGGCATGGAGGATGGTCTGCCAGGGCTCCTCGATCTTATGGAGGAGAAGCGCGTGAGGGCGACCTTCTTTTTTACAGCGGAGATGGCGAGACGCTTTCCAGGACTCGTGAGAAGGGTTCTCGATGGGGGTCATGAGCTGGGGAGCCACAACTACAACCACGAACGGCTCGATAGGGTGAGCTTCGATGAGGGAAAGAAGGCCATAGAGAGATCCCTTGAAGTCCTCAGGGAGTTTGGAGACGTCGTTTCCTTCCGTGCCCCAAACCTCCAGTTCCCGGAGCGTTACTATGGAGTTCTGGAGGAGAACGGAATTCTCGTCGACTCATCCAGGGCCACCTACAAGGGCTACCGCTCGGGAGTGAAGTTTTTCGGGAACGTCCTGGAGGTGCCTGCCTCAACAACGAGCTCGGTGATAAGACTCCCCTGGAGACTTCAGAGGATAATCCACTCGCGCCTCAAGGAGCCGAGGGTTTACTTCGCCCACCCCTGGGAATTCGTGCCGATGCAGGGAGAAAGGGTAAGGTGGGATTGCAGATTCAACACAGGCGATAGGGCCCTTGAGCTCCTCGGAAAGCTGATAGACTATTACAGATCAAAGGGAGCAAGGTTTCTCACCATGGGCGAGTACCGCGAGCTTTACGGAAAGCTTAAACGTGAGTAAATCCAACTACCCGGGGGTGAGATCATGAGAGAGGCCATGTACTGGGAGCCACTTGAGGGGGGGAAGGTTCGCTGCAGGCTGTGCCCCCTGAACTGCATAATCAACGAGGGTCAGAGAGGATCCTGCAGGGTGAGGAAGAACATAGGTGGAAAACTCTACACACTCAACTACGGGAAGGTCTCGGCCATCGGAACCGACCCCGTGGAAAAGAAACCACTCTTCCACTTCTGGCCAGGTTCCTGCGCCTTCTCGATAGCGACCGTCGGCTGCAATATGCACTGCAAACACTGTCAGAACTGGGAGATAAGCCAGGCCGATGAGAGCTTCCCATACCTCCACGATATGACGCCCGAGATGGTCGTCAGGATGGTGAAGCACTACGGCTGCGAGAACCTCGCCTACACCTACAACGAGCCGACGATATGGTACGAGTTCGTGCTGGAAACAGCAAAGCTCGCTAAAAAGGAGGGAATCCACAACCTTCTGATAACCAACGGCTACATCAACGAGGAACCCTTCAGGGAACTTGCGCCATACATAGACGCCATGAACATCGACATCAAGGCATTCAGCGACGAGTTCTATATGAAGATAGCGAGCGTGCCGAGCGGTAAACCGAGCAGGAGAACCGCGGTGATTGCCAAGAAGGAATTCGGAATCCACGTCGAGCTTACCTATCTCATAATTCCGACGCTCAACGACGGGGAGGAGGAAATCAGGGCCTTCGCCCGCTGGGTGGTTGAAGAGCTCGGCGACGATACGCCTGTTCACTTCTCGCGCTTCTTCCCGCACTACAAGTTAATGCATCTGCCTCCCACCCCGCTCGAGACGATAGAGATGGCCTACCGCGTCGCCAGAGAGGAGGGCCTTAAATTCGTCTACATCGGCAACGTGCCAGGACACCCTGGGGAGAACACATACTGTCCGCGGTGCGGAAGGCCCCTAATAGTCCGCTGGGGGTTCGAGATCACCGAATATCACATCACAGACGACGGAAGGTGTGAGTACTGCGGCGAGAAGATCCCCATCGTGGGGACCTACAAGGGGAAGCAGTATAAGGGCATGTGGTGGTGAAATTGGAGGAGATAGAGGTTATTTTCTACATCGAAGGGCTGGGCAACGACAGGAAAGTTTTAGAAAGCGCTCTGAGGGAGACAGCCGAAAACCTGAGGGATGAAAACGTCAACGTGAAATACATCAGGATCGAAGAAATCCTCGAAAACGGTGAGGAGCCCCTCAAGTACTCGGGATTGATCGAAGCACGGCTCTCGGGAGATCTGGCCAGTATAGTCAACCTGACCCTCAAGTACTCCCCTGCCATCGTGGAGGTTCTGAAACCAGGAAAGCTGGAGGTGGAGGCCAGGGAGCTGATGAAAATCCTCGGGGAGGTCTCCCTGGTCATGGGCAAACTCATGGAGCAGTTTGGAGGACTGGCCGTCTATCCAAAGCTTGATGAGGTGCCTATGCCCAGAATAGGCTACGAGAGGGAGGAGATAGAGAGCTTCATAATCGAGGACAGGAACCTTCTGTACCGCTTTGTCATCGAGGTCTTCGGGGAAAACGGAGACGCCATAAAGGAGACAATGGCAAAGGCCCTCTCCCTGGAGGGGTGCAGGATAAACAAGCTGGTCGTTCAGGGGCAGGAAGAGAAGGGAAGGTTCAAAGGACTCCTGGCCGCGGAGCTGCTGTCCCCCTTTGAAACGATGTTTCAGCTTACGGGGAAGTACGCCCCCGTTGCTATATCCATCATCGAGCCGGAGGTGGTGGACATCACCGCCAACGAGCTTCAGAACACTCTCACGGACCTCAGCGGCTTTGTCAACGAGCTCGTCACCAGACCCGTGAAGAGGCAGATCCTGGAAAAGAAGAACACCGAGTTCAAACTCAAGCCGTGATATTATCGGCAAAAGGCGAAAAGCCTATAGGCATTTAATTAAGCTCCCTTTCATTTTTACGGCAATGAGCGAGCTTCTTTTAAGCGGAGAAAGGGTCTGAAAGCGAAAAGTATATATACCCCAACCGGACAGAAAGTCATTGACAAAACGTATTAGACCATCCCAGGGTGTAAGCCCAAAGCCAAGGAGGTGTTGGGAGATGAAAGTGAAAAAGATCGCGGCGCTCGCAGTTGGTGCCGCAATGGTTGGAGCCACCATGGGCTTCGCAAGTGCCACTGAAGTTCCGAACATACCGAAGGACTTCTTCGTCAAGCCCGATGGAACCCCGAACGTTAAAATCGTTGTTGGAAGTAGCGCTGCCGCTATGGACGTCGCCAGTGCCGCTGACATAGCCGTTGCCCTTGGAAGCCTGCTCTACACCGAGGAGCAGGTCGAGGTCCAGGGCGACTACGTCAAGATCAAGGCCGAGTACCCGCCCGAGACCGTTAAGAAGTGGACCATCTACAAGTACGACGCCAGCACGATAAGGAACAAGACCGCCTGGGCCACCGGCTACGACAAGCTTCCGGGCGACTACTGGTGGAACGGTGCCGGCTACGACATGACCTACGACGAGTGGAAGGACTGGTTCCAGGTCACCACCACGATCCCGGACAAGGACAAGATCGGTGACAAGCAGATAGTTGACTGGCACGTCACCTTCAAGAACCTCGAACTCAAGTCCAAGAACCCGAGCGACTGGGACAAGAAGGCCCCGCCGAAGGACGCCAACATAGTCATCACCCCGGGCAACGTCACCGTTCTGGTTGACTACGTGCTCTACAACTACAGCATCGTCCAGACCAAGAAGGTCAGGGATGCTTACCCCGAGTGGGGTGTTCCAGCTGAGTACCAGAACGTCACCGTTTACTACATTGGCGACGCCGAGAACGTTGCCGAGGACAACGGAACCATAGTTAAGACCTACACCGAGGGTGTCAAGCCGAGGGAGACCTTCACCGTCTTCGGCGAGACCTACTACGTCCTCGATGTGGGTAACAACAGCTTCGTCGCCGGTCTCGACAAGGGTACCGAGTGGTACCAGGTCGGCGAGCCGCAGGCCATAGAGGGAACCGACTGGGTCATCACCGTCCTCGACATCAGCATCGTTGACCAGAGGGCCCTCGTCACCGTCAAGAACGCGGTCACCGGAAAGGAGAGCGACCAGGTCATCCTCGAGAAGGGCAACCCGGTTGACGTCTTCGGCGATGGAGCGGTCATCCTCACCCTCGAGGACACCTTCGTCGGTATCGACGGCCACCTCATAGCCAGCATCTCAGCCCAGGTTAACGTCAAGACCTACAAGAGCGGCCACACCATCACCTACGATGGCAAGAAGTGGAAGATGATCATCCACACCGACGGCAACTACATCAAGAACATTACCCTCACCAACCTCGACAAGCTCGAGGGCAACCCGGTTGACGTCTTCGGCAAGTACGACCTCAAGTACAAGTTCGATATGAAGTCCCTCAACGAGAAGAAGGTCAACTACGACATCAACGGTGATGGCAACATAACCGATACCGACTTCGTCGTTGCCTACGCCTACCTCTGCCTCAAGGAGAAGCAGGGCAAGCTCATCGAGAAGGAGCTCAAGGTCGGTGACAAGATACCCGACACCGACTTCGTCGTCGAGGAGATCCACGCCACCGTCACCAAGATCGAGCCCAAGCCGGTCAGCGAACCGATAACCGTCATGGACTTCGAGGTCAACATGGAGGACCCGGGAGCCAACCTCATCCTCGTTGGCGGACCGGTCGCCAACAAGATAACCAAGTGGCTCGTCGACCAGAACATCAGCAAGGTCGACTGGTACAACAGCCCCGGCGAGATCGAGTACATACCGGACGCCCTCGGCGGCTACGACGTCGTCATAGTCGCCGGCGCCACGAGGAACGAGACCAGGGCCGCCGCCGAGGCCCTTATGCAGTACCTTGCCAGCCTTCACTGAAGGCTCTTCTCCCCTTTAATTCTCTTTTCTGGAGGTTTTGACCTTGAGCCCTAGAAAGCTCGCCGCAGTACTCACCATTCTCCTGGTAATCCTTGCTCCCCTTGGCTACCTTCTGTACTCCTACCACGGCTTCGGGACTGTGGTAAACCCGGGAATTCCCAAGGGATCGAAGGGCTACGTCGTAATATACACTCCGTCCGCACAGTTCTACACCCTCACCGCCGAGGAGTACAGGGAGTTCCTGGAAGGGGGCCACCGGCCGCCGGAGGGCTCCAAGGTATTCAACGTCACCCTCGACAGTTACCTCACAGGAAGTCCCGTTGTTGATCTCAACCTGACCCTCAGGAGCGTTTACGACTACTTCACGATAGTGATGGGTGACCCTTCCCTGGTGCATTGCAGGGACAACCCCCTGCTCTACCCGGGAGACTGCAGGTACAGGACGCTGGCCGTTTCGGAGATATCCGGGGTCGTGGCGAGCATCTTTGCGGCCAACTACTACATCAGGGGGTTGCAGATGGGCTACGACAACGCGACCGCCCGGCAGTATGCCTTCAACGAGACCCAGCTGAGGTACCGGAGGGCCTACCTCAACTTCTGGACCAAGGTTGATATAGGCCGGGGAAAGATCGGCAACGAAAATCACCTGGCGGTTCTCCTCATTGGACCGGCGGAGGGGGCCAAAGAAAACAGGATATTCGTTCCAAGAAAGGGCCTCCTGGTGATAGAGGGGAAGACGGACGAGACTCTGAGGGCCGAGGTTGTGCTCATCGAGAACCTCATAGGCTTCAAATGGCCCGAAGGGAACGAAACGAAGGTAGTGAAAATCACAGGGTGATGGCCTCTTCGAGGATCTCCCTTTTCTCATTTCCAATCGTTTCGAAGAACTCCTCCCTGCTCCTGAAGGGCCTCTTTGATAGAATCTTCACGGCTGTCTTTTTCCCGATTCCGGGGAGGTACTGAAGAACCTTAGGGCTCTCGGTGTTCACGTTGACGGGAACTGGGATTCCTGTGATACTGCGGTAGCCGTGATCGACTATCATGACGTTGTAGAACCTGTTGAGGGGCATCTTCTTCGGCATGCCAACGATGAGGGGATAGCTCCCTATCTGTCTACCGTAGGTGAGGCCGTTGTCAAAGACTTCGGCGCGGACATCGCGAAGGATCGTTCCAACGGGAACGACGCGCTTGAGCATCGGAAGGTCTATCTCGTGCCTTATCTTGTACTTATAGTGTTGAATGAGACGCTTGTGCTTCTCGGTTTTGACTTTGCCCCTGAGGTGCCAGAGGGGCGTTCCTGGAAAAACAACCACCTGCCTGATGTTTATCCTCCTGACCATCAAGCCTTCGTCTAAGAGTCTCTTGAGGAACTGGAAGGTCAGCTCATAGCTCTTCTTCGTCTCGCCGGGAAGTCCAAAGACGATGTTTATCCCAGGGAGAAGCCAGGGCATCCCGTTGTAACCCCTCCTTCCCCCGACTTCGTTGAGTATCTTTACTGCCTCGTAGGTTTCCTCGGCGGTGGCGTTGAGGTTGTTGAGCTTCGCAACTTTCGGATCCGCGCTCTCAAGACCGAAGGCAACCACGTTTCCCGGCGTTCCGTATTTTATTAGGGCCTTGGCTATCCTGATGCTCTCCTCCGGATAGTTCGCTATCACGGCGGGATTGGCGTTGTCCACGTGGAGGGTTTTAACGTGAGGAGCAACGGAACGTATTCCAGCAAAGAGCTTTTCTATTGCCTCCGGATTTGGAACCGGAACCCTGCCGTTCGGTCTCGCCATGTATGAGAAGATACAGCTCTGCCGCCCAACCCTGAAGTGCCTCACCCCAAGATCGTAGAGCGCCTTGACCTCGGCAACCACATCCTCAACCGGCCTGTCCTCGACCGTTCTATACCTGACCGGCTCGGTGCAGAAGGAGCAACCGCCTATACCCATCGCCTTCGGACAGCCGCGCTGAGTCTCGATCTCGACTATAACGAAGTCCGGGAAGTCGGGAAACTGTCTCACGACCTCGGCACCGATGATCGCGTAATCCCTCAGCTCGGCGTAGTCTCTGAAGCGGAAGGGATCTGCGTCCTTTGGATCCTGGAGGTAGTCAAACAGAAACGCCTCAAGGTCGCCGTAGACGATGTGGTCGAAAACCGTCTGTGCCAGGAGAAGTTCGCGCGAGGTTACCTTTGTCCCACCCGCGTGGGCGGAACCCATGAAAGCCGGCCCGCCGAGGATCTTAACCCCCTTGAACGGCTTGAGGAATTTGGCAACTTCATCCACCTGCGAGGGAACCGCTGAAAGATACTTTCCGGGCGTGTGAAGGCCGCCGATGTAGACTATGACGTCGGCCGTCTCGAGTATTTTCTTCGTCTCAGGAAAGTTTGGGGTCTTGTTCCTTGTTGCGATCCCGTTTTCTCCCTCGAAAGTCGCCCTGAGGTCATCGATGGTCAGGTAGAAAACCTCCGCACTCTTATTGGCCTTTTTTATCGCGCCGTAGGCGTATCTGGGGTAGATTCCGAGATAGGGGGGCACTCCGAGTCCCGCGGGTTCGTCGGTGTATCCGTCAACTATGGCGATCCTCATGGCAGGGTTTCTTGGAATTCGCCTTAAAAACCAATCGTCGGCGAGACTGTGAATGGGTTATCGGAGGGAGAATACCCCAGACCCCACCAGACGAATAGGACTCTGCCCGGAACGAGCGCATTTACCAGGAAAGTTCCAATGCACTCGCTGGAGGGCAACCCTCTCATGGCTGGCGAAATAGAAGGCAGTAACTACCGGAAGCTCTGAATCGGTATCGCACTCCTCCCGGGAACTCAGAGGACGCCGAGTGACGCGAGGTACTCCTGTATCTCAAGAACGTCCTCCGGAGACAGCTGGAAAACCCTCTTCTCTGCGTGGGGTATGGACGGGAGAGAGGTTCTAATGCCCCTGAATCCCTCACGATCCAGACCCAGCATGTGATGGGACTTCTTCAGGGCCGATAATACCGTGCTCTTCCGGTGCTGGAAGAGGGCCCTTACGAGGTTCTCCTTCAGTTCTATCCGTTCGTCCTTTGGTTTTGGTGTTAACACAACCACCGCAGAGTCCACCCTGGGTTTGGGCCAGAAGGCTCCTCTGCCGATTCTCTCCACAAGCTCGGCGCGGGCCTTTGCCCGGACCATCAGGGAGAGACGGGAGTAATTTCTGTCACCGGGCTTTGCAACCATCCTCTGGGCGAACTCGAGCTGATATATCAGAACGGCCCGCTCAAAATCGTGCTCCAGAAATCGAAACGTTATAGGGGACGAGATCTGGTAGGGAAGATTGGAAACGATCTTATTGAACCCGGGGAGCGGAACTCTTAGCGCATCGCCCTCGATTATCTCAACGTTCGGCCAGTTATATTCACTGCGGAGAATACCGACCAGCCGGGGATCCTTCTCAATGGCATATACCTTTCCGGCTCTTTCACTGAGCACGTCGGTTAGAACCCCCAGGCCGGGACCAACTTCAAGGACCGTATCCCTTTCACTCAGCCCTGCCCGCTCGACGTTTCGTTCGATTACGTCGGGTACTATCAGAAAGTTCTGGCCGAGATCCCGGTTGGCCCTCAGGTTGTATTTCGAAATTAAATGGAAAAGGCGTTCCCTCATACGCGGAATAGCCTCCTGGAGCCCACGAAGAGCCGGTAACGGTCCTTACCCTCGAGCTCCTCGACAATTCGTCTGGCTATCATCTTCACCGGATCGGGAAGACCTTTAACGCGATGGCGCAGGTCCTCGAAGCTCTTGAAGGGTTCCTTCTTTCGCTCTTCTATTATCTCCCACATATGTTTCTTGCCTATTCCGGGGAGGAGTTCGAGGCTGTGGAGTCTGTTGGTTATCGGAGGGGCCATGTTGAAGAACTGAACGAAGCGCTCCTCGTTGTTCCTCACTATCTCCTCGACCACGTAGGGAAGCTCGGCCTTGGCCGTGGCGGTAAGGTCGTCGTAGTGAATCTTCCTGTTGATCATGAGGATCTTGTCCCTCTGCCCCTTGCCGATGAAGACCCTCTCGTAGAGCATGAGATCCTCCTTCGGTGCAACCTCGAGTAGCGTGAACGCCTTCTCACCTATGACCTGAGCAACCGGCTTCCCGGTTCGTCTGCCGGTCGTCAGATCGGTGTAGCCCTCGGGCAGATAGTCCAGAACGTAAGCGTACTCCTCATACTCAACGTTTTTCCTCTTCTTATCGAGGCTTTCCCGGTAAGAGTGCCTCCTATACCTGTCCATCGTCTCTCCCCCAAAACATATGACTCCAGGAGTTTTTATACTTTGTCTAAAGATGAAAAGGAAAAAGAGGGGTCACCCCTCGGGGCGGTATTCATCGAGGAGCTTCAGTATCTCTTCGGCCTCCTCCGGAGTTGGCATGTAGTCCTCCTTGGCGAAGATGACCCGTATGTCAAAGTAATCCTCGGGAAGGAGGTCTATAATCTTGACCGCCCTCCTCTCGTCGAGCCACTCGAAGAGACCGACCAGCTTCCCCTTCAGCTCCGCGGCCTGCTCGGGCCTGAGCTTTGCAAAGCGCTCCGCGTGTTCAAGGCTAACCCGGGCCTCATAGAACATCGGTTCCTCCGGGTTCTCCTCCATGCCCTCCGCCTTGCGCCTCTCGAGGAGCTCCTTCGTTTCCGCTATCGTCATGTAGTGCTCCTCGAGCTTTTTCCGCCCTATCATGCTCATCCCTTCTGGGCCCTCAGGTGGACTGGGTGTATGAAGAAGGTCTTGACCTTCCCGCCGTCGTTTATCTGAACGACGTAGGCATCGCCGCGCTTTCCAACCACGATCCCGGTCCTTCCATGGAACCTCGGATCGGGCATTCCCCTGTGGTAGCTCGGCTCTATAACGATGTGAACCCTCTGCCCGACCTCAAACTCCTGAAGGAACCTGGTGAGCGGCGGGAGGCCCTTCTTTCTCGGCTTTTTACCCAGCTTGCCGCGGGTCTTCCTTCTAAAGCTGTGCGCCTTCTGAACCATTCCAACCACCTCACGGGTTTTATCCGTCACACAACGAACCCAATCGGGCGTTTCAACTTCATGCGGTGTACGGACTAGGCCTGTTATGGCTCCGCTATGCTCTAACGAGAAGCGTTTATAAAGTTTTCAGTCGTCGAGAATGTTCAGAACGTCGAGCCTCTCGCACCACGCCCTTTTTCCGAGCAGGTCGCTCACGCTCGGCTTCGTCCTTCCCCTGTCGCCGGAAACCAGCTCCTTGATGTAGAGGCCGCCGTCGGTGACGAGGCGCAGCTCGAAGTGCCTCTCGTCTATCCACCTCGCATCCGCCTCGTGAACCCTCCTGACCCTTACCTTGTCCGCCCTCGCCTTCCTCACACGCCAGGGCGTCCTCTGATGGATTTCCAGGCCTCTAAGCTTCCTCGCCACTTCCCCGGCTTCCTCGGGAGTTACCCCATCCTCAACGAGAACCAGGGCCAGGTATTCCTTGCGATGGTTCTTCGTGAGAACTTCCCCGGCCTCCTTTGGAGATACAAAGCGGAGATTAAGGACTTCTACCTTCCCGCTCGCGTTTATCTCCCTTGCTATGGCGTCGAGGTCGAGTTTCCTCTTTTTGGGCCCCTTGATTTCGACGATAAAGGGCCTGCCGTTGCCGAGGGTTCTGACATCAACGTCCTCCCTTCCAGCGCCTTTGAAGACGCACTTCCCACCGCTCGCCTTCGAAAAGGCCCTGCAGATTATTGATGCGACGCTGTCCTCGAAACCCGGAAGAGGTGTCTGGGGAATGCCGCGGACGAGTTTTCTATACCTGCCATAGACGTAAATCGGGTTGATCTGAAGCTCGATTTCACCGAAGTAGGGTTCAACAATGAAGACAACGTCGGGGTTCTTTGAGGTGTCTTTGCCGGTAGCTAAACCGAAAGCCTTCCCAAGCTCGCGGTTGAACTCACGGTTTATCGGCTCTCCCGTGCTGATTCCGAACTCCCTCCAGATGCTCTCTTCCTTCTCGCGGATCTCATTTGGAAAGCGAGAACCGACGAGGAAGGTATCGAACTCTATTCCCGAGGAGGCCTCCTTCATCCTCTCAACGAGCAGGGGGATCCTCTCGAAGATGTTTCCGCAAAGCTCGCACTTCTCAGGCTCGCCCATGGGGGGCAATCCCTTCGCGGAGCGCTCCATGTTGAGGACGAACCTTATCGCCCTTCCCCTCTCCTCATTGGTGCCCTTTCCGAGCCTCGCGAACAGCCTGCCGAGGCAGTGATCGCACAGCCCGTACCTTTCAAGAACCTCTCCGGCCTTCTTGACTATCATGCTCCCACCCGAAGGTTTATATCCCTCTCCTATAATCGTCTCGCGATGATGACTCGAAGGCAGCGCATAATAAAGCTTTTGGAGGAACGGGACTACTCACCGAGCGAGCTTGCGTTAGCCCTGGATATGAGGGGTAAGGGGGCAAAGAAGGTCATTCTGGAGGATCTGAAGGCCATCCAGAAGACCCTCAGGCGGGAGGGGAAAGTCCTCCTCATAAAGCCCGCTGAGTGCAGGAAGTGCGGCTTCCTTTTTCCCCCCGAGATAAAGGTTCCCTCCCGGTGTCCCCGCTGTAAATCTGAGTGGATAGAGGAGCCGAGGTTCCGGATAGGATCAGGGTAACTGTTCTGCGGCCGAAGGTTTATATTGAGCTCGTTCAATCCCCAGTGGAGGGAGGCCAATGCGCAAGGTTGAGAAGTTTATGAGGGAGAGAAACCTTGAGGTGGGCGATTACGTCAGGGTTATCAAGGAGGAGAATGATCGAAGGATCGTCTACGAGGGGTGGATAATGAGCCCCTACGAGCTTTCCAGCGGCGAAACCCTCACGATAAAGCTCGACAACGGCTACAACGTCGGGATACTTATTGATGCAATTTCTGACGTCGAGATAATCGAGAAGGCCCGGCCGAGGGGAGAGGTGAGCTTCACCGAAGTCTTTCCGAAGAAGCCAGAACTCCCCAACGTGGCCATTCTTGGAACCGGAGGAACCATCGCGAGCAGGATAGACTACAAAACCGGAGCCGTTCACGCCGCTTTCACCGCGGAGGAGCTTGCGAAGGCCGTTCCTGAGATCTTCGAGATAGCCAATATCACCCCAAAGCTGCTCTTCAACATAATGAGCGAGGACATGAAGCCGGAGTACTGGAAGAGGATAGCCCACGAGGTTGCTAAACTCCTCAACGGCGGGGAGGATGGGGTTGTGGTAACCCACGGGACAGATACGCTCGCCTACACCGCCTCGGCGCTGAGCTTTATGCTCCGAGATTTAGGTAAACCCGTCATCCTCGTCGGCTCGCAGAGGAGTTCCGACAGGCCCAGCAGCGACGCGGCCATGAACCTCATCTGCTCTGTGAGGATGGCAACAGCGGACTTCGGCGAGGTTGCGATAGTCATGCACGGCGAGACAAGCGACACCTACTGTTTAGCTCACCGCGGAACCAAGGCCAGGAAGATGCACACCTCAAGGAGGGACGCCTTCAGGAGCATAAACGACGTTCCAATAGCCAAGATATGGCCGAGGGGCGAGATAGAATTCCTGCGCGACGACTACAGGAGGAGAACCGACTCAACGGTCTGGATCGACGACAGGATGGAGGAGAGGGTTGCCCTCGTCAAGGTGTTCCCGGGGATAAAGCCCGAGGTCATCGACTTCTTCGTTGACAGGGGCTACAGGGGACTCGTCCTCGAGGGAACGGGTCTCGGACACACCCCCAACGAGCTGATTCCGGCCATAGAGCGCGCCACCGAGGAGGGGGTGGCAGTCTGCATGACTAGTCAGTGCCTCTACGGCAGGGTGAACCTCAACGTCTACTCCACCGGAAGGAAGCTCCTCAAAGCGGGCGTTATTCCATGCGAGGACATGCTTCCGGAAACAGCTTACGTCAAGCTGGCCTGGGTCCTCGGCCACACCGACGACCCGAAGGAAGTCCGCGAGATGATGCTCACGAACTACGCCGGCGAGATAACGCCCTACACGAGGTTTGACACCTACTTGAGGTGATCCCCATGCCGATCAGGGCGGTTTATCAAAACGGAGTTTTCAAGCCCCTCGGTGAGGTGGAGCTTCCTGAGGGCACTGAGGTTGAGGTGGTCGTGAGGAGGGCTGGACCTATCCTCCGCAAGTACGCCGGGCTGATCGAGAAGAGCAACCACGACTGGGAGGCAGAGTACTATGAGTACCTCACCGAGAGAGCGCACGGTGGTTGACAGCAGCGTCTGGGTTGAGGTGTTGGCTGGTAATGACGAGGCCATCGAACTGCTTGACCGGATCAGTGCTAAGTCCACCCTCTGCATCACGCCCACAATTTACTCGGAGGTTTCCTTTGTCATCCTTGGCCACCACTTCACAAGGCTCACAGGCAAGAAAGGCACGTACGCCCTAAGAAAGGAGCTTAAGAAAAACCCCGGTCTCTATGGGGTGGTTGAGAAGTTCGATGAGATGCTCGATGAACTTTCAGGTCTGGGACTCCTCGAGTTCTTGAATGAAAACATCGAAGTGGTCACCAAGGCGAGGGAGATCCGGAGGAAATACGGACTCCTCCCGAACGACGCCATGGTGGCGGCCGCTTGTGAGGTTTATGGAATTTCGAGAATAGCCACGTACGATGATTACTTTTTGAGAACCCCTCTGGAGGTGTTGAGATGACAGAGAAGTTTGATTACGAAAAGCTCGGCCTCAAGGTCGGCCTTGAGATTCACAGGCAACTCGATACCAAAAAGCTGTTCTCGCCCGTTCCGGGTGAGCTGACGGAGAGAGTTGACTTCACCTTTGAAAGACGTTTAAGGCCCACGATGAGCGAGCTCGGAGAAATTGACCCTGCCGCCCTCGAGGAATTCAAGAAGGGGAGAAAATACGTCTACCAGGGCAACTACAGGCTGACGGATCTGGTTTATATGGACGAGGAGCCGCCTAGGGGACCCGATGGAGAGGCCCTGAAAGTGGCCCTCCAGATAGGATACCTCCTCAACGCGGCCCCGGTTGATGAAGTTCACTTCATGCGCAAGATAGTCATCGACGGTTCCAACGTTTCCGGCTTCCAGAGAACCGCCATAGTGGCCATGGATGGAAGGGTTGACACTCCCTGGGGAAGCGTTGGAATCCCGACGGTCTGCCTCGAGGAGGACGCCTGCAGGATCGTTGAGAGGAAGGAGAAGGAGGTAATCTACCGCCTCGACCGCCTTGGCATTCCGCTCGTGGAGATAAGCACCACACCCGACATACACCATCCGGAGCAGGCAAAGGTCGTTGCGAAGTACATCGGTGATGCCCTTAGGGCAACGCGAAAGGTCAAGCGCGGCCTCGGAACGATAAGGCAGGATCTCAACGTCTCCATTAAGGGCGGTGCGAGGGTTGAGATTAAAGGCGTCCAGGAGCTTGATATGATCCCGCTGATCATCGAGCGCGAGGTTGAAAGGCAGTTGAACCTGCTCAAAATAAGGGACGAGCTTCGCGAGAGGGGCGTTAAACCCGAGGATATAAGGGAGGAGTTCCACGACGTCACCGATGTTTTTGAGAACACAGAGTCAAAGATAATAGCGAGGGCCATCAAGAAGGGCGGTAAGGTTCTCGCCGTCAAGCTCCCCGGCTTCCGCGGGCTTATAGGGAGGGAGATACAGCCCGGAAGGAGACTCGGAACGGAGATGGCCGACAGGGCCAAGAAGTACGTCAGGGGAATCTTCCACATCGATGAACTGCCGAATTATGGAATTACAGAATTAGAGGTTAACGCGGTTATCGAAAAGCTTGGCCTCGGTGAGAAAGACGCCTTCGTCCTCGTCGCGGCCGATGAGGAAACCGCCAGGAAGGCCTTAGTCGAGGTCGTCAAGCGCGCTAAGGAAGCCATAGAGGGAGTCCCAGAGGAGACGAGGAGGGCTTTGCCGGATGGCAACACCCAGTACATGCGCCCGCTCCCGGGCAAGGCGAGGATGTACCCTGAAACCGACATCCCACCGATACTCATAACGCCCGAGATGAAGGAGAGGATAAAGGCGAACCTGCCGGAGCTTCCACAGGAGAGGGTTGAGCGCTTCGTCAGGGAGTACAGGATCGACAGGAGCCTGGCGGAGACCCTCGTTAACGACGAGCGCGACGAACTCTTCGAGGAGCTTGTTAAGAGGGGCCTTAAACCGTCCCTGGTTGCTTCAATACTCGTGGTGGTCCTCAAGGGACTCAAGAAGGAGGCCCCGATCGAGAACATCACGGAGGAGCACATAAAGGAGGCCTTCGAGCTCTACCTCCACGGCAGGATAGCGAAGGAGGCATTTGAGGAAATTCTCAAGGAACTCGCGAAACACCCGGAGAAAACCGCGGGGCAGGTTGCGGAGGAGAAGGGCCTGACGCTCCTCAGCGAGAATGAAGTGGAAAGAATAGTCAACGAGGTCATCCAGGAGAACATCGACGTCATCAAGGCCAGGGGCATGGGCGCTATGGGCATGATAATGGGAAGAACGATGGCGAAGCTCCGCGGCAGGGCCGACGGAAAGCTCGTGAACCAGCTCGTGAGGAAGAAAATCCAGGAAATAGCGGGCTGAGTCCCTTTCTCTTTTCTACGGTCAGAGCATCGGCTCCTCATCACATTTCAGAGTGAGGGAAATTGCTCATCATCCC
>NZ_JALUYR010000092.1 GCF_027012695.1 Thermococcus sp.
TGTGTGCCTTCGCGAGGTGTTTAGCTGCTATGGCCGCGAGGAGCGAGAGCTCCCCAGCAAGAACCGCGCCGGCTATTATCTCGGCGAACTTCCTGGCGTTGGTTCCGGGCGGGTCTCCTCCACCGGCAACGCCCATGATGCTAAGGGCTTCCCTCTGCGTTGGAACCCTCGTTCCCCCGCCAACGGTTCCAATTTCAAGGCTCGGCATGGTTATGCTTATGTAGAGATCGCCTTCGGGTGTAACCTCAGCTAAAGTTATGCCGTGGGATCCCTCGGTTATCTGGGCCTCATCCTGGCCGGTGGCGAGGAAGATAGCCCCAACGATGTTGCCGAAGTGGGCGTTGAAGCCGTAGGAAGCGGCCTGTGCCGAGCCGACGAGGTTTTTGCGGTAGTTGACCTCGGCTATGAGCTCCGGAGTGGTTTTCAGCTTCTTCTCGACTATCTCCCTAGGTATTATCGCCTCGGCTATGACCGTCTTGCCCCTTCCAAGGATGAAGTTGGTTGCGTTCGGCTTCTTGTCCACGCAGAGGTTGCCCGAGAGGGCCAGATACCTGACATCGGGAAACTTCTCCTCGATGACCTTCATTATCTCCTCGCTCGCTATGGTCACCATGTTCATGCCCATTGCGTCGCCGGTTTCGAACTCGAAGCGGAGGTAGAGGTTGTTGCCAACTATGAAGGGCTTAACACCGCGGAGCTTTCCATGCCTGGTGACCCTGCTTACCGCTTTTTCCTGAAGGTAGCCGATGTTGTCTTTAACCCACTCAGCTACTTCTCGCGCTCTCCTCGCGTCGGGGCACTTGAGGAGCGGAGCGCGCGTCATCCTGTCGTCTATCAGCGTCGTCTTAACGCCGCCAGCCTCTGTCAAAGCGGAGCAACCGCGGTTGACGCTGGCAACGAGAGCACCTTCAGTTGTTGCGAGCGGGATGTAGAACTCGCCCTTTGCGTACTCTCCGTTGATTTTGAGCGGTCCAGCAACGCCCATGGGTATCTGGACGACGCCAATCATGTTTTCAATGTTCCTGCCGATGACCTGCTCGGGGTCTATCGAGTAGTGACCGATGTGCTCAAGCTTTACCCCGAGCTTCCTCTCAAGTGCCCTCCTCCTTATTTCAGTGGCGAGCTTCTTGTCGCCGTCGGTGTATTTTTCCACTTGATGGAGCTTTATCTCCCCGCTTGCGACCTTCTCAACCAGCTCATCAAACTCCATAACGACACCTCCGTGAGGAATCAGCCGAACATCCACTCCTCAAGGACTTCTCCTGTCTCGTAGAAGGCGGCCGCGGCCGGGCTCTTTGGAGCGTAGAGAAGAACCGGAATGCCGGCGTTTATGGATTCCGGAACGCTGTTGTCGAAGGGCACCCACCCAATTACCGGAACGTTTAGATCCTCCTCTATCGCGTCCATTATCTCGTCAACGACATCCCTGGATTCCCTGACCTTATTGAGAACCACGCCGATGTTGAGGCCGTACCTCTCTCCGAGGGTCTTGAGTTTTTCGATCTCGTTCTTGACCATTGTCTCAAAGGAGTAAATCGGCGAGCGCTCTATTTCTACGACTATCAGCTGGTAATCGGCCAGCTCGAAGACGGGAAGGGTGTCAAAGGGTATTCCCGTGGGGGAGTCGACGAAGACCACTCCAAACTTGTACTTCATCCGATCGATAACGTCCACAAGCTTCCGGGGGGAGATTCCGAGAACGTCCTGGAGCTGGGTGCTTCCGGGCATCACGTGAACACCCGTCTGGGGATGGCGGTAAACTGCCCACTCGGGATCAACGTCCGGATTCCTCAGAACGGAGTGGAGTGTGTACCTGACGTTGTCGAGGGCGAAGTGAAAGCCCAGGTTTGGAAGGTACAGATCACCATCAATGGCCAGAACCCTGTACTCCCTCATGGCCAGGAAGGTGCTGAGGTTGGCTGTTGTTGTGGTCTTTCCGGCACCGCCCCTTCCCGTAACGACAATGAGCGCCATCTCTTGACCTCCTACTACTGGAATGGTTAACGTCGATATAAGGTTTTCCGTGGCATTCCGTGTCGCAAAAGGTTTATATCCACCCCGTTCAGATAGGGATTGTAAAGCTTAGGAGATGATCGCTATGGCCGAAAAGATGCTGGCTATTATGAAAACGAAACCCGCCTACGGTGCCGAGCTGGTTGAGGTTGATGTTCCAAAGCCCGGCCCTGGAGAGGTTCTCATAAAGGTCCTCGCCACCAGTATCTGCGGAACTGATTTACACATCTACGAGTGGAACGAGTGGGCGCAGAGCAGGATAAAGCCGCCCCAGATCATGGGTCACGAGGTTGCCGGTGAGGTGGTGGAGCTGGGTCCCGGCGTTGAGGACCTTCAGGTTGGCGACTACATAAGCGCGGAAACGCACATCGTCTGCGGCAAGTGCTACGCCTGCAAGCACAACCGCTACCATGTCTGCCAGAATACGAAGATTTTTGGAGTCGATACCGACGGGGTCTTCGCCCACTACGCGGTGGTTCCGGCCAGGAACGCCTGGAAGAATCCACGGGGGATGAAGCCCGAACACGCGGCCCTTCAGGAACCCCTCGGAAACGCCGTTGACACCGTTCTCGCCGGCCCGATAGCCGGAAGGAGCACCCTCATAACCGGCGCCGGACCCCTTGGACTCCTCGGGATAACCGTTGCCAAGGCCAGCGGCGCCTACCCCGTTATCGTGAGCGAGCCGAGCGACTTCAGGAGGAAGCTGGCCAAGAAGGTTGGGGCGGATTACGTCGTTAATCCCTTCGAGGAGGATCCGGTCAAGGCTGTGATGGACATAACCGACGGCGCCGGAGTCGAGGTCTTCCTTGAGTTCAGCGGCGCTCCAAAAGCCCTCGAGCAGGGTTTGGCGGCCACCACTCCCGGTGGAAGGGTCTCACTGCTCGGTCTCTTCCCGCGCGACGTTACCCTCGACTTCAACAACCTCATCATCTTCAAGGCCCTTGAGATACACGGCATCACAGGAAGGCACCTCTGGGAGACTTGGTACACGGTCTCAAGCCTCATCCAGAGCGGAAAACTTAACCTCGACGAGGTCATAACCCACAGGTACAAAGGCTTCGACAGGTTCGAGGAAGCTTTCGAGCTGATGCGCGCGGGCAAGACCGGAAAGGTCGTCTTCTT
>NZ_JALUYR010000093.1 GCF_027012695.1 Thermococcus sp.
TCGCACCCCTCGCTCCCCTCCTGGGCTTCTTGGCCAACCTGTGGGTGGTGAAGGTCGTCTTCGACACCGGCTGGCTCAAGGCCTTTCTCGCCTGGCTGCTTGCGGCCATCATAGCGGGCATCGTAGTGGGCATACTCGCCGCCCTGGGACTCTTCGCACTCGGAGCACTCTCGGCACTCTGAGTTCATCCCTTTTACTTTTCCCGCGGGCCGGAAGGAAAATTATAAATACCTGCCGCGCGAATTCTCCGTGATGGGTATGTTCTTCAAGCCAGCCGAGCTTCAGCCTCGTGAGGTGAAACCCTTCGACGCTTTTCCGGTAGCCCTGCTAACCGGCAGTCTATCGGGCATCGTCTTCGCGGACCAGCTCGCGGAGGAGGTTTTTGTTCACCACCTTATCGCATCGGCCCTGAAGGACGGCCCCGCATACCACATCGGCCCCGGGGGTCTTTCCGTCCGGGTTCTTGAGAAGCTGAGCGAGTCGACCTCAAACCTCTACGCGGGAAGCGCCTACACTGCGGAGGAGCTGATGGATGCCCTGAAGCTCGTTGAAGAGGACTCCCTAGTTGTAGTCCGCAGGTTTCCCCTTCTCCTCGGCCTCTCGGGGGAAGATGTGGTAGAAGTAAAGCGAACCGCCGATGAGAGGGGCCTGACCGTGGTTCTCTCCCACTCCTCGCTGGAACTCAACGAACTCGACCTTCCTGGAGAGTTCGGAAAACTCTTCCTCCTTCCGGAAATCTTTGACCTTCTCGCAGTCCTCAGAACCAGCTCATACCGCGGCCACTACCGCATGAACATAACGGTTCTCCGCGCTCCAGCGGAATACGTTGCCAGCGTCGGCGACCACTCAATCCCCATTGACTCCCTGGCCAGGCCGTTTCTTCACCGTGGATAGATGCTTATGTGGCCAAATCCAAGGCCGTAGCGAGCATAGAGGGCCAGCATGAAGAGTCCAACAGTGAAAGCAAGAACCGCGTAGTCCCTTTTGGTCATCCTTATGTCCCGAATGAAGGTTCTCCTCGGCGATGCCCCAAAGCCTCTGCTTTCGAGGGCTATGCTTAGGTCGTGAGCGGTCTTGAGGGAAGAGACGAGAAGGGGTATGAGAACGGCGGTCATCTTCCTCGCGCGGGTTATGAAGTTGCCCTTCTCAACCTCCCAACCGCGACTCTTCTGGGCGTCCATTATCGTCCCCGCGAGCCTGTAAAGGGTCGGGATGTAGCGTAGGGAGATGGATACCGTTAAACCATACTCGTGGGGCATGCCGAGCTTCACAAAGCCGAGGATGAGGTCCGTCTGGCTCGTTGTGGCCAGAAGAAGGAACGTGAGCAGGGCGAAGGTGAGAAGCCTCATCGAGAAGGATATTCCGAACAGAACGCCCATGAGTCTCGGCTTGTATATCAGAGGCCAGACTGCGATTGTTATTATGACGATCGGCAGGAGGGGCTTCAGGAGCGCCAGCTGTTCCCTGATGGAGATTTTTCCCAGGAACGCGCCTATAAAGAGGAAGACAAAGAACAGGGGTATTAGAACCACCGGGTCGTTGTAGAGCATTATCGCCGCTATTCCAAGGGCCGTTCCGATTATCTTTACCCTCGGATCAAGGCGGTGGAGGAAAGAATCTCTCTCACGGTAGAACTGCGCCATCAACGTTCTCACCGCCCAGTTTTTCCATTAGCTCCCGTACGCTCCTCACGAATCCAGTGCCGAGCCTCTCGCTGATCTCCAACAGTTCCGGCCTCTCAAGTCCATGGGGGCGAAGATCGAGGGAGAAGAACTCCTCAACGGGGCCGTCGAAGGCCTTCCTCCCGTTATCAAGGAGCACCACCCTTTCGGCCAACCTTAGCACGAGTTCCATGTCGTGGGTGATCAGCAAAATGCCATGCCCCTCTGAGTGGAGTCTCTCTATCGCTTCAACC
>NZ_JALUYR010000094.1 GCF_027012695.1 Thermococcus sp.
ACAGGATAAGATGGGAGATACCGAAGTTCGATAAGAGAATGCGCGTTCCGGGGAGGGTTTACGCCGACGACGCGCTCATAGAGAAGATGCGCCAGGACAGGACGCTGGAACAGGCGGCGAACGTTGCCATGCTCCCGGGAATCTACAAGTACTCCATCGTAATGCCCGACGGACACCAGGGCTACGGTTTCCCAATTGGAGGAGTAGCGGCTTTTGACGTAAAGGAGGGAATAATAAGCCCCGGAGGCGTGGGATATGACATCAATTGCCTTGCTCCCAGCTCAAAAGTCCTGACGGAGCATGGATACTGGCTCAAAGTTGAGGAACTGCCGGAGAAGTTCAAGCTCCAGGGCGTTAAGGTTTACAACATAAATGAAGGCCACAACGACTCTTCAAAAGTTGCCTTCGTCGCGGAGAGGGAAGTGGAGAAAAACGAGATGGCCGTTAGGATAATCACCGAGAGCGGAAGGATTATAGAGGGAAGCGAGGACCACCCGGTTCTTACTCCTGAGGGCTACGTATACTTGGGCAACATCGGGGAAGGAGACTGGGTCATAGTTTATCCCTTTGAGGGCGTTGAGTACGAAGAGAAGCACGGTATAATCCTCAATGAGGAAGCGTTTGAGGGGGAAGACCCACAGGTTCTGGGCTTCCTTCGTGAAAAAGGCCTAGTCCCACTACGCTGGGACGACCCGAAAATTGGAACAATAGCTAGAATCCTCGGCTTCGCCTTTGGGGATGGACATCTCGGCGAGATGGCAGGTCGGCTGACAATATCGTTCTATGGACGGGAAGAAACTCTGAGGGAACTCAAGAAAGACCTCGAAAGGCTCGGAATAGGCGCCAACTTATACATCCGCGAGAGGGATTACAGCATCGAAACGACGAGCGGACACTACGAAGGGAGGAGCGTTTCCGCGGAGCTGAGGGTTACATCGAGGAGTTTTGCTCTGTTCCTCGAAAAGCTCAGCATGCCGAGGGGCAAGAAGACGGAGAAAGCATACCGCGTTCCGGAGTGGATAATGGAAGCCCCCCTCTGGGTCAAGAGAAACTTCTTAGCCGGACTCTTCGCGGCGGACGGGAGTATAGTCGAGTTCAGGGGCAACACACCTCTTCCAATAAACCTCACGCAGTCGAAGAGCGAAGAACTTGCTGAGAACCTTGCCGAGTTTTTGGATGACATTGCGAAGCTCCTCGCGGAGTTCGGCATAAAGACGGCCCTCTACGAGGTTAAGTCAAAGAAAGGCGTAACCTACAGGCTCTCGATAGTGGGGGAGGACAGCATCAGAACCTTCGTCGAGGGGATAAACTACGAGTACGACCTCGAGAAGAAGGCCAGGGGCCTCATCGCGGCCGCCTACCTCAGGCTCAAGAAGCGCGTTAGGGAGGAGCGCAGGAGGGCCATCGAAAAGGCAAGGGAAATCTATGAAAAAACGGGAAGCGTAAAGAAAGCCCATGAGGTCGTTAAGGACGTCGTAAACAGGCGCTTCGTCGAGAGGAGCATCTGCGAAGGTTACAGGGAGCCAAGGGTTCCGAAGGACTTCCCGACCTTTGAGGAGTTCGCCAAGGAGAGGGGCTACGAGGGCGGTTTCGTTGCTGAGAAGGTTGTAAAAGTTGAGAAGGTCAGGCCAGAATACACCAAATTCTACGACATCGGCGTCTACCACGAGGCCCACAACTTCATAGCCAACGGCGTGGTCGTCCACAACTGCGGCGTCAGGCTCATCAGGACGAACCTCACCGAGAAGGATGTAAGGCCTAAGATTAAGGAGCTCGTTGACACGCTCTTCAAGAACGTGCCGAGTGGCCTTGGAAGCAAAGGCCGCGTAAGGCTCCACTGGACGCAGCTGGACGATGTATTGGCGGATGGAGCAAAATGGGCAGTCGACAACGGCTACGGCTGGAAGGAGG
>NZ_JALUYR010000095.1 GCF_027012695.1 Thermococcus sp.
CCTTACAAGGTGGAGGTCCGGGGTTCGAATCCCCGCGGGCCCACCATTCAGCTCGAAAAGACTTCTCATGGCCCGAACCCTCTCAAGGTGTTCTTTGAGAAGCTTATTTGCGAGGGCCGACAAGCTAAAGCCCTCAGCCTTGAGACCTCCGACCACTTCTTCATCAAGGTACAAATGAACGCGCGTCTTTCGCCTCTTTTTAGGCTTATCTCCGTTGAGAGCCCTACTATATGATGGCCCACTTTGTCCCACTTTGGCCCACCCGTGTGATAATGGCAGGAGGTAGAGATAAACACTGCGGTCATGAGGCTCACCTCAGAAGTTTGCGTAGAAGCTTCTCGAGTTTCTTGGCGACTGGTTCTTTCATGTTAGCATAAAATTCGACCTTAATCACCCGTAGACTGCCATCGCTGGAGAACTGCCTTCTAAGAACTATGACGAACTTTAGAGTATCAAATATGAAACGAACCCTCTCTAAGAACTCATAGGCACTCTCATCTTGGTCAACTTCTCTCTTAGTCACTTTATAGGAGATAAAATCTGCATCCGTGAAGATTACCTCTTGGGTATGTGTGCACTGGCCATTCTCGACGAAGGTGTAGTTACTGACTTCATAAGTGTAGTCTTCATCAAATCTCAATGCCTCGAGGTCGTGAATCTCCAAGTGGCCTCCTTTGAGACCTAAGTACTTTTTCAATTCTTTTTCTAGCGTTGAAAGAGCCTCATCATCAAAGACTTTCACGTAGGTCCTGTAGAAGTACTTCCCTTCTCGGGTGGGCTCCAAAAGGGTATATCCCTCTTCCTCCCAATTCATACGCCTTCCTCCTTAACTCTTCTCAAGAGAGTGTAGTAGTTAACACCTAAAATGCGGGCTATATCTCGATAGCTAACACCCTTTGCCCGGAGTTCCCGAACTTTCCGCATGTTGATCTTCACTTTGGGCCTTCCCACGTGCTTGCCTTCCATCTTGGCCCTCTTCATGCCCTCCCTGGTCCTCTGCCTGAGTAATTCCCTCTCCCTCTCAGCAGTCCAAGCGAGGATGGCAATGATTAGTTTCCGAATTTGAGGGTCAAGGTTCTGGAGGAATTCCTCTTTGGGTGAAATCGTGATAACAGGAGCTCCAAGGCTTTCCAGCTCTTGGATTGTCCTGAATGTTTCGTAGAAAGAGCGTCCGAGCCTGCTGAGTTCATAAGCAATGACTGGTAGTGGTTCCTCTTTGATTGTCTCGAGAAGGCTCTTGAATCCTGGCCTTTCCCACGGAGGGATTGCCCCACTCACTCCCACGTCTTCAAATGTTTTCACTATCTCGTAGTTGTTAGCTTTAGCCCATTCTTGGAGTGCTAACCTCTGGTTTTCAGGGTTTTCCTCGCTTATGCTCACTCTGATGTATGCATAGGCTTTTTTCGAAGCTTTTTGGTAGTTGGAAAGTGGGTTGTGCATTGACATTTCCAAATCACCTTTTTTGTTATGGGTTGTTGATATAACTTTCCCTTTTGTTGAACTGGTAAAAGGGCCCCCTTCTGCCAACATCACTCACCGCCACCACGCTCCTCACATATCCAATCAGGTTTATCTCCCTTGGCTACCAGGCAAAGCCAGCGCTTTCCTGTCTCCGTGTTTTTCAGAAAGGAAATCCACTCCTCCATCGCTCCACGTAGGGCCTCTTCCGGCGTCTCGGCTTCGACTCTGATAGGGGGATATTCTTGCTCGGCTACCCACTTCCCATCCTCATAATCGAGGTAGAACATACATGAAATCGTGTACTTAGCCATCACCCGCGCCCCCCTTCGAGGAGAATCTTCAAGTCAGTCCTGAGTTCCTCCAAACCATCCGAGACGATCAAATCATCCACGTCCAGGATAGCGTAATAATCCCGCTTCTTCCCCTCGTACCGCT
>NZ_JALUYR010000096.1 GCF_027012695.1 Thermococcus sp.
TAGAGGACGTCCTCATCAACGTTGAACTTCGGGTGATGGGGCGGGTAGATTATCCCCTTCTCCTCGTTCCTTATGCCCAGCGCCAGAAAGGCTCCCGGAACCTTCTGAAGGTAGTAGGCAAAGTCCTCGGCTCCCATTGACATCGCGACTTCCCCGTGTTTCAGGCCGTATTTCTCCGCCACCTTTCTCGCGAAGTCCGCCATCTCATTCGAGTTTATCGTCGGCGGGACGAGGTCTCTGATGCTGAACTCTGCCCCCGCCCCGTGGGTTCCCGATATGCCCCTGAATATCTCCTCCATCCTCCTTTTTATCAGTCCACCGACTTCGGGATTGTAATAGCGGAAGGTTCCCCTCAGGGTCACCTCCTCGGGGATGACGTTGAAGGCCGTGCCCCCGTTTATTGCCGTAACGCTCACCACTCCCGTCTCCACCGGGTTCACGTTCCTGCTCACTATCGTCTGGAGGGCCAGGATTATCTCGGCGGAGATGGGTATTGGATCAACGGTCTCGTGCGGGGAAGCGCCGTGTCCACCCTTTCCGAGAACCCTTGCCTCAAAGAAACCTGCTCCGGCCAGGAAGGGTCCTTCACGGATTCCAATCACTCCGCTTGGCAGTTCCATCCAGACGTGGAGGCCGAAGATCGCGTCAACCCCTTCCAGAGCGCCCCCTTCGATCATCTTAACCGCTCCGTTCCCGCCTTCTTCCGCCGGCTGGAAGATCAATCTCACCCTTCCGTTGAGTTCGTCTTTATGAGCGGCTATTATCTTCCCAGCCCCGAGGAGCATTGCGGTATGTGCGTCGTGTCCACATGCGTGCATCTTTCCGGGGTTTTTCGATTTATAGGGGACGTCGTTCTCCTCCTGGATCGGAAGGGCGTCCATGTCCGCACGGAGGGCTATGGTTTTCTTCCCCTCCCCGATATCCGCGATAATCCCGGTTCCAACGCGCCTGATTGAGTAGCCCCATCCACGCAGGTGCTCTTCCACTATCTTTGAAGTTCGCTCCTCCTCGTAGCCGAGTTCGGGGTGCATGTGGAAGTCCCTGCGCCAGGCTATTATCTCTTTCTCAATGTTTTTGGCTTCAGAAACGGGGTCTACGCTCATGGTGTCCACCGAATCGTATTTTGCCAGACATGAATATTAGCTTTTCGATGGTTGTCTTAATGAGCTATGCAACCCAAAGCATGCTCTACCAAATGAGAGTATATGTGTTGGAGTCCGGCAGAATTATCTGAACATCAAGAGTGCTTAATGGTATGTTGAGAGGATATAAAAAGCTATGAAGAAGGGAATGTTTGCCTTACTCGACTAACTCTTTCTCTTTTTACACTTTTCGGCAATTTGGGGATGCGCGTTCTTCATATGCGTCCTGAACTGACCCGCTGTCATCACGTAAAAGTAGTGCTGCCGCACCTTTGCCTTTCCCGTTTTATCTCCCGAGACCACAAAGTTCCCAAAGTGCTTAGTGTTCTGAGTCAAGAGAAACTTGGCCTTCACAGAATAGAGAACATTGAGGAACTTAATGTCGGATTCGTCTTTGATGGTTCTGACGAGATGAGAATCCTTGAAGAAATCCACGCGAGGCTTAACCTTCTTGGAGCCAGGAAGGACAATCCTCATGAGTTCATCTGCGAGAGCGAGAACTCCCTTTCGGTTCTTCCGGGACGCTACTTCCATGGCCACGATGGTGAGAGTAAACTTCATCTCCTCGATAATCTCATCCGAAACGTAGTTCTCCAGGAACCATCCCTTGAGACAGTTCAAACTAAACACGCTGAACTTAAAGAAGGGGACCGGGATTTGAGAGCGCTTATCAGGATTGAAGTATCGAGAACCGTTTTGATTTTACCCCGCGGCATGAGTCACACCAGGCCGGCCCTCTTCATTTTGGCCCCAATGCGCTTAAACTTCTTAACCTCGCTCATTATTGCCGGGACACTCTTTGATGTTTCGAGAGGTTCAGGCTTCGCGCTCTTTGAGAACTCGCCGGTTCCCAGTTTACCCATAATCGACTTTACTTCAAGGAACCATGCAACATCCTCCGGTTTCTCGTGGATTTTCCTGGCTATCTTACTAATTAGATCCGCCGCCACCTCATCCCCGGAGAGAAATCTGAACTTAATACTCGTGGCCATCCTCCGCACCATTTCACCTTTCGCCTTCTCGCTCTTAAGGTTAACCCATCTCATTGCGTCTTCCTTCCGCCGTTTCCCTTTGCCGTGGCTCCCCTCGGTGGCAGCCTGGAGGGATTACCCTGACCGCAAAATTTATAAACCCGCCTAAATAGGTCATTACGGCGTTTGGATGGGCCGGTAGCTCAGCCTGGTATGAGCGCCGCCTTGGCAAGGCGGAGGCCCCGGGTTCAAATCCCGGCCGGTCCACCAACATTTGGGCTGGGCCCGTGGTCTAGACTGGTTATGACGCCACCCTGACAAGGTGGAGGTCCGGGGTTCGAATCCCCGCGGGCCCACCACAACAGCCCTTGCTTCGCAAGCGCTGGCGGAAGATCAGGTGCTTCTTCTAGAGATTCAAATTCCGAAAGGGTTTTTACTCGCCTGCTCCTTTGGGGAGTGTTTCACTGTCCAAAGCGCCCTTTGGGCGCTGATTAAAGTTGAAACTGTGTGAAGGGGTTAGTTTGAGGTTAAATCCCTTTAAACTTGCCCTCTGAATAGACACGACGGACCTTTTACTCTTTCATGAGAAGGGCATTCTTTGATCAAACTTTGCTTTGCAAAGTTTGCTTGCCTGCGCGACGTTGGAGCGAAGCTCCAACACACGAGACGATAGTTCCGTTGAGTTTGACCAAGGTTCGCGATTCTTTTTCGGAAGGATTCGCAGAGTGTTTGCACTTTTGGAAGGCCTTCAAATTGGGAATTTGATCTTAAAAGTTCAGTGAAGCGTGTTTTAATTCTTAAGAAGCGCTCTTTCGGAGCGCGGGAAAAATCATAAAACCCAATGCCACTTAATAAGAAATTCCAAGCTTTAACCGGCCTTCTGAGAGTGCAAACTCTCAGGAAGGAGCACTCAAAAAATCACTAACTTTGATGAAACTTTGCACCGCAAAGTTTCAGCGCTGGCGGAGGATTATATGTATTTTTAAGGATATTTGTTTAAGTGTTGGGTTTCTGTTCTATTGGCCTGTTTGTGAGTGTTTCACTCTAGAGAAACGTCCGAAGGACGCCAAAAACAGGGTTGAACTGTTCTAACGTGGTTTTTTAAAGTTGCCGTTAGTTAGTGCACGACTAATCACTGCCATTCTTGAATGGCAAGGGCTAAATTTTTGGTCAAGCTTTCCCAAAGCTTGCTCGCCTGTGCAAAACTTCATCAAAGTTGGTGGCTCTTTCCCCGGGTGTAATTCGCAGGGGTTTTCTGCGTGAAATCGGTTATTATTCTGGGCGTGAACTTTGTTTGGAATTCGCTTCCAGGGTTTGCACTTAGAAGACGCCCTACGAGCGCTGGAGGGAAGTAAACCCTCACACCGGGAACCGTATTGAGGGGGTTCCCTTAAGGGGTTTGTTTTAGGGATAAACCGCCAGCAATACGGTATAAAAAGGTACACACTTGGTGTTCAAAAATTCTCTGGATGAGACCCCTTTCAGATTTCAGAAAAGAGAGAAACCTCAGGAAGCCCTCAGCTTTGCAAGGGCATCCTCCGCGGCCTGCAGTATCTGGTAGCCAACTGGCGAGGCGGTCAACAGCGGGTGAGTCGCTATCTGGAGGGTGTAGAGCTCGCTTGCGGTCAGTCTCTTCTGGATCGCCAGCGCGAGGATGTTTATCATCTCCCCGACGCTCTTTCCGCCCGCTATCTGGGCACCAAGGATTGCTCCTCTGTCGCGGGAGAAGATTAGCTTAGCGGTTACAATCGAGGTGTCCGGGAACTTCGCCGGATGCCTGTCCGGTCCCTTTCCATAGCCGACTATGACCTCAAAGCCCTCCTTTCTTGCGGCCTCTTCCGTAAGGCCCGCCGCAGCCAGCGTCAGACCCCCAACATGGGTAGAGTAAGCCCCTATCGTTCTCCTGTTCTCCCTCACGATCTGGAGCTTGAAGAGGTTTGCACCAGCAATTCTAGCCTCGAAGGTGGCCGTCGAGGCGAGCATCAGGGGATAGGGTTTTCCGGTGAAGAAGTCGCGGTGTTCTACACAGTCACCGACGGCGAAAATGTCGGGATGGGATGTCCTCATGTATTCGTCGGTCCAGATGCCGTAGCGCGTAACCTTCAGACCGGCCTTGACGGCGAGCTCAATGTTGGGACGGTAGCCTATGGAGAATATGACTAGATCCGAGGGGATTTCTCTCCCATCCAGCAGTCTTACTCCCTCAACCCGTCCGTTTCCGAGAAGCTTCTCAACCTGACCGTAAACCACCTTTATACCCCGTTCCCTCAGCCTTTCCTCAACCATCTTGCTGAACTCCGGGTCGAATGAACTCCTGAGGAGTCTGCTTCTGACGATCATCGTTACCTCCTTGCCAAGTTTTCGTATTTCATCTCCCACCTCCAGAGCTATGAACCCGCCCCCGACTATTATTATTCTCCTGGCGTTTTCGATCCTCTCTCGGAGTTCTTTGAGGTAGTAGTAGTCCTTGGGAACGGTGTAAACGCCCTCAAGGTCGGTTCCGGGAAACTCGGGTTTGACGGGGTTTGAACCCGTTGCCAGAACAAGCTTTTCCCAGCCGATCTCTTTCCCGGATCGGGTTTTTATCGTGTGGGAGTTGGGGTTGACCTCAACAACCTCGTCGGTTAGAATGTCCACGCCCAGGGGCTCAAGGAACATCTCAACTGGGAGAACGTCGTCGTCAACGCTCTTCAAAGTTCCGAAAACGTAGGGGATTCCGCAGGGAATCACGCTCACCTTCTCCCGCTTGATAACGAGAACACTCCTGTTGGGGTAGAACCGCCTGGAGGACATGGCGGCCGTTATTCCTCCGGCACTGGCACCCACGATAACGACGTCATACCTCATCATACCACCGGTAACAGTTGGGGGAGGGGTTATTAAACACTTTCCTTAACCATGGGTTTAGAACGTAAGCTCATTTGGGGAGAGAAAAGAACGGAAAGGGGCATCAGTCTCCTGTTGCTCCCTTGAGTGCATCTTTGCAGGGACAGTTGCGCTCCTTTGGAATGTACTTGATGGACTTCATGATGAGGTACTTTATCTCCTCACCTTTCTTCGCCATCAGCTCTACGACTTCCCTGTGGGTAAGCTTCTCCCTGCTGATCCCCGCCGCGAAGTTCGTCACTATAGCAACGCTCGAATAACACATCTCGAGCTCCCTCGCCAGAGCGGCCTCCGGACACTGCGTCATCCCGACAACGTCGGCCCCCAGTATCTTCAGCGCCCGCACCTCTGCCCTGGTTTCGAACCTCGGCCCCTCCATGCAGGCGTAGGTACCTGCCGGGTGGTAGGTGAGTCCAAGCTCCCTGGCGGCGGTTATCAGCGCCTTTCTCAGTTCGGGACAATAGGGGTCCGTGAAATCGATATGAGCGACGAACTTCCGATCGTGTGGGCTGTCCTCACCGTCGTAGAATGTGTAATCGCGCTTTTTAGTAAAGTCCATGAGCTGGTCAAGGATAACAAAATCGCCCGGCTTCATGGCTTCGTTGAGGGAGCCAACGGCCGAAGTCGAGAGAATCCTCTCCACACCAAGTTCGTAAAGAGCCCAGATGTTGGCCCGGTAGTTTATCCTGTGGGGTGGAACGCTGTGTCCTTCACCGTGCCTCGCGAGAAAGGCTATCTCCTCCCCCTCATATTCTCCAATCTTAACCTTGACCTTGCCGTAGGGAGTGCCAACAAACTCCTCCCTGACGTTCTCGAGCAGCTCTGGATCGTAGACTCCGGAACCCCCTATAATCGCTATCCTCGGCATGGTATCACCTGAATGAAAAGGGATCGGAAGCTTAAAACGTTAGCCCTCATCCCACAGGACGCGCTGGGACTCGGCCCTCTCCTGGATGTCTTCCCTGACCTCGCCACCGGCCTGGAGCTCGAGTATCTTCGCCAGTATTTCGCTCAGCAGCCAAGAACCCCACCGGGGATCCTTGACCTCCAGGGCCGCGTCAATGGCCCCGTCAACGTCTCCTTCTTTGAGCTTCGCAACGGCTATGCTGCCGAAGGCCAGAGAGCGAAGGTAATTACCCCGAACCCGCGAGGCAAAGTGCCAGGCCTTCTCAAATTCCCCCAGCTTCGCGAGGTAGGTCGCCACCTTAACGAGCAGAACGTCGTCCACTGTGTTCTCACCTATCTTCTCCACAACGGGAACGTACTCCCTCCCCACCGGTTGGGCCAGAAGTCTTTTCATCAGGAAATCCGCAAGCCTTCCGAACTCATCGCCCTGGGTGAGACCAAGAAGTCCTTCGAGTAGTTCTGCCCTGTCCAGCGAGGCCTCCACTATGCTCTCCAGTATGGAAACCCTACGCTCCTCGGGAAGCTTTCTCAGGATCTCCCCCACGAACTCCAGCTCCCCGGCGCTTCCCAGTCCCACCAGAAGGGATTTGAGAACATCAAAACCCGTTTCACCGGAGAGGGACAGGGCTATGTCCACGAACTTCTCGTAGGTGGCCCTGGGAACCTGCGCGGTTTTTAGATACCTGGCGACCTCCTTCATCGCCTCCCCAAGCCAGTACTCGCTTCTCAGCTCACGGAGTATTCTTATGGCACTTCCAAATTCCTCCCGCTTGAGGTGAGCTTTAAGGGTCTCCACCGCAGCTATGGAACGCCAGGGCTCGTCCTCCATCCTGTTTACTATGAGGTATGCCCTACGCATGTTACCCCGGGACAGGTAGGCCCTGAGTACCTTAAGCAGAGTATCGTTACGTTTTACCCCATCTACTATATCGTTGGTGTAGAAGAAGGCATCGTCCACCCTGCCAAGTTCCAGCAGCCTTGCCACAAGTTCCTCGAGGAGTTCGTCCCGGAGGGGCTGGGGGAAACCCAGAATCACATCGTGGACCTCGGAGAAGACCTTGCCAGCGGACTTGGAGCCCGTTTTGTGGAGGTAGGTTCCTATCTCAATGAGGGCCTTAGTCGTCAGAAGGGGGTTGTCCAGATGGGCCACGGCGCTGAGGGCGTACCTGAAGGCCTTTCCGTACCCGGGTTTTTTAGCACGGTGCATATGGTAACCGATTCTTGCGTAGGTGACCGCCCTCAGGTACCCGTCCCTGATGTTGGAGGCCAGCCGGAGGGCCTCGTCAAAAACGTCGGCCATGCTCTCCACCGGATTTTTTTAGGAGGGGTGTGTATTTAATCGTTTTCATGGGCGATTCAAACCGTCGTAAACAACCCCCTACGAGGTGGTCGTCAGGAGCACAACCGCCATTGCAGCCGGGAACCCAACCGTTTATAAGGTCTCGCTTCCCTCTGAATACGGTGGGTGAAGATGGCCCTTGAACAGCTCGGGAAGGCACTCAACAGCGCCCTCAGGAAACTCGCCCGTTCAAGAACGGTTGATGAAGCGACGATAAAGGAGATAGTGAGGGACATACAGAGGGCGCTCATTCAGGCTGACGTGAACGTCAGGCTCGTTCTCCAGTTAACGAAGACGATAGAAAAGCGCGCCATTGAGGAAGAGCCTCCGGCTGGAGCGTCGAAGAAGGAGCATATAATCCAGATAGTCTATGAGGAACTCACCAAGTTCCTTGGAAAGGAGGCGAAGCCCCTTGAAATAAAGGAGAAGCCAACCGTCCTCCTCACCGTCGGTATCCAGGGGTCAGGTAAGACCACGAGCGTGGCGAAGCTCGCGAGACACCTACAGAAGAGGGGTTACAGGGTCGGCCTCGTATGCGCCGACACCTGGCGTCCGGGAGCATACTACCAGCTCAAGCAGCTCGTTGAACCCCTTGGAATAGAGGTCTTTGGTGATCCCAACGAGAAGGACGCGGTGAAGCTTGCTAAGGAAGGCGTTGAGTACTTCAGGAATAGGGGCGTCGACGTTATAATAGTGGACTCGGCTGGAAGGCACAAGGAGGAGTCGAGCCTCATCGAGGAGATGAAGCAGATAAGCGAGGCGATAAAGCCCCACGAGGTCATACTCGTCATAGACGGAACCATCGGCCAGCAGGCCTACAACCAGGCTTTAGCTTTCAAGGAGGCCACTCCAATAGGCTCAATAATCGTCACCAAGCTCGATGGAAGCGCGAAGGGTGGCGGAGCCCTCTCAGCGGTTGCCGCCACCGGTGCACCGATTAAGTTCATAGGCGTCGGTGAGAGGATTGACGATTTGGAGGCCTTCGACCCCAAGCGCTTCGTTTCCAGACTGCTCGGCATGGGCGACATTGAGGGCCTCCTCGAGAAGCTGGAGGAACTTCAGAAGCAGCAGGAGTTCAAGGAGGAGGACATGGAGAAGTTCCTGAGGGGCAAGTTCAACCTCAAGGATATGTACGCCCAGCTCGAGGCGATGCAGAGGATGGGACCGCTCAAGCAGGTGCTCCAGATGATACCCGGACTCGGCTACTCCCTGCCGGACGATGCCGTGAAGGTCGGTGAGGAGAAGCTGAAGCGGTACAGGATAATAATGGACTCCATGACAGAGGAGGAACTGGAGAAACCCGAGATAATCAACTATTCGAGGATAAAGCGCATAGCCCGCGGTTCCGGGACAAGCACCGCCGATGTCAGAGAGCTTTTAAACCAGTACAACCAGATGAAGAAGATGTTCAAGAGCATGGACAAGAGGAAGCTGGCCAAGATGGCCAAGAAGTTCAACCTCGGGGGGTTGGGAATATGATCGAGGCCTTCGTGCTCGTGGTGGTTAAACCCGGCTATGAGGAGGAGGTCTACAACGCCCTCAAGAACGCCAACGGCCGGATCAAGGAGATATACCGGGTATACGGCGAATACGACATCATTCTCCGCGTGGAGGTCGGGAGCGTCGAGGAGCTCGACAGGTTCCACGACGAGGTTTTGCGGAAGATTGACCACATCGAGATGACGGAAACGCTGATAGCCAGCTCCTACAGGGGGTGAGGGGTTGGAGAAGAGATGGGTCGCGACCGTTGACCTCGAAACCCTCGAGGTCGAGCACGACCCATCCTTCAAGTTTAAGTGCATAGAAAACTGCGGGCGGTGCTGCAGGGATCTGGAAATACCCCTCCGCGATGAAGACATCGAGAGGATAGAGGAGCTCGGCTACAGCGCCTGGGAGTTTGTGGACTATGACAAAATGTTCTACCGCGGGGGCAGGTTCGTGGGTTATGCCATAAGGAAGAGACCCTTCGATGACGCCTGCATCTTTCTCGATACCGAGACCAACAGGTGCCGCATCTACGGGTACAGACCCCTTGCATGCAGGCTCTACCCCTTCATCTTCGTCCGGCGCGGAAGGAAGATGGAGATATACGTCAAAAAGGACTCATTCTGCCCCGGCATAGACCACCCGGAGGGCGAACCCGTCACCGGGGAGTTCCTCCTGAAGGAGTACAGAGACGTTCTGGAAGAGTACCAAAAGAGGACTGTGAAGCCGTCCAGATGACCGAAACATATTTATGCATTTTTTTGTTAACTCCGGGGCACCGGAGGTGATGGTATGAGCCAGCTAAAGTCCGTTCAGGAGAAACTCAGACTCATCACGGTTCTCAGGCTTCTCAAAAAAACCTATACCTACGAGGAGCTCTCCAGGATAACGGGTCTTCCCATAACGGTGCTCAACAGGTACGTCCGGGGGAAGGTTCTTCCAAGCACGGAGAGGACTAGAAAACTTCTGGAACTGCTCCTCCCCTACCTGAACCTGGAGGAGGAAGTGAAGAAGAGGATAAAGTTCGACGAGAGGGGTTTCTTCGATAACATGCCCGTCCTCAGCGACACCGCGCTGATGAGCCTCATAGCCGAGGAGGTTGCCGGAAGGTACATGGACCTGAACGTGGACAAGGTTCTAACGGCCGCAACCGACGGAATAGCCCTGGGCGTTCACGTTGGAAGGGAACTGGGTGCGGATGTTGTCTACGCCAAGAAGAAAAAGGAAGTCGGCGTCGAGAAGTTCTACGAGGTTAGCTACGTTCCCAGCGCATCGGGAAGCGTTACAACGCTCTACCTCCCGAAGTGGGCTCTCCGGAAGGGGGAGAGGGTCCTCATCGTTGACGACGTCATAAGAAGCGGGGAAACGCAGAGAGCTTTGCTGGAGATGTGCAGGCAGGCGGGGGCAAAGCCGGTCGGCATGTTCTTCCTCATAAGCGTCGGCGACATCGTGGATCGCCTAAAGGAGGAGTACAGCATACCCGTGGAAAGCCTCATAAGGCTGGAGTGATGGGGATGAAAGTTCTCATATACAACGCCGACGGCCTGACGATACCGGTGGAAATCGAACCCGGCCTCCCCTTTAGATTCCGCTGTGACGAAGAGGAGTGCGGGAAAGCTGTGGTGATAGAGGGCGTTGTGAGGCACGCCGACGAGGAGGAGTTCACAAAGATACTCGAGGAGACCGTTGAGGAAAACCCCGACTTCGCCAGGATACGCGAGATAGCTGCGAGGAACCTCATATTCGAAGGGAAGGTTAACGGAAGGGAGGTAATCCTCCCGGTCGAGAGCTTCGACGACTTTGCAAAGCGCTTCCTGGATGGGGTTTTAGTCCTCAAGTCCTAGTCTCGTATCCTCCTTTACCACCTGCATGGCAACGCTAGTGTTCGTCTTCTCAACGCCCTCAAGGGAGAGGAGCCATTTGACGAAACGGTTCATATCCTCCCTATTCCTGAACTTGGCCACGACGAAGATGTCGTACTCGCCGGTGGTATCGTAAACCAGCATCACCCGGCCGTTCGCCGCTATCTCGCGCTCTATATCCACTATTCTCCTTCCCCGGGCCTTCACGCCGATGACGGCGGTTAAACCGAACCCAAGCTTCTCGTAGTCAAGAACCGGGGCATAGCCTCTGATTATACCCTCCTCCTCCATCCTCCTGATCCTGTTGTAAACGGTTCCAACGGCCACCTTAAGCTCTCTCGCTATTTCCCTGTAGGAGAGGCGTGCGTTCCTCTGGAGTACCGAAAGTATCCTGATGTCCAGCTCGTCCACGTTCCCACCCCCCACCACTGGACCGCAAACTTTAAATACTCTTCCCCTTTGAGGTGATAGCGGGCAGTGGACCGGTAGCCTAGCTAGGACAGGGCGGCGGCCTCCTAAGCCGCAGGTCCGGGGTTCAAATCCCCGCCGGTCCGCCATCAATCGGTTTTGAAGTCCGATGCATTCTACCGCGGTTTTCCATCGCAACATTCTGCGGGTCTTGATGGCATTCTGCGGTGTGCGTCGGCGACCCAAACCCGCGAGACAAACAGGTGGAGGTGAGAGAATGGTTGAGGATGCGATACTGCTCTACCTTGCCGCCATACGGCGTGAGGGGAAGAATCCCAGGGGCCGAAAGCCTTAAATACTTCCCCTCTTTTAGTTAACAACGGTAAGGAAAACCGGAGGTGATCGCAGTGGTATACGTCGCTGTTCTGGCCAACATCAATGGAAATCTGCCGGCGCTCGCAAAGGCCCTGGAGAGAATAGAAGAGCTCAAAGAGGAAGGATACGAGATCGAGAAGTACTACGTTCTCGGCAACATTGTCGGACTCTTCCCCTATCCCCGGGAGGTTCTCGACACTCTCGACGACCTCATCAAAAACAACCTGGTCTACGTAACCAGGGGTGAGTACGATCAGGTGATAGCGGAGAGTGATCCACACGCCGAGGGACCTGATTACATAGACCGGGTTGATTATCCCGAATACATCAAAAAGGCCCTCAAGTACACCTGGGAGAAGCTTGGCCACGAGGGGAGGGAGTTCATAAGGGACCTGCCCGTTTACATCGTTGACAAGATCGGTAAGAATGACATCTTCGGGGTTTACGGAAGTCCCCTCGACCCTATACACGGAAAAGTCCTTCCAGATCAGCCGAGTTCTTACTATGAGGTCATAATGAGGCCCGTTAAGGACTACGAGATACTTTTCGTGGCTTCACCGAGGTATCCGGTAAACGCGAGAACTAGGTACGGCAGGGTGGTCTGTCCGGGCAGCATAGGGTACCCTCCGGGAAAGAAACACAAGGCCACCTTCGCGCTGGTTAATGTTGACACGCTCCACACGAAGTTCGTGGAAGTGGACTACGAGAACGAGAAGCGGCTTATAGAGGAGAGAATAAGACGGGAGGGCCTTCCCGAGGAGCTCGTGAAGATCCTCTACCACGGGAGGGTCTGAATCCCTCCCATCACCCCCTGTGAAATCCAAGGGCAAATCCGCCCATAAAGGCCGCGGTTCCGGGGAGAAGTGCCGCAACCTTCTGGCCGGCGCTCATTATCTCGTGGCTCCACTCACCGACGAGGTTGAACAGCCTGTCTTTATTGATTACTATTACCCCCTTCTGCTCGAGCCAGAGAAGGCTGACGACGTAGGCTCCTATCAGGGCCAGCGCCAGCTTCATAACCTTCTTGACCGCATAGCCGGTGACGAAACCCACGACGGCGCCAACACCCACGTCCCCCATCATGGCGTTCAGATCAAACTCCATTCCATCACCCGGTTGTATAAAGGTCCCCAAGGATAAAAAGTTACCGCCAAAACGTTTAAATTAAACGCCGAACAAATATTTCCAAATCATAAAACCGGGTGATAGCATGACGACACCCATGGAGAGGCTGAGGAATAAAATAACCAAAGAGGTGCTGTGGCTCTATATCCTCCGCCTTCTAAAGGAGAGGCCGATGTACGCATACGAGCTGAAGGAAAGGATCAGGGAGGCGTTTAACTTTGAACCCGCCACGGTCAGCTCGTACGTTGTCCTCTACAAACTTGAGAAGGAGGGCTATGTAACTGCCGAATGGCAGGAGAGCCAGACGGGGAAACCGTCCAGGAAATACTACAAGCTTACCCCTGAGGGCGAGAGGCTCCTTGAGGAGGGCATCGCGTTTCTAGAGAGCATGGTATCAAAGCTGAGGAGCGAATAGACGCCCGGTTTACGGGCAGAAGATTTCTAACCACCGGAAAAACCATGAAAAGTTGAGAAGAACACGGCAGGCGAAAATTTGGAAGGTACGGGACTCAGCGTCCCATTCCACCGCGCGGCTCCCTGGCCTTCGGGCGGAGGCCCTTGTAGCCGCACTTCCTGCACTTCTTTGCCTTCCACGGGTTGGTAGCGCCGCAGCGCATACAGATGTACTTCTTAAAGATCCTGGCCTCAGCCTCCGGAAATCTCGCCATCATGATCACCCCATGATCCTAACATCTTCACCTTCTCGGGTTGTTTTTAAGCTTTGGTGCGGGGGACGGGATTCGAACCCGCGCAGCCCTGCGGCAGCGGATCTTAAGTCCGCCCCCTTTGGCCAGGCTCGGGCACCCCCGCGCGAGCTAAACTAAAGGGGAGGTATTAAAAACCTTCCCCTCAGGTCCTGATGATCCTCATCTCAAAATCCTCGACCGGGACCTTGAAGTCCTCCCTGCTCTCGATTTCCTTCCTGTTGTAGAGGATCTCCCTCGCGAGGATCCAGTAGATGAGAGCCAAAGCTTTCCTGCCCTTGTTGTTGGTCGGGATCGCGAGGTCAACGAAGCTCAGGAAGTTCTCCGTGTCAACGAGTGCAACTATTGGTATGCCGATTTCAATGGCCTCCTTCATGGCCTGGTGGTCGGCCCTCGGGTCGGTGACGATGAGAACGTCCGGCTCCATGAAGTTCTTGACCTGCGGGTTGGTCATGGTTCCAGGGAGGAAACGGCCGGGTATGGCACGGGCACCCGTAACCTCGCCGAACTTCTTGACGGGCTTCTGGCCATAGAGCCTGACGCTGACCGCGAGAATGCTCTCGGGATCGAACCGGGCCAGGAACTTGCCAGCTACGCGAAGCCTCTCGTCCGTCTTCCTGACGTCAAGGACGTACAGGCCATCCTGTCTAACGCGGTAAATAAACTTCTTCATGTCCTGGGTCTTCTGCTGGGTGCCGATGTGGACACCCGCTGCAAGGTACTGGTCGAGTGGAACGAGATATTCCTCCATCCTTCACACCTCCTCATCCTTCAAAGGTTATTATCCTTCCCCTTTCGCCGAGATCCTCGGCGATTCTAATGAGTTCGTTCAGCTTGGCGATGGAGTCCCTCCGGAGTACCATCGCCGGGCAGCGAAGTCCCACCGACAAATGGGCCAGCGCCCCGTCGGAGGACTCGTATCGAGCCTCCGCAAGGATTGGAACGATCCTCTCCGACTTCGCATCGTTCACAAGGTTGTACAAGTCGGTGAGCGTGCCAAGGTTTATGGGTTTTATGGAAAGGGCGTTGTAGTAGCGCCTGTCAAGTACTCCCTTCTCCCGGAAGAGGTGTTCGCCGTCAACGAACACGCCGTGGGTCCCCGCTATGAGCTCGAGGAAGAGCTCCTCATCACCGAGGGGTTTTATGTAAGCAACGTTGTTGTCCTCGACCACTGAAAGAACTTCCTCAGCTCCAAGGGGCCTCTTCTGGACGAGGCCAAGGGCAACGTCCAGACCGAGCTCATCGGTGGCCTTCTCCGTGGCCTTTGAAAAGGCCTCCACCGAGCTCTCTTTGGCGTGCTCGAGCACCTTGTTGAAGGCATCCACCACGTCCGTAATCTCCATGAGGTCCCTAACTGTAACGTAGTAGTCAAAGGCCTCTCCGCCGGCCACCTCGAGTATCGGCACTGGAAGTTCGGTTGTGAACGTTCCCCCGAGATAGCTGTATAGTGGCATTTTTCTGACGCTGGCAGCGGCCTTCGCAACGGCCATCGATACCGCCAGGGCAGTATTGGCTCCTATGTGACTGAAATCCTCCGTCCCGTCAATCTCCCAGAGGTAGCTGTCAATGAGCTCCTGCTCGCTCGCGTCGAAGCCTATCAGCTCGGGCCCGATTATCTCATCGACCTCGCTAACGGCCCTATGGGCTTCGGCTATGTAGAGGCTCGGGTTCTCGTCTATCGGTGCGGCAAAGCGTCCGAATCCCGAGCTGGTGAGGACGTCAACCTCAACGGAATACTTCATTCCCCTGAGCACGGCAACCCTGCCGACTACGTTCTCTATCACCGTCATCTCGCATCAGCCCGGTCGTATTACGGTGATTGGGATGACCCCCTTCTCGAACTCAAGCAACGCGGCTTCCAATGGCGTGATCCCTTCGGGCACGTCTATAAGGACCGGGGCACCCATCGCTATCTGGAGGGCCCTGGCCCCTATAATGCGGGCCTTCTCAAAGCGGGTATACTTAAACACCATCATCACCCCTGCCTCCACTCCGGCTAAATCATTCCAGTGCAAATTTTGGTGGGGCCGCCGGGATTTGAACCCGGGTCTCCGGCACCCCAAGCCGGGAGGATAGACCAAGCTACCCCACGGCCCCCCAAGAAATGCGGTTTTTTAGTACACCTTGTAGACCATTACCTGATCTATCAGCTCGACGTGGCTGAGGAGCGTTCTCCTGCAGCAGTACCTCTCAACCCCGAGGTCGTCGAGCACCTTCTCGGGGTCCTCGCCCTTCTCAACACGGGCCTTGAACTCGTGGTACTTGTCTCCTATGACCTTCCCGCACGTGAAACACCTGACCGGGACTATCACCCGTATCACCTTCTCCGAATATTAAAGGATAAGGCATCAGCGGTAGGACTTCTGCCTCTTGGCCCTCGGACCCTTGGTTGAGCGGTTGGGCTTGTGGGGCTCGGTTCTCCTGCTGTCCCCAACGAGCATGGTTCTGTCGTACTTCATAAACTTTTCCTTCAGGTTCACATCGTTGGTCCACTCGACCAATGCGCGGGCTATGGCGACGCGCGCGGCCTCGGCCTGTCCCATAAAGCCACCGCCCTCGACCCTGACGTCGATGTCAATTCTGCCAACTATCTCCTCGCCCGCGAGGACGAGCGGCTCCATGATGGTGAAGCGCGCTATCTCTGGTTCGATTACCTCAACCGGCTTGTGGTTGATCCTTACCCTGCCTTTCCCTTCCCTGATGGTGGCTCTCGCGATGGCCGTTTTTCTCTTACCGGCAGTCTGGATGACCTTCATCTTCTCTCACCTCAGAACTTTCCACCGAGGAACTTAGCAACCTCGCCAACGGTAACGTACTTGGGGGTTGCGAGCCTCGACATATGGGCCTCCATTATCGTCTCAAGCTCCCTCCCCTCGAACTCCTTCGGAACGCCAACGTAAACCCTGAGCCTTCTAAAGGCTTTCCTGCCGCGGTCGGTCTTCCAGGGGAGCATTCCCCTGACGGTTCTCCTAACGATCTCGTCGCTTCTCTTCGGATAGAAAGGTCCTCTCCTCGGATTGGTCCTGGTCCTCAGCTCGGTCCTCTGCTTGTACTTGGCGAAGATGTCATCGCGGTTTCCGGTGATGATGGCCTTCTCGGCGTTGACTATGACGACCTCCTCGCCCTCAAGGAGCATCTTGGCGACCTTCGAGGCGAGCCTTCCAAGGATAAGTCCTTCAGCGTTAATTATCCTCATGGCCCATCACTCCATTATGATTACTCCACTACCCTTCGGGTTTCTCTCGATAAGCTCCTCAATGGTGAGGACCTCTCCACCGGCCTCGACTATCTTTTTCTTCGCCGTCTCGCTGAACTTCCATGCCGCAACGGTGACCTTGTGCTCGAGCTTTCCTGCACCGAGGACGCTTCCGGGGACAATTACGGTGTCCCCTTCCCTGGTGTAGCGGTTTATCTTGCTAACGTTCACTTCAGCCCTCTGTCTCCTAGGCCTCTCGAGGCGCCAGGCGATGTCCTTCCAGATTTTAACGCCTTCCTCGTTCGACTTCTTTCTGAGGTAGCGGATGAGCCTCCTCAGGTTAACGTCGGTGGGTCCGGTTCTCTTGACCATGAACATACCTCCTCAAAGCTCTCGCAGGGAAACCGACAGTTGACGGGGTGATCATTATGGTGCGGGGGCGGGGATTTGAACCCCGGAACCCCTGCGGGACGGGACCCTGAATCCCGCGCCTTTGGCCAGGCTCGGCTACCCCCGCGTCAGTCGGCTAATTTATGAAGCTCGTTTATAAATCTATCGCTCTTCCTCATCAGTATCTTGAGCGCTGTGCTCACCATTTCCTCAACGGGGAGCTCTCCATTGCTCTCGACGGTAAAGACGAATGCATTGGGAACGATCTCTTCTCTGATCTTATCCCCTTCGTAGGACTCGAACTTCCTGGGGAGGTAAAACGCCCTTGTGGTGGTTATGACCAGCTCATCATCGGTCTCTTCAACTGGTAATCCGCGTCTCTTTGCGAGCTCCCTGAGTTCCTCCCAGCCAGGAACTTCCCTGCTCACGTGGATCCTTGTGAGGTACTTGTAGTAGACAAAGCCCGGCTGCCACTTGGCGTGGTCCTTCCCACGGCCAAGCCTCGCGTAGGCGTTGAGCGTAAGCCTCTGACCCTCGGCGAGCTTGACTATGGGGATGTCGGGATTTGCTGGTTTAACACCCTCGTCATCGCTCCTGAGATCACCGGAGTAAACCATTCCGGGCCCCTCCGCCTCAAGGGAGAGGGTAACGGTATGATCATCGAGCTCGAGCGCATCTAGGGAGAACCTCTCGGCCGGAGTTGTAAGCGGAATAAGACCTATCCTGTGGGCGATTATCTCGTCGAAGAGGGCCGAGTCATTCTCGAAGAACTCGACCTCATCAACGGCGAAGGTCGGAACGTCGGCGAGAATGGTTCTCCTGAGGGCGTTGGCAAAGGGAACATCAATCCCCTCGATGATGAACCTTATCGAGTCCCCCGTTTTCTCAAGAATCTGGAACTTCGGTTCCATCGGCATCACCAAAAAAGGGATTTTGAGGGGTCAGACGCGCCTGCCCCTTCTCCCGCCCTTCGGCCTGGTTCCGTCGTGCGGGATGGGGGTGACGTCCTCCACCCTTCCTATCCTGAGGCCTGCCCTCGCGAGGGCCCTTATCGCGGCCTGGGCACCCGGACCGGGACTCTTGCTCTTGCTTCCTCCGGGGGCGCGGACCTTGATGTGAACGCCGGTGAAACCCTTCTCCATCGCCTCCTCAGCGGCCCTTCTGGCGGCTATCATGGCCGCATAGGGGGAGGCCTCGTCCCTGTCGGCCTTGACGACCATACCACCGCTCCACCTCGAGACCGTCTCGGCCCCGGTCAGGTCGGTGATGTGTATTATCGTGTTGTTGTAGGAGGAGTAGATGTGCGCGACTCCCCACTTCTCCTTCTTCTTTATGTTGACCTGCTGGGCTTCCTCGCTCATGCTTCACCACCCTGCCTGGCCTGTTCGATAACCATCCTCTCGGGGTGGCCCTCCCTCGTGAACGGAGAGGCCTTGGAGTACGCTATAGTATCTTCCTCCTCCTTAAGGACGAGATAGCCCGGGGAGCGGATGACCTGACCGTTTACCTCGATGTGACCGTGGACTATGAGCTGCCTGGCCTGCCTTATGGTCCTTGCAAGGCCCTTCTTGAAGACTATCGTCTGAAGGCGTCTGTCAAGGACGTCCTCGACGGTAAGCGAGAGAACGTCGTCGAGCACCGCATCGGCCGGGAGAAGACCGAGTCTGTTGAGCCTCTGGAGAAGCTGCTGCCTCTCGATTTCTGCCTGGCTTCCGCGGGCCGCGAGAAGTCTCCTCGCTCTCCTCCTGAATTCCTTGAGCTGGGTCTCGTGGCGCCAGAGCTCCTTCTTGTTCTTGAGGGCGTACTTCCTCATGAGAACCCTCTCGCGGTCGAGCCTCTCCTTAATCCAGGGGTGAGGGGGAGTCTCATACTTCTTCCTCTGCTTCTTTGGGTCTCCCATCTACATCACCTCTTCTTCTTTCTGCTCACACCGATGGTTCCACCGTGTCTGAAGTTTGACCTCGTCCTCTGACCACGGACGGGCAGACCGCGCTCAAGCCTTATGCCGCGGTAGGACTTGATCCTGCGGAGCCTGTTGAAGTCCTCGCGCCAGGCCATGGCAAGCTTGGCCGTGATGAGGTGGACGTCCTTACCGGTCTCGTAGTCTCTGGGCCTGTTGACCGCCCAGACAGGAATCCCGTGGGCAACCGGATCCTCAAGGATCTTCTCTATTGTCCTAACCTGCTCGTCGGTAAGGTAGCCGGTCTTCATGTAGGGGTCTATTCCCGCAACCCTGAGCACCATGGTTGCGAAGTTTATTCCTATACCCCTGATGCCCGTAAGGGCCCATCTGAGCTGCCTATTTCCGTCCAGATCCACCCCCGCAACGCGGACTATGTGTCTGAAGTTCTCGGTCATTACAAATACACCTCCATCAAATCCTTCCCAGGATTTTGGCGCCGGGACGGGGATTTGAACCCCGGTGGCCAAGAGGCCACGGGCTCTCAAGGCCCGCGCCATCCCAGGCTAGGCGATCCCGGCGTATACTCGGTAGCCAGATCCTCTAGCCAGTTCCCTCACTTCGGTGAAGTGGTCATCCATGAGCGCCTTAATATACTTTGCCCCCTGCCTCGTCTTGATGACGAGCTGGAGCAAGCCACCATCGTTGAGATGCCGGGGAGCGTTTATAACTATTTCCCTCAGGACTTCCTTTCCGGCGTGCACCGGCGGGTTGGTGATTATAGAGTCGAACTTTTCGCCCTTAACGGGCTCATAGAGGTTTCCCCATCTGACCTCGGCGTTTCTAACGTTGTTGATTTTTAAATTTTTCCTCGCGATTTTGACGGCGCGCCTGTTGACATCGGTCATCACCACGTAGTCCACGAAGCGGGATGCGACGATGCCAATAGCACCGTAGCCGCAGCCGAGATCGAGGACGCGCCAGCTCTTATCGAGCACCATGCTCTCTATGAGCAGTTCCGTTCCGCGATCGAGTTTGCCGAAGGAGAAGACTCCGCTGGCTGTTATGAATTTAAAGCAGTGTCCCCTAAGGCAGACCTCTATCGTTTTGGTCTTCAGCGGTGTGCTTGGCTCTTCGGAGTAGTAGTGGCTCATGATCGGAGGTAAGGGGAGGGGTTTATAAAGGTGGGGGGAATCACGTTTTTCTCTAGTTTGAGTTAACTTCTCCGCGTATCCTTTTTTGACTGACGAAAGAAATCAACCACACAAACACGGCAAACAGAATTAGTTTTAGGATGGTTTTTAAAGATGCTGTGCCGCGATAAAGGGAGCCGATCAGCACGAGTACAATGAGAAATGTCACAAAAGACGCAAACTTTTTGGGCTCCTTTAGCTCGTTCAGATCATCAACGAAGAGAAAAGCCATGAGAGTTACAGGAACGACTCCAGCAATGAAGAGGACTGCCTGAAACAGAGAGTTTGTGGAATAGTTCGTCACAGTCATGAGCAACAAGTACAACCCCAATCCTAAGAGCCCAAGAATTGCTCTCATCTCCGCCCCCTCCTGTACCATACTCTAAGAGGAATCGTCCCAAAGCTGAGGATAAGTGAGATTATTGGAGCCCATACTGCTGGGATCTTCTCATCCATGGCTCCCCATAATAAAGCATAGCCTACAAACACAAAAAAGAAAATTGGAACAGACCGAAGCAGTTCTTCTTCGGTTACTTTATCCAATCTTCTTCCCCCCTTCTATTTAGCATCTCTTCCTTCTAATTTACACTTTGTTGGATCTACCATGGCAATGCACACTGGATCAGACAGGGTACTAATTCAACCCCTAAACAGCCGGCAGATGCTAGCACTGTTGATTTCGTCGGATCCATCATGGCTATCGAACAGATATAGTAACAGATTTCCCACCAGCCACTATCTTGGGCCACACTCTGAAGAACACATCCAAGCACACAACTCCAGTACCCATCTACGGTTATTGTTGATCCCACTGCCTTTTCCTGGTTGTATTCTGGAAGTTTTAGTCTCACTAAGTGGGAGAGGTGCCTCAGCTCGTAGGCACACCTGCCCCAGACCCAGTTCGTCTCGTCACCTCTGCGAAGCTTCATGAGAACCTTGTTAAGAGTCCAGTAATACTCTGAAAGAGTCAAATTGTCGGCAGTGATAATCGTGTCGCCAACGGGTACAACCCTGTCCTCATCATCCGGAGCAATGTTCATTCCGGTGAGAAAGACCCGGTACTCACCAGTCTCAGGATCAGTGAATATCCTCGTGACGAGAGTGAAGTTGTACTTGTACTGGCTCCTCTCGGCGCGATAAACGAGGGCGTACATCGTGTAGTTGAACGTGCTGTTGTAGATGTTAATCCCAAGGAAAAGCAATTGTTCATGCTTTTTAGTCATGTTGTAAAGAGCAACCACCGAGACGTTTACCTTAGCAGTCAAGTTCGAAGCATTACAGGAGCTCGAATTGTGACAAGCGCATGAAGTGTTAGTCAAGTT
>NZ_JALUYR010000097.1 GCF_027012695.1 Thermococcus sp.
ATGTTTTTCCTTATCGTGATTGCCTTTAATAAGAGTTATTTCCCCGTTTAACTTTTTTGCTAATTTATAACTATCTTTAAAAGCTACATCTCCAAGATGCAAAACTTCATCGTCTTTTTTTATATATCTGTTCAATCTGTCAATTAAAAACCTGTCAAAATCCTCGTATCCTTCCATTTTTGCTTTTTGCATACGAACAGGCTCGTATAGAAGTATATTTGTATGACCGAGATGCGTATCTGCTGTTATTTTCATTTTTTACCTTTTGGGTTTAAAACCTAAATTTGCACTTTTATTACTATTAATAAAATTTTTTATTTTAATATTGCCTTTTAAATCTTCTTTTAATTTTAAATCTTTCTGTTCCATCTTTTTCTGTTTCTTCAAGCTCAAATTCTTTTGTTTTAATTGTTACTTTGTTTTGCTCGTTTATTTTATAATCTTTTATTATTTGTTCTTGTTTTAATTTAATAGCAATATTTTCTTTAAATTTTGTGTTATAGCAATTTGCACAATAAATTTCTCCTACAACTTTGTAAATATCTCTCTCCGTAAGTTCTCGTTTTAAAAGCTCTATTTCCTCTTTTAATCTTTTATTCTCTTCTTCAAGCTCTTGCACTCTGTTTTCAGAGTGCAAAAGTTTATTTTTTAATTTTTTGTTTTCTTCTTCTAAATATTTAATTACTTCTGTATTCGGAACAGGCTTTTTTGTATCTGAATAAGTATATTTTTTACTATATGCTAACTCTTTTAATTTATTTAATTGCTTATTGAACTCTTCTTTCATCTCCTGTAAGCTTAATTCTTTATTTTTTATTTTTATTCTTAAATCTTTTACAAGCTGTTCTAATTTTGCGTAATCTTCTCTTTTTGCTCCAAGCTCTTTAAATTCTTTTCTAATTTGTTTATTTAGTTCTTTTAAATCTTTAATTTTCGCAAGTAATTTTTGCTCTTTTTCTCTTTCTTTTTCAGTTCTATATTGACGATGACTCTTGTGTTTTGGTGCTTTTTTACCTTCTTTAAAATAATTTTTTGCTCTTTGCAATGTAGGCATGTATTTTTTACCTATTTCAAAAATTTTATCTTGAAATAAAGATAAGTCGCTTTTTTTAATTTTTCGTCTAACGCTTTCCCCAAAATCATCAACGTTTCTGAAAAAAAAATGAATATGCAAATTTTGAGAAAATTCTCCTTCTTCTGTGAAGTGCCCTTCGTGATTGTGAAACACAAAATACAAAACTTTTGTGTTATATTTTTCTTCAAAACATTTTTCAAATTCTTTAAAAATTTTTATAAAAATTTTAGGGTCTTTTTCTAAAACATCTTTACCAATGATTAATAATCCCTCCTCAATCAAAATTTGATTTTTTAAAGGATTTCTATTTTTTTTTAAATTAATAATAAGCTTTGCATTTTCTTCCCAAGCGCGCCATAAATCTACCGCGTGCGCTACATCTTTTATTGTAAATTTTTGTATTATATTATTGCTGTCTTTTATCCAATATGTTGCTTTCGCCAATCCGCTATTGTGTATTAAATTTGCAACCGAAGGTGCAGAATATTTTTGTGTAGGTCTTAGCTGTATTGTTAAAGCATTTGCCATTTTATCCCTTTTAAAATTTTACGAAGTGCCCTTGTGGCACAAGTAAAACACAAGAGGCACGAAAATTTTTGTTAAAAAATTAAGTGCCTCTTGTGTGTGCTTGGGGACAAGCCCCGTCGCACAAAAAAATTATTAAAAGTTAGAATTTTGATTTTCATTTTGTTTAGCTTTTGCGTTGTTTATTTTATTAATATAATCTTGTAATTTTTCCTGTAACTTTTTCTTTTTGTTTTCTATTTTT
>NZ_JALUYR010000098.1 GCF_027012695.1 Thermococcus sp.
GGGCTTTTAGCTCCGATTTTAGCTTTTCGCACTCCTCTTTTGAGGCTACATCGTCGCAGTCGGCGGGCAGATGCCCTTCGGGGAAGTATTTGACACCGGCGCTCATGGAGGATAGCTCGCCCTCTTTTGCGATAAAGTCGTTGAAGAAGACCATGTAAACGTGGACGATGACGAAGAGGGCTATTATCCAGGCCACAACGTGGTGCCAGAAGTGCAGCGTGTACTCGTTTCCGCCAAAGAGCGGTAAGGTCCAGCTGCTAACAGCTTTTGCCCAAAAGCCCTCGGGGTCGGACATACCGTACATGGCAAAGCCGGTCCATATCTCGAAGAGTATTAATAGCAGAACGAATAGATAGGCGGTTCTTGCCAACGGGTTCCTAATCAGGGGAATATGCTCTTTCTTGATAAGCAGATAGAAGAGTATCACCTCGAAGAGCCCTTTCCAGAACCAACCCCTCCAGAATTTGGGTATCAGCAACCAGAAGTGGGATTTTTTCGTGAACATTAAAAAGAGCCTGTAGAGGAATGCAAATAACAGTATGTATCCGGCGGCGAAGTGTATCATCCGGATGATATCCATATTGAGGGCGCGCCCGTAGGCTTCGGTCGGCTCCAGGATAGAGCCAATGAAGAACGGATTACCTATGTAGAGGCCGGTAACAAAGAGCGTCGTTATGGCTAAGAATTGAACCCAGTGCCAAATCCTCAACCCCGGTTGAAAGAGGTAGAACCGGTAGAAAACCTTTTTGACCACATTGGGAATCATCTTTTACACCTCCCTTAAAAGGGAAAAAGAAGAGGGGGATTAAACCATGCAGGCGGAGTTCACGTTGAAGTGGGTAATCTCTTTACCGTCCTTGCTGTAGATGTGGGTGGCGCAGGCGAGGCAGGGGTCGAACGAGTGTATCGTCCTCAGTATTTCCAACGGCTGTTCGGGGACTTTCACCTCGGTGTCGAGCATCGATGCCTCGTAAGCGGCCCTCTGCTCGCCGTACTCGTTCTTAATCCTGGGCGCAACGTTCCAGGTGGTGGGCACAATCGCCTGGTAGTTCTCTATAGTCCTGCCGTTTATCACAACCCAGTGCGAGAGCGCTCCCCTCGGAGCCGCTGCCATACCGACCCCTTTCTTGATGCCGCTGCCCCAGGTTTCGGGGTCGAATTTGGAGGTGTTGGCTACGGCGGTGTCGCCCGCTTTGATATTGTCGTAGAGCTTTTTGAGGAAGTAGGCGCTTAAGTTGGCGCCGAGCTGGGCTTCCAAGCCCCTCGCTACGGTTCTACCTACGGTCGAGAGCATCCACTTTTCGGGGGGCAGCCCGAGCATTTCGGAGACCATCTCAATCTGTTTAACAATCATTTCATCGGCAAAGGAGGGCTTTATGTGTCCCTGTTTTACGGCGGTGTACGCGACGATATAGCGGGCCAGCGGTCCCACCTCGTGGGTCATACCCTTGTAAACGGGGGTCTTGGAGTAGGAGTACTTCTTCGACGGGTCGAGGTATTTCCACGGAGTGGGGGGAACCTCTTCGGGTGCCGGTATGGTCTGACCCTCCCACGGGTGGAGCGGTTTGTTGTCGCCTACGGTGTAGTGGTAGAACGAGTGCTGTACGTACTCGGCAACGTGCTGGAGGCTATCCTTGTTGAAAGGCTCGTATTTTGCCTTTTCCACACCCTCTTTGAAGTTGTGGACCACACCGTTGGAGTGGTAGAGAATCTTGTTCCAGTAGTCGCCGGTGCGGCTGAAATCGCTGTAGGGCTCATCGGGAAATTCGCCAAAATCGAGCACCCTCTCTTTTGCCAAGCCGCCGCCGTAGAACCATTTGTGCTGGTTGAGGTAGA
>NZ_JALUYR010000099.1 GCF_027012695.1 Thermococcus sp.
GCTCCCGCAGGACTGCGGAGCGTAGCGGAGCAGTCCGAGGAAGAACGACCCTTGACGAGGACATAGGCCGCCGACCTTCCAAATTCAAGGTCGGCGGCAATTCAATCAAAGTTTCCTGTCCTTTTTGCAAGTTCCGCCGCCGAAGGCGGCTATCTGTTAGCAAATCTGTTAAAAAATTCTCTATATATCGTAAGAGTATGAGATAAGCGTATAAATACGCTTATCTGTTAACTCGCCGTAAGCCTTTGGAAATCAAGGGGTTCGGGATTTTTTCTTGTTTGAAAACACGCAAATAGGTAATCCTAACTTGTTTGAAAACACGCAAAAACTTGTTTGAAAACACGCAAATAGATGAATCAATTTGTGTGAATTTTACAAGCCTTGATGATGGCATCAAAATTCGGTTATAATAAAATTCAACCAAATCTGAGGTTGGCTTGAAATTAGACACAAAACTAAAGATCGATTTCAACCTTTTAATGAGCGGAACCTGGGTTCTGGAAAAGAAAGGAAAACAAACTCTACACAAGTTTGAGAAAGAACTGGGAGAGGGAAAGGTTGTAATCTACAACGCTTTAGATGTTCCAAGCCCACTTGACAGTAAGGTTTTAGACTTTTTAATGCTAAAAGCCCAGGAGAAAGACTGGGCAAAAGAAATAGAAATTGGTTCTTTGAGACAGATAGCAAAAGAGATTGGTTTGGGAGTTGATAAACGAAGAATTAACCGTCTCAAGTGGAGTTTTGAAATCCTTGTTAATACGAGGATTAGGTTTGAAAACTGTTTTATAGATACGGGAGTTCTCAAGTATTTTGAGGGAAAAACCGAAATAGTTAACATTGGAATTCTATCTGACTATTCGCTGAAGCGAATTAAAGGCCGTGGAAATCCTTTAGCAGTTAAAGTCATCTTTAACGATAACTTCCTTGCCCTCTGCAAATACTCCCTGGGCTACAAGCTCATTCCCTACGCTCCAATCAACGGCCTGAGAGATACTGCCTATGCTCTCTACAAGTGGGCTTGGAGATGGTTCAATGCCGAAAAGGGCTATGGCGAACGCTGGATAGGAGACGGTAAAAAGCTGGTTGAATGGTATAAGAACGAGCTCAACTCAACGGCTAACTACAAGTATCCCGCTGAGGTTCTCCGCCGTATCAGGAGTGCCATAAAGCAACTCAACGAGCACAATCAGGTTCCTTTCATCCTGGAGCTCCATGAGGAGAACGGCAACTACAAAATTGAGATTCATAGAAAAGACCTCTCTACTCTCAAGAGGGAGATTCCCTTTGATAGGCTCCCGAAATTCCTCAGAGACGCCGCTATCAGGCTCATAGAGAAGAAAAAGCACATCAAGGAACCTTACGCCCTTGCCCGTTCTATGAGCTGGAAAGAGTTAGAGGAGCTCCTGAAGAAAGTGCTGATTGTTCCTATTCACGAGAAAACCTGGAGTTTCATTGAGTTTTCGCTGGAGAATATGGAGAACAAAAAGGAGAAAAGGGAGCTCCAGGAAACTATCCTTTCTCACGAAAAAAGGGACAACGGAGAGGTCTTTTTAGCCGTTGAGAAAGCAAGGTTTAAAAAGGGAAACGCCCTTTACAACCTGCTGGATATGTTCTCCCCTAACTGGAGAACTCTGGTTCACGAAGCTGTAGGGTATCTGAAGGAACAGGAGTTAGCAGAAAGGAGCTAACAAACTACCGTGTAGATTTCTCCTTTTGAGGTTCATAAGCAGCATAGAGGAAAATTGCCATAATGAGAATAGCCAAAAGAACTAACAGAATTTTCATTACCAGCATTATCGCCCTCTTAACTGGTTGATTTTTGATTTGT
>NZ_JALUYR010000100.1 GCF_027012695.1 Thermococcus sp.
GTAATCCCGCATGTCCTTCATCGCTCACACCTCTAACTTCGGCCTTAAAACGGTTTCACCGGAGCAGTCAACAAGCCTGAGCTCGACGCCGTAGGCCTCGCTTAAGAGCATCTCATCAAAGACTTCATCCGGTTTCCCCTGGGCAAGTATCCGGCCGTTCTTCATCAAAACCAGCCTGTCGGCGAAGAGGTAAGCGAGGTTGGGGTCGTGTATAACGAGGAGAACCCCCACACCCCCGTTGGCCAGCTTTCTGACCGTCTGAAGGACGAGGAGGGCGTTTTTTAGATCGAGCTCGCTCGTCGGCTCGTCGAGGAGCAGGTAATTCGGTGAGGTCATTAACGCTCTGGCCGTGAGTAAAAGCCTCCTCTGTCCACCGCTCAGCGAGGTGTAAGGTTTGTCAGCATAGTCCTCAAGGCCAAAGGTTTTGAGCAGTTCTAAAGCTCTCTTCCTATGTTTCTCACCAGGAGCGCCGAAGGTCCCAAGCTCCGGGGTAGCCCCAAGGAGGAGAAAGTCCAGAACCCTGAAGGGGAACGTTGGAAGGTGGTTTTGAGGGACGAAGCCGATGAGCTTTGCCCTCTCCTTTGGTGAGAGCCTGTGGACGTCCCTCCCATCAACCAAAACCCGCCCTTCATGTGGCCTCAGCGTTCCGTAGGTCAGCTTAAGCAGGGTGCTCTTTCCCGCCCCGTTAGGCCCTATTAACGCCACAAGCTCACCCGGATTAACCTTAAGGCTAACCCCCTCTATTCCGAAGTCCCCGTAGGAGAAGCCAACGTCTTCAGCCCATAGCCCTCTCAAGCTCCCTCACCTTCTCCATGAAATCGAAGTTCTTAGCTTTTTCAACCTCGCCCCGTTTGAAGTGCTTCCCGAACCAGTCGTAGTAGAGCAAAACCCTCCTCACGAACGCCTTGATGTCTTTCTCGTTGAAGAGGCTTTTCTTCTCAAGCTTTTCACCGAGGACCGCGTAGAACCTGACCATCTTTTTCCGGTCTTCCTCGCTCAGCTTATCCGGGTCTATCTCACCGCCGATTAGCGTCCCGTAGAAGGGCGGGACTTCAAAGGCCTCTATCAATGGCTGAGCGTAAGCTATTCCGCCGTGAAGCTTCCCCATGAAGACCGAACCCGCTAAATGCATCGCAACCAGGAAGAACGCCTTTGGAACGTCCTCAAGTTCCTCCCTGTGTTTCTCAACCCACTCCATTAAATCCCAGTGCGGGCCGTCGCGGTAAACTGGCGCACTCAGGATTATGAGGTCATAGTTAGTTGGTGACGGGTCATCCTTGACATGAGCGACCTCGACCTCATGATTTCTCTCCTCAAAGAGCTTTTTAACCAGCCCAACGGCCTTTTCCGTCGTTCTATAACGGGTTGTGTAAACTATGAGAATCCTCAACTCCACCCACCCCCGGTCTTTCTGAGAAGATACCCGAAGAATGGAACGCCGACGAGGGTCGTTATTATCCCTACGGGAACATCGCCGGGGAGAAGTCTAACGACAACATCCGCCAAAACCATCACCGTTATTCCTATTGAGATTGTCGCGGGAATTAGTCTCGAGTGCTCCGGGCCTACGAGCATCCTCGCTATGTGGGGAACAATTAATCCAACCCAGCCGATTATCCCGGTGAAGGAAACTACAAGGGTGGTCATCAGGGCCGAGATGAAAACGAAAAGGCCCCTCCACAGGTGAACGTTCAGGCCCAAAAGCTCCGCCTCATCTCCAAGGCTCATCGCGTTGAGGTTCCAGCGAAGGAGGAAGAGGACAAACGCTAAGATGAGAACGCCGGGAAGGGAGTAAGTCACTGTCCTCCAGTCTGCGTTCG
>NZ_JALUYR010000101.1 GCF_027012695.1 Thermococcus sp.
TTTTTGGAAAATTGGATTTCAAGTGAGTGTATTGAATGGCGTATTTAAAGGCGAGAATCTGCTGGATTGCTTCTTTGGTGTGGGTTTGTTTTTAAATCGACGCCCTTCGGGCGTCAAAGAGGAGAGCAAACCCCTTTAGAAAGTTCTATTTCAAAAAATTTGGCGAAAGCTTTTTCCATAACGTTCGAAATTCTGAAGGGTTTCCCCGGTGAGTGTCGCCGGAATGGACTAAAGGCCGGTACCCGGAAAGTCCTCAGTCGTCATCCTTCTCGTTCCAGTCCTCCAGAACGTGGGTGCGGCGCATCTTGTCGGCGAAGTCCCAGAACCTCGGGATCGCCATGAAGAGCACACCTATTCCAAGGACTATAACCGCCGCAACCGCAACGGCCAGACCATCGCTGCTGAAGGCCCAGAAGGTCATGAGGAAAGGGGCCAGGGCTATGCCGAGTATGGCCGAGACCGCTATGAGCATGAGCAGCCTGTAGCCGTACCTCTCCATGAACAGGGCGAAGTCCATACCCTCACCGATGATAGGGGGCAGTTGAAGTATAAATACGTTTTCTTCGGGGACAAAATTTATAAAGGCAACCCCACACCTAATCAACGGGCGCAGCCCCGTGGTGTAGCGGCCAAGCATGCGGGACTCTGGATCCCGCGACCGGGGTTCGAATCCCCGCGGGGCTACCATTCACCGGGCTCCGGATAGGTTTCCGTTTCGAACCCCGTGTTATACCCCCTTTAGTACCCCTTTTCCCTGCTGGAATTCCATGGACATCTGACCGGTTATAGGGGAATCTCGAGGAAGTCTTCCCCCATCGGATTGTTCTTGATCGTTCTTCAATTCTCTGGATATTCTCCAGGAAAACTTCCGTGGTCCTGAGTAAAGGAGAGCGAAACGCTCCCCGATGGGATGTTTATATGCTCTCGTTTTTTCTATGGCTCAAATTAACGATTAAATCGCCTGAAATTCGAAAATCGGACTTTCTAGCAACCCTTAAATAGTCCCCCGATCAACTCCCAAGTGGTGTTTTCAACACGGGAGGTAACTGGTATGATGACTGCCGTCAGCCTTGAGGGTGAGATACTGAACCTGCTCAGGGTTCACGGTTCTCTGAGTGTGGCGTTTATCACGAGGTTTCTCAACGAGAGGGGTTTTGACATCACGAGACAGAGGGTGGAGCGAACACTCAGGAACCTGATCGGAGGGGGGAAGGTGGAGGCGTTCTACGTCAACCGTAACAGACGGAAGCACTACCGTCTGCGGTGAAGGTCATGGGCGCAGCGACGACGATACTGGGAAACGACAGGAGAATGCTCATGATAGAGTTTCTCCATCGAAGGGAAGGACGAGCGGAGCTCAGGGATCTGGTGGAGTTCATAGCCGAGAGGGAGGGTGACACCGACAGAAGGCACAGGAAGAGCGTTTACGTCAGCCTCGTGCAGACGCACATTCCAAAGCTGGAGCGCGAGGGTGTCGTGAGCTTCAACCGGGGAGTGGTGACCCTCCTTAAGATACCCGAGGACGTTACCGTGTACATGGAGGTCGTCAACAGGCACGATATCAGCTGGAGCGCATTCTACACCGGCACCTCCCTGATCTTCATCGCGGCCGGGCTTCTCCTGGGGAACCCCCACCTGACGATGGCGGCCCTGGTTTACCTGGGCATAAGCATGATCCACCACTGGAAGGTCAGGCGCATCCCCTGAGCCGGGCGATCTTTTCCGGTAATCCTCCGTTACCCGCAGGTAAGCCGGAATTTCCTATATACGATGGGGGCCAAGCTGATACGAACATCCGATGATGGGCCGCCGCGAGGTGGTGCTGAAGGGTGTTAGAAACCTGTGGAGGAGAAAGCCATGAAGAAAATTTTGGCCCTGGGTATGCTGGGGCTGATGATCGCGGCGGCCTTTGCACTGGGCACGAGCGCGACCTTCAGGGACTACCGCGTCCAGAGGAGCTCGCATATCGCCGTCGTTCCGGACGACGATGAGCTCATCGACCTGACGCCGGTCCAGCCCTACGCATACATAAACGATGGGGGGCAGCTCGTCATAGATTTCTCGGAGAACAACCCCAACTGGCCGGGACACGACGACCCGACCTGGAAGGATGAGAACGGGACACCGATCAGGGGAATAGGCCTCAGTCCCCAGAGCAGGTACAACTTCGACCACGTTTTCAACGTGAGCAACCACCTGTGGGAGAACAAGGCAATAGTCGTTGAGGTCATTTCCTCAGACCCGGGAAAGGTGTCATTCTACGACCCCGGTGAGAACATGATCGCAACCGGTGGCAACGCAGTTCCCTACAACTCGGACACCGCGGTTGGAGACGTATGCTTCGTTCTACAGCCTGGAGAGGCCCTCGGCATCGGCATGGAGCTCGCGGCGGGCAACAGCCTCGGAAGCTACGACGTGACCATAACCGTCAAGGCCTGGCCAATTGACGACGCACCCATTACTTGCGGAGGCAGGTGATCGAAATGAAAAAGGTAATCGGAGTTTTCGTCCTGATAGCGGGACTACTGATAGCGGTCACCGCCAGCAGCGCCAACTTCGCCTACTTCCATGCCGACAGGAACGTTCACATCCAGATAGTTCCGGATGACAACGAGCTCATTGACCTCCGGCCAATTCAGCCCTACGCATACATAAACGACAACGGGATGCTCGTTATAGACATGAGCCACAACAACCCCAACTGGATGGACGGGTTCGGCGAGGGCGTGAGCCCGAACAGCACCTACGTCTTTGAGGAGATCTTCGGGGTCAGCAACGACCTGTGGGAGGGCACGCCCATATGCATGCACCTGACCTACAGCGGAGGCGATGAGGTCGGCCTCTTTGAGGGCGACTACACCAACACGACCGTTGGCCAGAGCTCACTCGACGTGACCGTTATGCCCGGAGACGTCGTCAGGATTGGAATGATCATAAACACCGACGGCGTAAGCGCCCCCAACTCAATCGATGGCCAGATCCAGTTCTGGGCCGAGGCAGGGGAATGCGGCACGGATTGATCTCTCGTTCTGGAGCCTTTGCTCCACTTTTGATGTTTCTTCAAGGGGGGAGGGAAGATGGGAAGGAAACGGGAACTCGCCGGTATCTGGCTGCTCCTGCTTCTGCTGATCGCGATCAGGGGGCTCCATCGGGGAAACCCGATCACGGTCGTTTACGCCACCGCGGACGGGAGGAACGTTTCGATCGAGAGACCCCTTCCCCCGTACGCCCATCACAAGAACGGTTTTCTGATGGTCGAGATATCCGGAGACAGTCCCCTCTACCCGGGTAACGGGAGGGGCCTCGGAACCAACGGAACCTACGTTTTTGAGGGGGTCTTCCTGATAGAGAACAACGAGAGCGAGACCGGTTACGGGGAGGTATGCGTGAGGGTAAGCTCCGATTCCCGGGGCATCGGGTTCTTCACGGGGCCCTTCGAGGGAACCTGGGATGACGTGATAGAGGTGACCCTCGGGGCCGACGAGAGCGCCGAGATCGGGATGAGGGTGAATACCACCGGGCTTGAGCGGGGGGACCACTGGGATGAAATAACCATAGAGGCCTGGGGAGGAAACTGCGGATGAGGACCCTTCTTGAGTACTCCCTCCTCACGATCATGGGCGTGCTGATAATAGGTTCGCTGGCCGGAGCAATCGTGGAGCGGCCCGTCTTCATGTCCTACGCCTACTCCGGGAGCATGACGCCGACGATCAGCAGAGGAGATGTGTTCTTCATCAACCCCCTCGACAGGAACCCGGGGGTGGGGGATATAGTGGTATTCCGGACCGGGAACGGCTGGACCGTCCACAGGGTGGTTGCGATTACCTCCGAGGGGTACATAACCAAGGGCGACAACAACGTTGCGACAGATCAGCAGGGCAGGGGGCTGGCCCCCGTTGAACGAAACCGCATAGCGGGCACCGTCGTGAGAATCGGAAACCGCGTGCCGAAGATACCGCGCCTCGGGAACTACCTCGGGGATGGCGTTTCCAACGGCTGGAAGATCGCCCTGGGAACTGCCTTCGTCATCGCAGGGATACTCTCCCTCGGCGGTGGGGGGAAAAGGGGAAGACGGAAGAATGGCTATCTGGTGATCGGCTTCGGAACCCTCTTTGCCCTGGTCTCGGCGATTCTGGTCATAATGGTGGCGATATCCATATTCGCCTCCTGGGAGGTTGTTCCCATCAACTACTCGGTGACGTCAGCCATCGGGAGCAGGGACAACTGGTACAAACCCGGGGAGGAGTTCCAGAGGGAGCTGGTCGTTGAGAACCACAACCCCTACCCGATGGTCTACTACCTTTCGGCGCGGTCACCGGTGACGGAAATCTCGCGCGAAAAGTTCAGTTTGCCCGGCGGCGGAAGGGAAAATCTAACAGTGACCATAGTGGCGCCCCGGACCACCGCCGTTTACTCGACGAAGGTCAGGATAAACGCCTATCCTCCACTGCTTCCCGGCCCCGTGATGGATCGGCTCTACCCGGTACACCCGATGGTTCCGGTCCTGGGCATTCTGGTGGTGTTCTCGGCCTTACTGGGATTGATCTACCTTCTCTCGGGGATCGGAAGCGAGGAGGCAATGAGAATAAGGAGGCGCAGGAACTTTTTGGGGGTGTTCAGACGATGAGAGGTTTTGCCCTGGCAATTACCCTTCTCCTGGCCATTCTGGTCATCGCGGGTTCGAGCGGTACCTTCGTGGAATTCGGCGGGGACAGGGGCATGAGGATGGAGGTAGTTCCCCACGGAAACGAATACGTGGGCGTTTTCTGTGAGAACGGGTACTCGGCGGTTGTCACGGTGCCGGTGGGCTCCGAGGTTAATTTCAGCGCTCTTGTCCTCCGCAACAGCCTGCCCGGGAACAGGGCCATCACCGTGTGGCTCTATCCGGATCACTCGGGCCTGGCCGGGAACTTGGAGGTTTCGGTGGAGACGGAGGACGGGGTGCCGGTTACCCTTGGGCCCGGAGGGGAGTACACCTTCTCCGGGTGGGTGAGGGGAGACGTGCCGGGTGAGTATCTAATCCCGGTGGAGGTTCGTGCGGAGTGGGACGATGGCGACGCCACCCTCAACCCCTGTCCCATCCGGGTGATCGTTACCGGGGGGCCGGGAATAGAGAAGGTTCTGCTCCACGGCAACGCGACCGGGATACCCCCCTGGAGCTACCAGGAGTGGGTCTTTCAGATAAGGGTGTACAACCCCACGGGGGAGGACATAGGGATAACAGTCACGGACACGGTGCCCGCAGGTCTACTGGTCAGCGAAACCTCCGCCAGCTCCGGGACGTACAGGTTCTGGAGGCACCGTCGCCGCGGGCGGACGAGCATTGAGTGGAACGTTACCGTTCCGGCCTTTGGGAGCGAGCACATGAACGTGACGGTTTTCACCGGAAGGTGCTGCTGTGTTCCCTTCACCTCGCCGGGAGAACACACGCTGAACGAGGGGGCGCTCATAGTGGAGTACGGGCTCAGGAGCAACCCCATAGTGGTCAGCGTGAGCCCGTGTCACAGCTCCCGCTGCGGTAAAGACAGGGAGGAAGGAGGATGGCAAAGATGAAAAGGATTGGTGAATTCCTGAGGAGGAGGGAGGTGCTGGGTGCCTTCCTGGTGCTGTTCCTCGTCTCCGGTTTCTACTCCATGAAGCTCATCGGAACAGGGGAGTACGACGTTAGATCCCGGAGGATTGGGACCTACGTTGAGGAGGGCAAGCTGAAGCACGAGGCCTACCTCCGGCCAAACGAACTCTACGGCTATCGCGTGGGCATGGAAAACTACCCGATACCGATGGTCGAGCGGTTCATCCTGACCTACGACTACAGGTCCAGGCCCGGGTTGAAGGGAACCTACGACCTGACGGTTAGGAGGGAGTACTACGTCACCAGGGGGAGTGAGGAGATCGTCCTCTGGGAGGACCGGCTCTTCGAGAGCAGCGGAAGACTGACCAACGGGAGCTTTCGCGATCAGTACGTCCTCGACCTCCGGGTTCTGGGGGAAAGGGGCGAGGAAATAGCAGAAGAGCTGGGCGTTAAAAGGCTCAGGAGCAGGGTAACGGTGGAGGCTGTCGTGAGGGGCGGAACCGCTGTCGGCGGAAGGGAACTATCGGAGTCCTTCCATCACAGTGTGGAGCTGGTGAAGGATCCAACGGCGGGCCTTTACTACTTCACAAAGACGGAGAAGGTCGAGAGGAGACCGATCACGGTGACGAGAACGGAAAAGACCACCGTTAAAGTGCTTGGGGTTGAGACTGACGTCGGGACCGCCAGAACGGTCACGGCCTCCCTGACGTTACTGTCGCTGCTGCCCCTGGTCGGCTACGCCTACACCGCTCGGAAGGGGAACGACGGACTGAAGAAGATCAGACCCTACATCGTCAGGGGATCACCGGAGAACGTGGACAGGGTCATCTACCTCAAAACCTCCGGGGACCTTGAGAGGGCCTTCGAGCTGATAGACAGGCCGATCGTCCACTACTCCGATGGAGGGGACGAGGTGTTCGCCATAATAGACGGCAACGTCGCCTACGAGTACCGGAGATCCTCCGGGGGAAAGGGAGAGAAGGCCAACTGATTCCCGCCCCTTCGGGTTTTTCTCACCAACAACTTTAAAAGCACTATCCGAAAGCCTAAGCTAGAAGTTCTGCAAAGAGGTTAGAGGTGGTTAGAGATGAACCCGTTCCACGA
>NZ_JALUYR010000102.1 GCF_027012695.1 Thermococcus sp.
CAATCGGAGGCTTTATAGGTTTTCAAAACCAAAAGTTGAAAACGATAGGGGAGTTTTGAACCTTTGGTGTTCTACTTGGTCAGCAATTTATCTGGAGCCGTTATCCGTCTTAGCTCCGAGACCCGATCGAAATCCGAATCGAAGCTAACTAAAGGAATACCCTCCTTTAGGCACGTTAACGCTATGAGCGCGTCATTGGGAAGGAGTCCGGATTTGTTCACGAGGTCAAAGAGTTCGTTTGGATTAGGAGCGACTTCCAAAATCTGGAAGGGCTCTAAAAGCTCGCGGATTGGAGTTAAATCAACGTTCATCTTGGGCAACTTTCTTTTCAGGTCATAGGGCCTCATGTTGGTCGTGAGCCTTAAGTAGCCGAAGAGGACCTCGGAGAGAACCACCCCGCTGACGGCTCCTTCAACTTTTCCTTCAAAGACCAAATCCAAGAGCGCTTCCGCCTCGCTCTCTCCGCCTAAAAATTTAAGGAAGACGTTGCTGCCATAGGACGCCCTCATTCTCGATCTCCTCTATAACCTTCTCGACGTCCTCCTTTTTGAAGATGCCAAAGTACCTGCGCGGGGCCTTTTTCTTGATGATTACCGTTACCTCCTCCCCTTCCCTGAGGTTTAGGCTTTTAAGGGGCACTAAGACGCCTTTGTGGTAAACTGCCCTTACCTCCTCCATGTTCCCACCGTTCTATCTTGCGCTCTCATCGTATTTATGCCTCACTAAAACAGAACTCCATACTTGTAGAGTATCTGGCAGGTTCCCTCGTAGGACACCATGCACGGGCCGATGGGATGCCTCGGCGTGCAGGTCTTTCCGAAGTGAGGACAATCGGTTGGCATCGCCAGTCCCCTCAACACAGCACCGCAGAGACAGCCCTTCTCAAGGTCCGGCAGGTCCTTGGGCACCTCGACTTTGTAGATGTTCTTGATGTCAAGTTCTCTCCACTCGTCCCTCAGTTCAAGGCCCGTTCCCGGGAAGACACCCAGGGCACGCCACTTGGCATCGACAACTTTGAAGTACTTATCGATGAGCCTCTGGGCTGTAACGTTTCCCTCGTACCTAACGGCCCTCCTGTACTCGTTTACCACTCGCGCGTCGCCCTCCTTGTACATCCGGATTAGGAGGAGGATTGCCATGAGGACGTCGTTCGGCTCGAAGCCAGCAACGACCTGCGGGATTCCATAGCGCTCGCTCAGGAACTCCCAGCCTTTCACGCCAATTATCGTCGAGACGTGGCCCGCATCTATGAGCGCGTCAATTTTACTCTTCTGCTTTATGAGGACCTCTATTCCCTGGGGCGTTAGCCGATGAACGGAGTATATCTTGAAGTTCTCAAGGCCCTCGTTGACGACGGCGTTTATCATTCCCGCCGTTGGCGCGGCTGTCGTCTCGAAGCCCGGGCTGAAATGCACAACGGTCTCCTCGGGGTTCTCCTTCGCCATCCTGTAGGTGTCGAAGATTGAGTAAACGACGCGGACGTCGAAGCCCTCGCTCTTGAGGTCGGCGAAGCTCCCCATCGGCGTCGGAATCTTGTACATATCCCCAAACGTGGTCAGGATTATCCCTTCTCCTTCTTCCCTGGCCTTCCTCATGATGAGCTGCATCGCCACGATGTCCTCAACGGGGGTAATGCAGACGGGACAGCCCGGCCCGCTCACGACTTTGACGTTCTCGGGCAAAAGAGAGCGTATTCCGGAGCGGGTTATGGTATCTTCGTGAGTGCCACAGACGTGCATTATCCTTATCTCGCCGTCCAGCGTTCTGGCCTCCCCTTTGATCTTCTCCACGAGCTTCTGAGCGATCCCCCTGTCCCTGAAGGCCTTGAGCTTCTCCATCATCGGCCCTCCAGGAACTTCCCCACCCCTGCCCATGCCTCGAGTATCTCGAGCGCGCGCTTTTCGTCGAGACTCTCTATTGCAAAGCCGGTGTGGACTACGACGTAGTCACCCACATCCACGTTCGGAAGGAGGTCGAGCCTTACTTTCCTCTTAACGCCCCCAAAATCAACTGTTGCAGTTTTTCCTTCGATCGCGATTATCCTTCCCGGGACAGCTAGACACATCTTTCACACCCGGTGAAAACTTCTCGGCGGCATATTTAGCCCTTTTTTAAACCTCAGGTTTGAAACCATAATCCTAAAAACTCATTCCGCCACCGGCCTACATGATGGGTGCCGTTTTGGCCGGTGGAAGGGGAAGGCGCTTCGGGGGTGATAAGTTACTCTTTAAAATTTCCGGGGAGCCGCTGATAAGTCACACAATCGAGAGGCTCGAATCGGCGGATTCAATAGACGAAATCATCATAGTGGCCTCTCCTGAGAATGCTGAAAGGCTCAGGGGCCTCGGTTATCGCCTGGTCGTTGACGAGCTACTCGTCGGGCCGATTGGGGGAATTTACACGGCTCTTTCCCTCGGCGATGCCTTCGTCGTTGCCGGCGACATGCCACTCCTCGTTCCAGAGTTCGTTGACTTCGTAGTCGAGCGCTTTAAGCTGTCTAAAAAGCCAGCCTGCGTTCCCAGGTGGGGCAACGGCTACCTTGAGCCGCTCCACGCAGCCTATTCCTCTGATTTCAAGGATTTCCTGGAGAATAAAATTGAAGTCGGACAGTACGCGATAAACCGCGCGATAATGGAGAGCAATGCCTGCTACATTGAAATCGGAAGCCTTCCCGAAGAGTGGCGGGAGAGCTTCTTCAACGTGAACACGCGGGAGGATTTGGGGAGAATCAGAGGCATTCGGGGAAGAGTTCTATGATCTCCTTTGTGATGGGGCTTCGATATTCATTTGCATCTTTCTCCTGTCCCTCACGTTCAAATCTCCAGTATCTCCACAGGCATCGTGTGAAAAGTGGAAGACTGCATTAACTTGTGTCTTCCTGGCGGGTGATACAAGCGCTTGATGCCCCGCTCACTTCTTTAGTCTCACTCCAAACTTCTCAAGTCTTTGAAGTGCTTGATATTCCCTGTCCACACGAGGTAGCCTTTGGCAACTGCCGTAGCGCCAATTAGGAGGTCCGCATCTTCCAGAAGCTCCCCGTTTTCTTTTAGTTTCCTGTACATATTTGCAGCCGTGAGTAGAATGAGGTTGTCAATGTGTTCAACCTTGAAAATCTTCTCTAAACGCTTAAGAACCGCCACTCGCTTTCTCTCTCCTTTGATTCCTCTGGTGAACTCGAAGAGAGTGATCACTGAGACCGCCGAGCCTGCATATTCCTCCAGCTTTCTCTTCTTGTAGAGGTCGATCAGAACACCCGTGTCAATCAATATCCCCGAAATCCCTGAATGAGACTCTCTTTTTTGACTCCCTCTCGATTTCATCCAGTTCATCCTCCGAAAGGAGTTCGTATAACTCTCTTGCCGTTTTTCTAATCTCAAGGACCCTCTTAATCTCGCTCTTAAGGTCCTTCTCTGATATCGATGCCCCATAAACCTTAACTTTTACTTTCACTTGACTCCACCTCCACTCTCACTCGAATCTTCTTTAACTCCTCCTAACCCCTCTCTCCCGCAGGTACCTCAAAACCGCCAGTCTCACCAACTTTTGGAATTCCCTGATATTCATGCCCTTTGGAACGGTAACAATGACTCACTCACTTCTCTCTTTGTGGCACTCAAATCCCGCCCACCATCATAGGATTATTTCATCCAAAACCCTAACACCAGCCATGTCCCAAGGAACCAGATCCTAATGGTCAATAAGGCGCCGTTCAGCTTCGAAAGTTTTGTTCTTGATGTTAATATGCTTTTCTCACCCGTACCTCCATCTGATCCACTTCTTCCTGAACTCGGGCAGATAAACGACCACCGACGCGATGAGGAAGAGCGAGCCGAGGATGTCTTTCCTGAAGTACCACAGCAGGGAGCCTGTGCCGAGGAAGAGGTCCTTCAGCGTTTCCCATCTGTTCTCCTCCGCCTTTAAGTCAAGAATGAAGGAAACGAGTCCAAGAATTCCAAGGGCCAGCCAGATGTACTCAATCATTCCCTCCACCGTTCAGGATTTCGACCAAAAGTCTTGCGAGTCTTTCAGCTCTCTCTTGTATCAGCCCACTCGGCTCCTCGAAGAGGCCCGTCAAAGCTGGCTGGCAGCCTATCAGGACAAAGTCCGCCTTGACCATCGTCTTCATGAACTGGGTCATAAACTTCAGCGGAAGTCCGTGGGTCGAAACCGCTTCACCTATCGTCCCCTCCGGGTCGGCGATGATGTACTCACCAACGTCTCCCCTGAAATCAACCGCATCCACGAAGACCACTAAATCGGGCTTGAAGTCCCTTATTTTGCCGGTGTAGTTCTCGGGAACCTCACCGCAGTTTATCACGAGGACGCTGGGATTGTCCAGGAGCTCCTTCAGTCTCTCTGCAACGAGGACGCCGAAGGCATCGTCTCCCCTTATGTCGTTCCCGATGCCGCAGATCACGACTCGCTTTTTTCCCTGGAAGATTTCTTCGAGGGCGTTCATCGGGGACACCTCGAATCCTCTCAAGCACGAACTCCAGAACCTTTCTCGCCGTCTCTATTGCCTCGGCGGCAATCTCATTATCCACCGCTCGTAGCTCATACCCTGATTCCCTCCGAGAGGGCATAGGGGTAGACGTAACCGGGTCATTTTTGAGGTTCTCCAGTTTCTTCCGTGAGATGGTGAGAATGTCAACGGACATTCCCCCTTTGCAAGCCTCGTCCTGACCTCCCGGCTGAGGCGGAGGCGCTCTCTCCAGCTAAGTTCTCTCGGTGATGATCAGGATGTCCCAGTCGCCCTCCTTTCTAAAGTCCCCCTCGCGCGGGAGCCGAAGAGGATAACCTCCTCTAACCTCCCCCCAGCTCTCTACAGACCTTCGACGAGGGTTGTCTTGATGAGTTCTCTTCCATTCATCCCTCAGCCCCCAGGAATAAATTTGAAGAACTGGAGAAAACACTTTCGTTCAAATTTTTTCGGCTATCTCCCTTATCTTCCCTGCGAACTCCGTCTTCATGAGCTTCTCAATGTTTCCTATCCTAGAGTCGAGGTCAGGGTAAAACGGTATCCCTCCAAGGTACTGGACTCCGAACTCCTTCGCCAAAGCCTCGACGTCCTTCTCATCGTCGAGTTGCTCCGAAAGGAGCCTCATGTTTTCAACTATTCCGAGAACCCTGTGCTTCTCCTCAAGGAGGAGCTGGATGAGCTTCCTGACAACGTTGAGGGCGAGCTTTGATGGGGTGGCAACGACCAAAAACTCACCGCGCTTGAGGAAGCGGAGTACATCTAAGAGCTGGTCGCCGAGACCCGGTGGCATGTCAATGACGAGGTAGTCCAGCTCGTCCCATCTCGTTATGGTGAGGAGTTCTATAAGTGCGTCGCTCACCTCCTTTCCGCGGAGCGGCGTCGGCCTGTCCTCGGTGTAGTAAGCTATGGTCATGAACTTGATTCCGTGGACTGTGTGGGGAACGACCCCCTTGTCCTCCTCGGGGAACTCCCCCGGCTCGAAGCCGAGGATGACGTGGTCGCTCGCCCCGTGAAAGTCAAGGTCTAACAGACCAACCTTGTAACCCTTCTCAGCGAGAGCCAAAGCCAGGGTAGTTGAGACCAGCGACTTTCCAACTCCACCCTTCCCGCTGACAACGGGGACGATCCTCTTAACGTTCTCAAGCCTCGCGTTAATCGCTATCTCGCGCGGGTCGATCATGCCTCTCCCCCCTTCTCGATCTTTATTCCCGCCACGTAAACGCCCCTGCCCTGCACGACCTCAAAGTCGTGGCTACCGCACTTCGGACAGGCGAGGAAGGCGTGAACCACCTCGGGGATGAAGTGGATGTCCTCCTTAATGCGCTTGTCGAATTTGTCCTTCACTTCCTTGAGCTTCCAGGTGTGGCCGCAGTTCCTGCATCTGAAGACGGCCTCCTCCTCGATGAATTCTATCTCAGCGCCTTCCGCAATCGTTCCTGAGAAAAGCTGCTCCATCGCGAACTTCACGATGTCCTCGGCAACGTCCTGGAGTTCGCCGAGAACCACCTGAACTTTCTTCACCTTTTCCGCGTTCTCTTTACCTGCGTATTCGAGGACTGTTCTCACTATCGCATCCGCCAGGGCCCACTCGTGCATGGTATCACCCACTCTCCATGGGGTGGACATCTTAAAAAGAGGGGAGTTTAAAACCCAGGGTTGAAAACGGATAAAGGATGAAAGAAGAGAGATGTTACGTTCAGGCTATCCACTTCACGAGCTTTCTGACGGCTTCCCTAAGTCTTTCCTCGTCCTCTTTGGTGGGCATGCCCCTGCTTTCCACGGTATCAACGAGGTCGAACTTGCTCCTGCTTATCAGCGTCTCTATTTTCTTCGCCGCAACACCACCCCAGCCGAAGGCGCCGACGATTAAAACGGGCTTTTCATAGTTGGCCTTGTCGAGTATCTCGTAGAGGGCATACCTTATGCGCGGGTGTATCTCGGCCTCGTAGGTTGAAGCTCCGATTATCAAAGCCTCGCTGTCAGGAACCTCGCCAAGTATGTCGCTCACAGCTGGAGCCTCCTTGTCGGTGAAGCGGTAAACGACCGGCTTCTTGCCGAGCTTCTTGAGTTCATCAATTACTATCTGCATCCTTCTCTCGACGAAGCCGTACAT
>NZ_JALUYR010000103.1 GCF_027012695.1 Thermococcus sp.
GTGCCAAAAACAACTATTAGTTCATCTTTATACCCCTTATCCGGGAAAATCATTGATAGATAGTCAACTGGAGCAACTTCCAGAAATCTAGATCTGAGAATATTGTTCTTAGCTTCAAATTCCTGCTGAAGATTGTTTTTCTGTGGTTCGTATTGTCCTGCAAAGCTTCTATACATCTCACTCCTCCGCTACTTTCTCAGCGGAGGAGCCAGCCACTCCTTGAAGTCCACCCAAGCAAGGTTATAATTTTTTAAAACCCCATTTGGAATAGAGCATTTCTCACAGAATGTTGTTCCGCTCCTAACTTTGTCTAGGTGGAGGAGTAGCGGCTCCTCCATCTTCTATTTTATAGGAATATTACAAATAAGAGAATAGCCGTGAAAGAAATCAAAGAAACAAAATTCGTAAAGCTCATAACTAACGAGTTAAGAGAAACGTATAAAAATAATCTAAGTTTTATAGGCTCACTAAAATTAAGAAGAGTTTATTTTGCTTTTGAAACTGAAAATTCCTTCCTGCTAATAAGTGAAAAGTTCCTTGAAGAAAGAGTAGATAAATGGAAATTCATACATCATTACCATAAAGATATAGTATTCCTGTTCATAAACTTTCTCATACACTTCCTTCATAAGCTCAAAAAGGATTCCTTTTTAATAAGGGAAATAGAAGCTACAATAAAACTTTCAAATACCAATTTGGTAAATATCATTAAGAGTAAATACTCAGATTATAATGAAGGTTCTGGTTATAAATTTCATTATGTAATTCAAGATCTAGTAGTATTATCTACTATAATTAAAAAAGGGAAAGCTTATAAGCTCGGGAAAAGCTTCTACTTTTCAATAGAAACATAATATATAGCAGAATAAGGGGCTTACAATGAATCAAAAGAACATTAATGCTATGCTTGAAGTTATTGAAAAAAGTTTAGACTCTCTTAAAAAACTATCTTCTACCACTGGCAAAGAAATAATATCAAGCAATATACCTCTCTGGGTAGATTTTTGGATAATGAAAAAGGCTCTCCGTCTAGTATCTACCTGGAAATCACGCTCCAAACGCATTGAAGAATTAAACGAATATAGTGAGTATAGTCGCAAATCCTATTATTATGGAAATGAGTTTAGACATAATTTGGATTTCAAATCTTTATATAAAAGATATTTACCTATACTTTCTGAATCCTACATTCAATTCTATATAAAAGATATCCACTGGCAGTTAATAGATATAGTATCCTTCTTTAAATATCCATACATAGCAAACATTCAGAAAAATCTCACAAGCTTTTGGTCATTAAAATTCAGAGAAGCACCTCACCTCAATCTCTCTTTACTAGAGAGCAAGTATAGAGAAAGAATACAGCTCCTTGAAATTTTGAACAATAGTAGCTTAAAAGTAGCTTTTATTGAAGTAGGTCCCGAAGAAACTTTACCTGAAGATTTATCTGAACTACTTAACACCTTACTAGATATGGGATATGTTATCAAACAAACAGAAGAATACCGCCTTTACGAACATCCCTCTGAAAGATGGACAAAAGATGAAATAAAAGAAGTCCGCTGGGAACAGTATACTATTTACTTACTTATCCCTTTTTGGCTATAACCAGGTTAAGCAATTTAAAAGTACATACTAGACTTCTTTTTCAATAAAGCCAAAAAAACGTTTCAAATGTCTATCTACATTTCTTTTTTGAATTTCCTCCTCCCGCTGAGAATCGTATATCCCACTCCATTCAGCAGGGCTATAATGTTCAAATTCTTCA
>NZ_JALUYR010000104.1 GCF_027012695.1 Thermococcus sp.
CCTCGAGCCAGTGAGCACCGCCCCGGGCCGCTTTTTCGGCGATAGAAATGGCCTGTTCAATGTCAGTAAGGTCAAGGGCAACCTGGAGTATCATCTCCTCGCCTCCGAAGGGTTTTCGGTTTAACCTAGCGTTGCTACTTTTTAAACTTTGGCTTCTCAGATTAACATAGAAATGTCTAAGGAATTCGCCAAGGTTTAAAAGGCTGGAGGGCAAACCGGAGCGGTGGAGTGAATGGTAACGTTCGTCCCATTCGGTGAGAAGCCAAACAGGGACGGTGTTGTCTACGTCCTCAACTTCCTCAAGAGGAACAAGCTCATAGACGACTACGTTATAGTCGAATCCAGCAGGGTTGAACTGCTTCCCGAGAGGCTACCTCTGGACAGGGCATACATCATTGGGGAGCATCTCGCAACCTACGGAATCGTCCAGAAGCTCAAACCCCCCTCTCTAATCAGCGTTGATGCACATACTGATTTAATGCACGACTACCTGGACCACGGCTCTTGGCTGGCCTACGCCCTTGAGGAGCGCTTTGTAAACCGGGCGGTTGTCATGGCTCCCGTCCTCATGATACCCACCACGGAGAGAACCCAGCTCTGGACGAGGCGCGTTAAGGTTTTCCCCGCTCTGCTGAGGAGTAGGAAGGTGCGCGGGAGATGGAGGGCCTACAAGAACCTCCAGACGAACGATCTGCTCGAGATACTCGATGAGGCCAAGAAGTACCTCGGGGAGGAGATATACCTTACCGTTGACCTTGACGTTTTGCGGCCCGAATACAAGATCGCCCGCTTCCAGCATGGGGAACTTACCCTCAATGAGCTGCTTGAACTTCTGGAAGGAATAAAGGAGAACTTTAAGATAACCGCCTTCGACATCGCGGAGATTTCCGACAGGATACGGCGCTCCCGCCTCGGAAAGAAGGCCTTCGTCGAGGTCTTCCAGCTGCTGATGGGGTGATCCGATGAAGAAGGGCCCGACGGAGTGGGAGATGCGGAACATCATAATGCCCCTCATGCTCTCCGGCGCGAAGATGCTCGACCGGCACTGCCCCAAGTGCGGTTCACCGCTCTTCGAGAAGGACGGAAGGGTCTTCTGCCCAGTGTGTGAGTACAGGGAGAAGCAGAGGAAGGCAGAGATGAAGGGCGTAGAGGAGAAGCTGACGGAGAAGCTCAACGAGCTGGCCAACTCCCTGCCAGATGACATCGACGAACTGGAGAAACACTTAAGGGCAATGGAGAAGATAATAGAACTGTTGGAGCGCTACAGAAAACTGGAGGGAGGAGAATGAAGAACGTGAAGGTGCTGGAGGCCCTTAACGACGGCCCGAAGACCATCGAGGAGATAGCCGAGAAAACGGGCATAAAGCCGATGGAGGTAAGGCGCTACCTGCTCCGCTTCCTCGAGCAGGGGAAGGTCGAGAGCTATCAGAAGGAAGGGAAGCTCTTCTGGAAGATCAAGGAGAAGAGCGAGGAGGAAGAGGAGTTCAAGTACGTCTGAACTCTTTTGGGGACTGCGTAACCGGTTTTTACCTCCAATTTTTGGTTCGTGTTGTTGCGATTTTGACAAGTAGAAATTCAAATAGTTTTTTATACACTCGATAGTACTCACGATGGTGATGACCTGTGGCAAAGTTCGCACTGTGGTGGGTTCGATGGAATGGTTCTGACTACGAGTCAAGGATGACTGTGGGGAGTAGAAAAGCCACCGTTGAAGACTTTAAGGAGAGGGGCTTTGATAGGGTTGTCGT
>NZ_JALUYR010000105.1 GCF_027012695.1 Thermococcus sp.
TTTAGCTTCAAACTCTGGATCGTCCCGTTAATCGCCTCTAATATCAGTTTTCTGGCTTCGGTCCCGGCGTAGTTCCCGTCGGGTGGAGCCGGCGGGAGTTCCGGAGGATTGTCCTTGAAGAGGAGGAACCACACCTGCCATCTTCCGGGCTTATCGATGCTGAAGGTGTAGTTCCTCTCGTACTGGGGCGTCCAGTTGCCCTCGATGTTCACCGGTACCGGAGGCAGGGTGACGTTGAACCAGCCGGGCATCGGGTACATCTCGTGGATTAGAGTCGTGTTGGTGGTGTTGTCCCACGTTAAGTTCACCAGCCATATCTGGACGTAGTAGGTAACGTTCCTGCCCTCGTGGTTGACTATGCCTATTATCACCGTTCCGTTCTGGCCGACCCTTAGCTCGGTGGGGTAGTTATCGGCCTTGCCATCGGGCCCGAGGATGTAGAACTCGGTGAAGTGTTCCCCCTGCCTCGGATGGGTTATCACGTAGCCGAGCGTGCCGATGGAGGTTATTATCGCGATTATCAGGATGACGGTTAAAGCCTTATCGAGCCTGCTCGAGCTCTCCCACTCCAGCTCCTCCTTTATCCTGTCAAGGGTTATCCAGGGGATCCAGGGGTCGAAGGCCCTGGCCCTGCGGTAGATGGCGATTATCGAGAAGGCGACGTTGAAAACCGTGAGGCTGACGAGTATTGGGATCAGCCTTATGCCCCAGGGGGTGTAGTTCAGGGCCAGACCGATGAGAGGAACTATCGCTATGCTCAGGCCAAAGCTCAAGGCGAGCCTCTCCAGGTTGTCGAGCTCCCGTCTGTTGGGGAAGAGCGCCGCTATGAAGACGTAGCCGGGGAAGAAGAGGACGAAGGCCAAACCGAGGACCTTTCTAAGTAGACTGTCTGGATAGTAGAGAATGAGCAGGTCAAGGAGGAGTGAAAGGGCGATTATCGTGATCAGATCCCAGTACTTCCAGATGCCCTCCGGTTTTTCCATTCGACCACCTAAAGGGAAGATGGAACAGCATTTAAAACGGTTTCCACCCCCTGAAAGGGTTCATCTCCTGATAACCCACCACCAGTAGAGAAAAACGTAGGCAACGAACATCAGGTCGCCGAGGTGGGAATGGAACAGCTCGAGGAAGGAGATACCGCTGTGATAACCGATGACGAGGAGGGTGAATATCCTTACCGCGTTCAGCGGGATTATACCCAGGGCTCCGAACAGCAGAAGGATGGCCTCCCTTCTATCGGACCCCCGCAGGTAGATCAGCAGGAGGGACGCGAGGATGTAGAGGACGAAGGCATCCAAACCGGAACAGCCGGAACCGATGATGACGAGAGTATTTCTGACCACCGCGACGTTGCCCTTCATGGCGATGGGAACGTTGAGGAGGTCTATCAACCCGCGAACGAGGTAGGCTGTGATGTCCACGAAGAGGTTGCTGAACCAGTTAACCGTCACCTTAAATGCACTGGTCTTCGCAACCAGTGCGATCAGGGCCTCGGCCAGGGGGACGAGGAAAATGAGAACATCCCTCACCTCGAAGAGCACCAGCAATAGTCCCAGGAGAAAGAAGGCATGGAAGGTGGAGGGGCTGCTGTATTCCCCCAGGCGAACCACCAGAAAAACCGGTGAAACCGACATCAGGACAATTCCTAGGACTGTTCGAACATCCGGCCCAATGGCCCGTGGAACCAGTGCGGAGTGCCTCAGGTAGAGGACGAGAGAGTAGAAAAGGCCGAAGTAGAGGAGGAAGGGCGTCCTGAACAGGGCAAAGAGGAGGATGGTAAAAAGAACAGAAAAGCCAACGTAGAGTTCACTCCTCCTCAAAGAGGCCCACCTCCAAGAAATCAACGTCGTTCCTCTCGGCCAGAAGGAGGAAGACGAGGCCCAGGCCCAGGAGGAAGAGGGTCTGTGCACCCGGATCCTTCAGCCTGTCTCTGAGGAGATAGAGAAGGCCGAGGGACAGCGAAAGCCAGCCGACCAGACGGTAGACTGCCCTGCCGAAGTGGAGGTGGGTGACGTAAACCGCTGCCCCGATGAGGGCGAAAACCAGGAGGTAGTCATGGAGGGCCGAGACGAGGAGAACAGCGGTCATAACCAGCTCCGTCCTATCCCACCGGATTCCTCCCAAGATCTCGTCGAGGAGGAGGAAGACAGATGTGGATGAGACGACAGCCAAAACGAATCCGCGGTGGGTGTAGATCGAGTGGGATGGGAGGGAAAGGACAACCACCAGAACGTAGAGGTAGAACGCAATGAGCGATGGATTTCTGCCCCTGAGCCTCAGGAGGTAGGGGATAACCGCCAGACCGAAGATCCACTTTTTGAGCACGATACCAGCCAGGAGCGAGGCCACCAGCCCGATCATAGCTTCCTCACCACCATGGGGAGCAGATCCTTCGGGCCGACCTCGATGACCCTGACCCGGCCCATGACCTTCTTCATAAGCTCCTTCCTCTCGCGGTAGGCGGGGTAAAGGGTCTCGATGTCTTCCGGGCGAAGATCCCCCCTGTCCACGAAGAGCACGGGGTTGGGGTAGAGGAGGGCAACCTTTGAACCCTTCCTCTGGAGGAGCCTGGAGGCCTTTATTATCTCCCCCGGGTGGAGGCCGAGGTCGTCAACGATGAGAACGTAGGAACCAGCAGGGACCTTCATAGCGGCCTTTACAATACCATGGGCCTCCGAACCACCCCGGAATCTCGCCACGAGCCTTCCGAGGGGCGAAGTCCTCGAGATCCAGGAGGGCCTGAGGGGAGGAAGGCCTTTCTCCCTGCCCAATCCAAGTTTCTCCAGGGCCGTGAGGGGATCGCGAACGTTGGTAACTACGTTGACAACACGGCCCTCGTCGTAGGCGATGATCTTAACACCGTGGCCGAACCGCCTGAAGTACGCTATGAGCTGGGCCATGATAAGGACCAGGTAGTCTGTCTTCCCCCGCCTCAATTCCCGCCGGAAGGGGGGATCCACGTTGACGAGAAGGTATATGTCGGCCATAGTTTCTCTCTTGAAAACCCTGACGATGAGCTTCTGCAGTCTGGAGGTGGCCTTCCAGTCTATCCTCGTTATGTCGTCCCCCGGGAGGAACTCCCTGAGTTCCTGGAAGTCCAGAGTTTCGGCCCCAACTCCGAGGGCCTTCTCCGCCTCCGCCAGGGCCTCCACCTGATACCTCTCGCGCATGGCCTCGCGCATGCTCTTCTGCGATGGGAAGACGATCATCTCGCTGTCTCCGCCTACCGGAAAGCGCCTCATGAAGAGACCGAACCCGTCCTCAAAAACCGCCTCGGCCATGAGCTTTATCCTGCCCCGGGCAAGCGGAACGATGGTCTGCTCGAGGTACCTTCTCTCCCCCGGCCGCAGGAAGGCCTTCAGCTCACGGGAAAAGACCTCCCTCGAGGTCTCGCGGATCCTGACAAGACCGCGGATCTCCGAGAGGTTCTCAACCAGAATTCGGGCCTTCACCGGCTCCCGCTCCATCGCCCTCTCGGGGAGTTTTCTCTCCACCCTCAACCTCGGCCTGAAGGAAACCCTGGCCAGGGAGTAGTGGGAAACCAGGGCTATCCCGACGAGGGCGGCGGCCGGGCTTCCGAGGAGGTAGGCGGCTGCCATGACCACCGCCGCGAGGGAGAGGATCACCTCGGCGCGCCTCATTCCACCGGCACCTCTACCCTCTCGAGTGCGTCCCTGACCACGGTCCTGCCGTCAATCCCCTCAACCTCGTATTCCGGCTTCACCACTATCCTGTGGGCCATGACCGGGACGGCGAGCCACTTGACGTCGTCGGGAATTACGTAGTCCCTGCCCTCGAGGTAGGCCCTGACCTTGGCGGCGTAGAGGAGATGCTCGCCGGCCCTCGGCGAGGCACCAAGGATGACCCTCTCGTCCAGTCTCGTTTCCCGAACGAGATCGTAGATGTAGTCAATCACCGCGTTGCTGACGTGGACCCTCATCGCGTCCCTCCGGGTCTGGATTATCTCGCTCGGGAGGACGACCTGTCTGGCCTCCGCGAACTGGCCCAGACTCTTCCTTCTGAGCATCTCCTTTTCCGTCTCCTCGGGCAGGTAGGAGATGTCAATCTTGATCATAAAACGATCCACCTGGGCAGTAGGGAGCTCATAAACACCCTCCATCTCAACGGGGTTCATCGTCGCGAGGACCACGAAGGGTTCCGGAAGTTTTAGCGGGAGGCCCTCGATGGTGACTTGTCTCTCCTCCATCGCCTCGAGCAGCGCGCTCTGAGTCTTTGGCGACGCCCTGTTTATCTCGTCCACGAGAACCACGTTGGCGAATATCGGCCCCTTCCTCACCTTGAACTCCCCGGTTCGCATGTCATAGAAGGTGTGGCCGATGAGGTCAGCGGGCAGCAGATCCGGCGTCATCTGTATTCTGGAGAACTTTAGACCGAGTGTCTTGGCGAAGTTCTTGCTCAGTGTCGTCTTCGCAACGCCGGGCACTCCCTCGAGGAGCACGTGCCCGCTGGATACAAGGGCTATCGTCATCAGCTCGACAACGTCGTCCATCCCCACGAGGGCCTTCCTGACCTCCGCCTGTATCTTTTCGAGTATCATCTCAACCACCCATCCTCCTCAGCATTTCCATAACTTCCTTTTCATCCCAGCCCCTCTCCCTGGCGAGGGAGAGAACGGCCCCTTCAAAGTCTTCCTCCCGCCGGAAGAAGCGGGAGACGAACCTCCCCGTGAGTCGCAAAAGCAGTCCAAAGAACCCCAGTTCCCTCAGGAGAATGAGAAGGGCTATGAACACCATGAGTCCAACGGCCCTCTCCCTGGGGAGAAGCCGGGTTATCGTGACGGTTCCAGCGGTGTAGAGGTTGAAATCGGGGTGATGGGCCTCGTCGAAGTAGAAGGTGTCCGAACCCAGGTAGTCAACGAGGTTGCTCAGGAACTGTCTGTTCTCCCCGAACTGCATGTTGGCGAGCACGTCCGGATCGGAGAGAATCACTATCCTCCCCTCCCCGTACCTGAGCTCCGTCATTATCGGGTACATCCTCCGGTGGAGGTTTATCATTGCCACCCTGCTGACGTAGGCCTTTCCCTCCCGGGTAACTATGATGCCGGAGGGCTCGTTGGTAACGATTTTAGTCACGTTCCTGGCCAGGAGGGGGTCGAGTATCCTGACGGACACTACGAGCCTGTCGTCGCCCTCGTAGAAGAAGTCCCTGAGGGGGTAGTTGGAGATGCCCACCGGGACGTTGAGGGCGCGGAGTATCTCGTTCCCCGTCCCGAAGTCGTCGGCTATGAAGAGGGTGTTGCCCCTCTCAAGGAAGAGTCTTATCTGCTCCACTTCATCGCCGGTGAAGGTCATGTTCGGGCCGATCACGAGGAGAACCCCGTTGAAGACGCTGACGTTTGCTAAGTCAAAGGACTCGAAGACCGGGACGATCGTCTTTCCCTTCAGATAAACCAGTTTGGCGAACCTCGACGTCCCGTCCCAGTCCCCGTTGAAGACGCTGTACTGGGCGGAGCTCTTAAAGATCGGGACTGTCAGGGGCATCGTGATGAAGGCGAATATCATGAGGAGCAGCACGAGGTATTTCACGGTCTTGTTCATGCCTCCACACCCCTCAGGAGCTTCTCCATAGCCTTCATGAAACTCTCCATTTCCTCATCACTCAGGGGCATTCCCCCGTAAACCGCCTTCTCGTGGAGTTTGGTAACGGTTTCCAGCCGGGGATAGAGCTCCCAGTCGGCCAGGACCTTCAGAACCTCCCTCGGCGTCAGACTCTCGCCTATCCCCATGGCATCCCTGAGCCTCCTTCTGAGAAGATCGTAGGCCTCACCGACGTCCCCGGGTATCTCGGGTACAATCTCCCCTCCTGATGGGGATCTCTCCACGATCACCTCCTGGGGAGAGGACGTTTTCCCGCCACGTGCTCCGCGGGTTCCGAGGACAGCGAATGCAACCAGCAGCAGGGAGAGCAGGCCTATCGCCACGTACCTCAGCGTTCTGTCCTCAGGAGGAATAACCTTCAAAACCACCACGTTGGACCGGGCTTTCTCATATCTTTCGTTTCCAGGAAAGGCGGCGTAAACCTCAAACTCCCCCGTCCCGTTGGGCCTTAGCCTGAAGGAGAAGGTACCGTTTTCAGGGGTCAGCGTTGCGTATCTGGTCCCGTTCACGTAGACCTCTACGGGAAGGGATGGCTCAACGGTTCCGGTGAAGGTCGCGGCCTTCCCGAGTACAACCTCCTGAGGCCCCTCGAGGGTTATTGAGACGGGGTACCTCTCGAACTTTACCGTCACCTTTCTCGCCGTCCCGGCGTGAATACTGTCGCCGTTGAACCGCAGGAGGACCCGAAAGCTGGTCGCGACGGGGGAGAAGTACACCCTCCAGAAACCGCCATCGGATCCCGTGAGCAGTGTGGCGTTGCCAACCGTTATCCTCCTGCCGGCGAGGGGATTGCCGTAGTGGTCAACCAGCCTTCCCGAGAGGTTCACAGTACCGTTCAGGAAGGAGGTGTAGAGGTCGCTCACCACGAAGAGGCTGGGTATCTTCCTCGCGGTTACGCGAACGCTGTTCGACCGCTCCTCTCCCTGAACGGCGTAAACCGTGTAGTTTCCGGGTCTTTCAAAGCGGTACCCGGTCGAGAAAAGGCCATTTTTGGGATACACGAGAATGAGGTGAGTGGAGTTAATACCCTCCACGACGACCGTAACGGAGGAGTTGCCGGGGCAGGAACCGAAGATAGTAACGGTCTGGTTCAGGATTGGACTCCGATCAGAGACCCCCAGAACAAAGCCCTCCGGCTCGCCGGGAACCTCCGAAATGAGTTTTCGAATCTCCTCGAGACGAAGCCTCAGCCGGGCCGTGTTGAAAGTCAGGACCTTCGTTCCGTTCCTGAGCTTCATCAGATCAATGGAATCGAGGGTTCTCTCCATCTCCCCAACGGTCGTGAGTATGCCCGAGGCGAGAGCCGGAGTGGGGTTTTCACGGAACTCGAGAAGGAGCCGAACGAGGATCACCGTCTCGCTCGCCAGATCGTAGAAGGGGGGTATAACCTCCATAACGGTCGCGTTCACACCCCGCTCCCGATAGTAGAGACTCTCATCCATTATCAGCTGGAGTTCCCCCAGGGTCAGGTTGGCCAGCTGGAGGGAGTAGTTATCGCCCACGAGAGCATAGCGGAGCGAGTAGTCCAGCCTCACCAGGACCCGGGAGAAGTACTGGTACAGAAAGACGTCCCTCCTCTCCGGCTCCGGAACGCCCTTAGCCGAACTCACGGGGAGGGAACCGAGGATTAGAGCGAGGATTATTAGAACCAGAACCCGCCTCATGGCTATCAGACCCATAAGGCATAAAAACCTTTTAAGTTTATTCGTTGGCGGTGTTGAAATGGGGCGCCTCTGGGGTGGTATAATCGCCGTCGCTGGAATAACCCTCTGGTACTACGGGGGTACGAGGGGAGAGACGGCCCTAGTCAACCTGGGAATCGGAACCATCATCCTCGGCCTTGTTCTTGCCACGATGCCCTCCAGGGGCTACGTGGACAGGAAAACCCTGCCCCTGACCTGTACGAACCTCTGCGGCTTTCTGGAGAACCTCAGGAGGGAGTTAAACCTCAAAGAGAAACCCCTTGTGATACCTCCCTACGAAAACCTCCCGGAAGGCGGCATCTTCATCCCGGAAAGCGAGAACCCGATTCCCAGACCGGGAAAATTCTCCAGGGGAAGGGTTCTCATAACCGGAACGCCCGAGGAAAGCGGCCTGCTTCTGAGCCCTCCCCCGGGATGGGGGATCGTTGAATACGCCCTCGAAAACGTCGGAGAGCTGGGGGGAACGGGAGTTGGTTATGCATCCTCCGTTGTTTCCTCGGTTCTCAGTGGACTCGGGATCGGCTCGGGGGAGGCCTTTGAGGGCGAGAGCGGGGAGGTGGAGGTCTTCGTCAGCCCCCTGTGCGACGGGCCCTTCTACGCGGATCCGATTGTCTCGGCCATGCTCCTGGGCGTGGCGATGGGACGGGACGAGATTATGGGGGTAGAATCCGCCGAGAGGGTTAGGGGCCACTGGAAGATCGTTCTGAAGCCCCTCGGGGGTATAGAAAAATGGCTGTGAGAGAAAACCTGATCCTGTTTCTGGCAATCTGGCTCGTACTTTCCGCGATACTCAGTTCCTCTCCAGGGATATTCCTCACGATAGCCCTCATCGGCATACTGATAGTCCTCGAGATCGGCGAGTTCTACCTTCCAAAGGACGTGAAGGACTCACTCAAGCTCTCGGCCTATCTTCTCCTCCTGGCGTTTGCGTTCATAGTGGCCAGAAAGGTATATGAGGTGATAAAATAGCCGAAAAATGGATGAAAGCTCAAGCCGTCCCGGAGAGCTCCCTGACGGTTCTCCTGATGGCCTCGTGGCTGTTCAGCTTCGGTTTCCAGCCAGTTTTCTTGGCTTTCTCTATGCTCAGGCGCATTAGTTTTACATCTCCTTTCCAGCCTCTACCACCGTCAACGCCACCGGTAAAGTGGAACTCCGGCTTTAGGTCCATCCCCTCGCCCCCTATCTCCGCTATCTCCCTTTATCCAGTCGTCGTTGCCGAGGTTGTAGAAGTCAACGGTTTTACCTTCCTCCCTGA
>NZ_JALUYR010000106.1 GCF_027012695.1 Thermococcus sp.
CAACGCCACCGGTAAAGTGGAACTCCGGCTTTAGGTCCATCCCCTCGCCCCCTATCTCCGCTATCTCCCTTTATCCAGTCGTCGTTGCCGAGGTTGTAGAAGTCAACGGTTTTACCTTCCTCCCTGAAGTGCTTGAAGATATGCACCATCCCCTCAACCGTGTCACTCACGTAGAGATAGCTCTTCCTCTGGGTTCCATCCCTAGTATCTCGAGCCCCTCAGGGTTTCTGCGAAGCTTGTTGATGAAGTCGTAGATGATGTCGTGGTTGGAGCGCTCGCCTATTATGTTGGCCAGGCGGAAGATTAAGGCCCTGAAGCCGAAGGTGTGGGCGTAGCCACTTATCAAAGCCTCAGCCGTTAACTTCGCCCCGCCATAGACACTTATCGGCTCGAGTGGGGCGTAATTCTCGGCGTGGGGATAACCTCCGCACGAAGAACGGCGAGGAGCTTGTGGAGACCAGGTGTTGGGTGCCGGATTCTCTCATCGCGTTGAGGAGGTTGTAGGTTATGAGGACGTTCGTTTCGTACAGATCGTACAGAAGCTCCGGGCTCTGGGAGCCGATTCTAACCTCTGGGTTGGCCGCGAGGTAGAAAACTACGTCCACGCCATCAACGGCCTTCTTGACTATTCCAAGGTCCCTCCTGTTCCCCTCTATGAACTCAAAACGCTCATGTTTGAGCCATCACTTGATGTTCTCCAGACTGCCAGCGCTCAGGTCGTCGAGAACCTTAACTTCCCAGCCAGAATCTATCAGTCTGTCGACGAGGTGTGAGCCTATGAAGCCAGCGCCCCCTGTAAAGAGAACCTTCATTGGTACCACCGGACATACCATGGGGCCATGCTCTTAGACTTTAGGGAAAAGCTTTTTACTCTTGCTGTGGATTTGAAATCATGATTAAAATCTACGAGCTCCCCAGAGAGCAAAAGGAGACAACAAAGTCAAAACTCAGGGAGTCGCTTATGGGGAGAGACGAGATACTGTTCGCCTACATCCACGGCTCTTTCATTGAGAACGAACCCTTTAGGGACATTGACGTAGCGATTTACATTAAAACGGCACCCGAAAGGTTTTACGAAATGGAGCTGGAGGAGGGACTCACCAGGCTCACAGGCTTCCCCGTAGACGTCAGGGTTCTGAACGATGCTCCGGTCACCTTCAGGTTCAGGGCAATCGGTGGCGAGCTCCTGTTTTCAAAGGACGAGAAAACAAGGTGCAGGTTCGAGGAGAAAACAATGGCCGAGTACCACGATTACTTTTTTCTTTTGAAAGCCTCGCCCTTTAGGGCGGGGAGGAGGTCAGTCATACTACCTTGAGCTATACAGGAGGAAGGCCTTGGAATATGACAGGGGGAGGTTAGCAGACTGATGGAGGAGGCGCAAAAGGCACTCAGTATACTGAATGAGCTCGGAACATTGGATGAGGAGGAGTTCCTGAGGAATAAACACTACGTATCGAGTGCCAAATACAACCTGCTGGTCGCCATCGAGGCGTGTATTGACATCGCATACCATCTGATATCAAAGAACAAGCTTAGACTCCCCCAAGACTACGCGGACTTCTTCAGGATCCTCAAAGAGAACGGCATTATAGGTGAGCGGCTGGCCCACCGCCTTGCCCTGATGGCCCGTTTCAGAAACAGGCTGGTTCACATATACTGGGACGTGGATGATGGCATGATATATCGCATTATAACTGAAGACGTTCGGAATATTGAAGAATTTTTGAATCACATCCGTAAAACGCTCAAAGGGGTGGGATAAATGAAGGCCCTGATAATGGCCGGGGGATACGCGACGAGACTCTGGCCGATAACGAAGGACAACCCAAAGGCCCTCCTGCCGGTTGGGGACAGGGTGATACTCGACTACATCATGGAGAACGTGGGGGAGCTGGGGATAGAAACCTATATCTCCACCAATCGCTTCTTCGAGGCCCACTTCAGGCCCTACGCCGAGAAGTACGGCGTAACTCTGCTGGTGGAAGACACACTGCACGAGGAGGAGAAACTCGGCACGATAGGGGCGATGAAGAAAGCGGTAGATGAACTCGGTCTCGATGATTACCTCGTCATAGCCGGGGACAATCTCTTCTCCTTCAGGCTGGCGGATTTCGTGGCAAACTACGGAGGAAGAACGCTGATAGCGGTTTACGACGTTGGGGATCCGGAACTGGCGAAACGCTACGGAGTTGTGGAAATCGAGGGGAGAAGGGTGGTGTCCTTCGAGGAGAAACCCCTCAACCCGAGCTCCACCCTCGTCAGCACGGGCGTCTACGTCTTTCCCCGGGAGGTAATGGCGCGCATAGACGAGTACCTGTCCGAGGGCAACCGGGATTCCCCCGGATACTTCATCCAGTGGCTCCTCGAGAAGGGAGAGGAGATAGAGGCGTACCCCTTCTCAGACTACTGGTACGACATAGGGAGTGCCGACAGCTACCTCGAGGCGCTGAGAACCCTCATGAAGGAGAGTCATGTAGAGGAAATCCAGATAAGTCCCTATGCCAAGATAATCCCTCCGGTGGTCATAAAGCGGGGCGCAAAGATCCTGGGAAGATCGATGATAGGCCCCTACGCCTACATAGGGGAGGACTGCGTCATAGAGAACTCGGACATAAGCGACTCCATCATATTCAGGGGCACTGTGATAAGAAACTCGACAATATGGCGCTCGATAATAGACGAGAAGTGCGAGATAAGGAACCTAGAACTGAGGAAGAGCCTGGTGGGGGGGCACGCCAAGATCCAGAGGGGGGAATAGGGGTTTAGCTTTTAAACCCCCGCTTCTTGGTTTTATCCATGAAACGAATTGCCCTGATCTTCGACATGGATGGTGTTATCTACCGCGGAAACGAGCCCATCGAGGGTGCGGGAGAGCTTGTGGAGTTCCTAAAGGAAAGGGGAATCCCCTTCATCTTCCTCACCAACAACTCCACCCGGGATCCAGCCATGTACCGGGAAAAGCTCCTCTCGATGGGCATCAACGTTCCGGAAGAGAGAATAATCACCTCCGGCCTGGCAACGAGGCTCTACATGGAGAAACACTTCGAACCCGGAAAGGTCTTCGTCATCGGTGGCGAGGGTCTTTGGAGGGAAATGAAGCGCCTTGGATGGAGCGTTCTCGCCCTTGAAGAAACCGGAACTGGCGGTTGGAAGGAGGTCAAATACGTCGTCGTCGGCCTCGATCCGGCCCTAACCTACGAGAAGCTCAAGTACGGAACGCTGGCGATAAGGAACGGGGCGCGCTTTATAGGCACGAACCCCGACACTACCTATCCGGCGGAGGAGGGACTATACCCCGGCGCGGGAGCGATAATCGCCGCCCTGAAGGCATCCACGGACGTTGAACCGCTGATAATAGGCAAGCCCAACGAACCGGCCTATGAGGTTGCCGTGGAAAGACTGAAAAGGATAGGACCCTTCGACGAGATCTGGATGGTGGGCGACAGGCTGGACACGGACATAGCCTTCGCAAAGCGCTTCGGAATGAAAGCGATAATGGTCCTGACCGGAGTGAGCAACCTCGATGACATTGGGGAAAGCCCCGTAAAGCCAGACCTGGTCCTCCCAAGCGTGCGGGAGCTGCTGGATTACCTCAGAACGAAGCTGGGTGAGGGGAATGAACATCCGGGAACTCCTTGAGCGGCTGATACACCAAGAGAACGAGCTCTACAACCTCCACAAGCTGGGCGAAACCTTCGCCACCTTCGAGAGACCGGAGCTGGTGGAGACGTTCCAGCTTATGGCGGAGGAAGAGCTCAGGCACAGGAGAACCCTTGAGGACATGCTCTCGAACCGAGCCCTGGAGGACACGGCCGTCATAGACTACCTTGAATCCCTCTCCATAGAGCCAATGCTCGGCGACGTCAGGGCCAGGCCGGAAACCCTGGAGGCGCTGGTTCTGGAGGCGCTGGTGAGGGAGAAGCACGCCTATGAGCTCTACACGAGGCTTTCGACACTTCTCGAAGGTCCCCTCAGCCAGATTTTCCGGATGATGGCGGGGGAAGAGCTGAAACACGGCTACCGGCTCAAGCTGATCTACGAGGGCCTCTGAGGTGGACAAATTATCCGACATCTCCTTTTTCTACTCCAGCCCTAAAGGGTCAGATCGAGAGAAATAATTTCGTCATCCCGGCAAATCCGACGGGGACAAGATATATTTACCCCCAGTCCATATCTCGCCCTGCTGTTAATCATACCAATGCACATGGATATGTGCATTACTTCGACAGAGGTGTTTATATGGCCGTTGAAAAAGTGATGAAAAGGGATGGCAGAATTGTCCCCTTTGATAAGGAGCGTATAAGGTGGGCTATACAGAGGGCAATGCTAGAAGTAGGAATCCACGACGAAAAACTTCTCAACAGGGTCGTTAGAAGGGTCGTCAGAAGGGTTAACGAGCTCTACGACGGTCAAATCCCGAACATCGAGAACATCCAGGATATAGTCGAGCTCGAGCTCATGCGCGCGGGTCTCTTCGACGTGGCTAAAGCTTACATCCTCTACCGCAAGAGGAAGGCCGAGATAAGGGAGGAGAAGAAGAAAATCCTTAACAAGGACAAGCTCGACGAGATTGACAAGCGTTTCTCCATTAACGCCCTCCGCGTTCTGGCTTCCCGTTATCTCATAAGGAACGAGAAGGGCGAGATAGTCGAGAGTCCGCGCGAGCTTTACGAGCGCGTCTCAACGCTTGCAGTCATCCCGGACCTGCTTTACGACGAGAGGGTTTTTGACAAAAACGGCGGGCATACGGCCGATCCGAAGGGCATCGAGAAATACCTCTCAAGGCTCGACGAGTACGACGGAAAGCTCTCGATCGGCAGGTTCAAGCTCAACAAATGGCACTTTGAGAGGCTCCTCAACCTCTACCGCGAGCTCGCTGAAAAGGGCCAGATGAAGGTCTCCATAGACGAGATTGTAAAGATGCTGGAGAACGGCGCCTTCGATAAATACGAGGGCGAGATCGAGGAGTACTTCAGGCTGATGACCGGCCAAATCTTCATGCCAAACACACCAGCGCTAATAAACTCTGGAAGGCCTTTGGGAATGCTTTCAGCGTGCTTCGTTGTGCCGATAGAGGACGACATGGAGAGCATAATGAAAGCAGCACATGATGTGGCCATGATACAGAAGAGCGGAGGGGGTACTGGGCTCAATTTCTCAAAACTCCGTCCGGAGGGCGATTTCGTCGGTTCAACGGCCGGCGCGGCGAGTGGACCCGTCAGTTTTATGCACCTCATAGATGCCGTCAGCGACGTCATAAAGCAGGGTGGCGTGAGAAGAGGAGCGAACATGGGAATCCTCGAGGTCTGGCATCCTGATATAGAGAAGTTCATACACGCGAAGGAGAGAAACACCGGAACCAACGTGCTGAGCAACTTCAACATAAGCGTCGGCATCTGGGAGGACTTCTGGGAGGCCCTAAAGGAGGGCAAGCGCTATCCCCTCGTTAACCCGAGGACCGGCGAGAAGGTCAAGGAAATAGACCCCAAGAGCCTCTTCGAGGAGTTGGCCTTCATGGCCTGGAGCAAGGCAGATCCTGGTGTTATATTCTTCGACGTCATCAACAGGAGGAACGTTCTGACGGAAGCAAAGGGCGGTCCCATAAGGGCCACCAATCCCTGTGTTGTGGGAGAGACCAGGGTTTTGACCCCGGAGGGATACATCAAAGCTGAAGAGTTATTCACGCTTGCAAAGGAACGCGGAAAGAAAGAAGCAGTGGCGGTTGAGGGAATTACAGAAGGAGGAGAACCGTACGCCTATTACATTGAAGTCTTACTCCCTGGAGAGAAGGAAATAAAGTATGAGACCGTCCATGGAAACACAGTTGAGGTTGCAGACCCCGTTTCAGTTCCGGCCTACGTATGGAAGGTTGGTCTGAAGGAAGTAGCCCGCGTGAGGACAAAGGAGGGGTACGAGATAACCGCAACGCTCGACCACAGGCTAATGACTCCCGATGGATGGAAAGAGGTAAAAGACCTGAAGCCGGGAGATAAGATAATCCTACCAAGGTTCGAAATCGAAGACGAGTTTGGTAGTGAAAGCATTGGGGAGGACCTAGCTTTTGTTCTTGGCTGGTTCATCGGAGATGGATACCTCAATGTGAACGACAAGAGAGCCTGGTTCTACTTCAACGCAGAGAAGGAAGAGGAGATAGCGTGGAAGATAAGGGAAACACTTGCAAAACACTTCGACATTAAAGCTGAGCCTCACCGCTACGGCAATCAGATTAAACTCGGTGTCAGGGGAAAAGCATACAAATGGCTTGAGAGCATTGTAAAAACCAACGAGAAGCGTGTGCCAGAGGCTGTTTTCAGACTAAAGCCAGCGGAAATAGCCTCATTCCTCCGCGGTCTCTTCAGCGCCGATGGCTACGTTGACAACGACGAGGCCATAAGACTCACCTCCAAGGACAGGGAGTTACTGAGGGAGGTCCAAGACCTCCTACTGCTATTCGGCATACTGTCAAAGCTCTACGACAGGCCTTACGAGAGTGAGTTCAAATACACAACCAAAGAGGGAGAGGAGAGGACATACCACAGTGAAGGTTACCACGAGCTCGTCATAGCGAACTACAGCAGAAAGCTCTTCGCGGAGAGGATAGGATTCGAAGGCTACAAGATGAAGAAGCTTAGCCTGAAGAAGACGAAAGTAGACGAACCCATTGTTACAGTCGAAAGTGTTGAAAACATCGGCAAAAGACTCGTCTACGATTTCACGGTTCCTGGGCACCACTCCTACATAAGCAACGGCTTCCTAAGCCACAACTGCGGAGAAGAGCCCCTCTACGAGTACGAATCCTGCAATCTAGCGAGCATAAACCTTGCAAAGTTCGTAAAGTATGACGATGAGGGCAAACCCTACTTCGACTGGGACGGGTATGCGTACGTTATTCAGAAGGTCGCCAAGTACCTCGACAACGCCATCGACGTCAACCGCTTCCCGCTACCTGAAATAGACCGTAATACAAAGCTCACCAGGAGAATAGGCGTCGGAATGATGGGCCTTGCCGATGCCCTCTTCAAGCTGGGCATTCCCTACAACAGCGAGGAAGGCTTCGCATTCATGAGAAAGGCCACCGAGTATCTGACGTTCTACGCCTACAAACAGAGCGTCGAGACCGCTAAGGAAAGGGGAAGCTTCCCGCTCTACGAGAAGACCAGATACAAAGACGGTGAGCTGCCGGTTGAGGGCTTCTACCACAGGGAGATATGGAACCTGCCCTGGGACGAGCTCGTCGAGGAAATCAGGGGGTACGGCGTTAGGAACGGTATGGTCACCACCTGCCCGCCGACAGGCTCGGTTTCGATGATAGCCGACACCTCCAGCGGAATCGAGCCGATATTTGCCCTCGTTTACAAGAAGAGCGTAACCGTTGGGGAATTCTACTACGTTGACCCTGTTTTTGAGGCCGAACTTAAGAAGCGCGGTCTCTGGAGCGAGCAACTCCTAAAGAAGATAAGTGACAACTACGGAAGCATACAGGGACTGGAAGAAATTCCTGAGGATGTGCAGAGGGTTTTCGTTACCTCGATGGACGTCCACTGGCTCGACCACATCCTCGCTCAGGCGAACATACAGCTCTGGCTCACCGACAGCGCGAGCAAGACGATAAACATGCCGAACGACGCGACCGTCGAGGACGTTAAGGCCGCTTACCTCTTGGCGTACAAGCTCGGCTGTAAGGGCGTAACCGTCTACCGCGACGGTTCTCTCAGCGTTCAGGTCTACAGCGTCGAGGGCGAGAAGAGGCAGCGCGTCAAGGCGAGGCCGAGTGCCTATGCAGTCGAGCGGCTCAAGGCCATCGTCGAGGCCGAGCCATGGCTGGCGCGCTTCATCAACGTTGAGGCAATACCCAACGGCACCAACGGGAAGAAGGAGTCCCCGTCCGGAGGGCTGACCTTCTCGGTCTCCCCCGTCCCGGCACCGAAACCCGTTCACGGACACCACCCCACGGAGAAGCCGGAAATCACGGAGGAGAAGATTAAAGAGCTCCTCGGCGTTGCCTACTGCCCGGTTTGCTACGAGAAGGACGGCGAACTCGTGGAGCTGAGGATGGAGAGCGGCTGCGCCACCTGCCCGCGCTGCGGCTGGAGCAAGTGCGTCATCAGTTGAGCTTTTCCTCCCTCCGACCTTTTTAACATTTTTCTGCCAAAATAGGTTTTTTAAGGCGTTTCTTTTAACTTCAACCAATCACCCAAAGCTTAAGTGCTGGGCATAGAACTCACGCTATTCGGAGGTGTTGACATGGACAGGGTTTA
>NZ_JALUYR010000107.1 GCF_027012695.1 Thermococcus sp.
TTTTTAACATTTTTCTGCCAAAATAGGTTTTTTAAGGCGTTTCTTTTAACTTCAACCAATCACCCAAAGCTTAAGTGCTGGGCATAGAACTCACGCTATTCGGAGGTGTTGACATGGACAGGGTTTACCTCACCTGGTGGCAGGTTGACAGGGCGGTTTTCTCCCTGGCCGGGGAGATCAGGAAACACTTCAGGCCGGATGTTGTGGTTGGAATCGCCAGGGGGGGCCTCGTTCCTGCTGTAATGCTAAGCCACATCCTTGGTGACCTGGAGCTCAAGGTCATTGACGTTAAGTTCTACAAGGATGTGGAGAAGAAGATGGAGAGGCCTGTAATAACAATACCCCTCCACGGGTCGCTTGAAGGAAAGAGGGTTCTCATAGTGGACGACGTCAGCGACACCGGGAAGACCCTCGAGGTCGTCATCGAGGATGTCAAGAATGCAGGAGCGAGCGAGGTTAAAGTGGCATGCCTCAGCATGAAGCCCTGGACGAAGGTCGTTCCCGACTTCTACGTTTTCAGGACCGACAAGTGGGTCGTCTTCCCCTGGGAGGAGTTCCCCGTTGTCGTGAGGGAGTGAGTTTTTTGCCTATGCACTTTCTCTGCATCGCCATGCAACTTTTTACTCAGGTTTCTTTTGATTCATTCCACAGAAAAAACGCAACTCCGAACGAATTTATACTCGAAAAAAAAAGGAAGAATTTTTACTCAGAGTAAAAGGAAAAATTTATAAGGATAAGCTGCTCATGTAATAATATAAAACTTAGGGAGGGAACTCATATGAAGCGAAAAATCTTGCTTTTCATTCTGGTCGTTGCAATTTTGATTTTTTCCATAGGTTACATCCAGGCAACGCCCCTAGGGGGCGCCAGGGTAACTCTACTAGACGAGAATGGAAAAGCTTTGACGGATTACGGCAAGGTATACTACACGGTGTGGACTTTTGACGAGAAGGGCAGCATAAAAACATTGCAGGGGGGCACACTTGAAAGAAGCTTCATATTCTCCGGCAACACAATACGGATATCCGCCCCATCCTTAAACCGGGCCAGGGAGATTGCGAAAAAAATAGGATCGAAAACGGCTTTCATCGGGATTGACTTATGGGTTGTGAAAGACGGGAAAGTTTACACTTTACCTCCAGAAAGCTTTGAAACTAAAGTGGGCGAAGCTACCCTCCCCGAGAGCGTTAAGTTGAGGATAAATCTAATGAATGCCACAGTTAAAAGAATTAAAGAGGAAACAACCACCGCGAAGACAGGAGGTAAAAATATAAAACCCCTCGTCAGCGGGCACTGGTACGAATGGAGAACAGTCAGAGGCGGAGAAAATTCTTATAACAACGTGGAAATACCCGTCTTAATAATCCATAACCTGGCCTGGAGTGATGTTTTCGGAACGGTTGATATTGCCGCAGAGGTTCAGAAATACTGGGGACCCGATGTTACTGTGGCGTTTGGAGACCAGATTTCTAAGAAAGTGAAATTTGACCCAAGTTCGATGACAGTGAAAGTTCTGGGAAGATCCATAACGGACTACTACGCCGGAGGAGACGATATAACAGTGCCCAAAGAGTACTCCTGGGGTTATGTATGGATTAAGGGAACCGTTCATTACATACATCAAAAGGAATACTCCTGCTATACGGGACTGGGCTGTTTTGAAACCGGGAACGAGAGGTACTTTGCGAAAATTGACAGGTTCACAATCGACAGATATGGAACAGTTAAGCATATAAAAAGCGGTCACAGCCTGGGAATGCCCCGTTATAACTTTCCCAGTGAATGGATGAAGAAATCGGAAGGCATTAGCGGAAACATTAATGCTCCAATATCCATATCCGAATTTTATGGCAAGATATACGCAGGAAGCGACGGACATAGCTTTGGCGTTGGTGTTCCAGTTGGGGCTATTTTAAAGGGTTTAAGTGGTGGAGCCCTCCCAGACTGGTTTGACGCCATTACAATAGGTTTCAGCACCGGAGATTATGCCAGTTATGTAATGCTGGGACACCTCAAAAACAAGGGACCCGATAGTCAGGTAACGTTCTATGCCATGGAAAGTAAATATAAAGTCAGAATCCCGGTACACCACTGGTATGGCACCAGTTATGAGGACGTGAACGTTCCTGTTGGTTTGTACGTGGAAGTTGATGATTGAAGCCGGCAACGTTTACTTTTATTTTACTTCGAGGGGACTCGAAACCCCTTTAACCTTTCCATCAAACTTTTCCCGGTGGTGGTATGAGGGCGTTCATAGCCATCGACGTCAGTGACGAGGTTCGCGACAGCCTTCTCAGAGCGCAGGAGAGGATAGGTACCAAATCCGCCAAAATAAAGTTCGTCGAGCGGGAGAACTTCCATGTGACGCTGAAGTTCCTCGGCGAGATTGACGAGGCCCTAGCTGAAGAGGTAAAGAGAGCCTTGAAAGAGATAGCGAAAAGGCACAGAAAACACCGAGTTCGTGTTAAGGGCATGGGCGTCTTCCCGAACCCGAACTACGTGAGAGTGATATGGGCCGGGATAGAGAACGACGAGGGTATCAGGGCTATAGCGACTGATGTGGAAAGGGAGATGCGTCGCTTGGGCTTCAAGAAGGACAAGGATTTCGTGGCGCACATCACCATCGGCAGGATTAAGTTCGTGAGGGATAAGCTTGAGCTGGCCATGGCGTTAAAAGACCTCGCCAACGAGGACTTCGGTGAGTTCGAAGTTAACGCGATAGAACTGAAAAAGAGCACGCTAACTCCCAAGGGACCGATTTACGAGACGGTTGTGAGATTCGAGCTGGCAGAATGAGGTCTGGGGG
>NZ_JALUYR010000108.1 GCF_027012695.1 Thermococcus sp.
GTCCTCGACTTCTGTTGTTAGGAGGAACCTGATACCGTTGCGCTCGTAGGTCCCCTCGTCAACCTTTCGGGCGTACCTGAGGAGTTCTCCCTCCCACTTTGGGTTTAGGATATCCCCCGTCCCAACGAGACCGAGACCCTTGAAGCGCGCGTTTTCCGCTAGGTTGGGTATGGTCATGGCCTTTGAAACCGCTTTGGAGTAGCGGGAGTGAATGTGGAGGTCAGCATCGACCAGCATTCGAACACCTCAGTCTATGTACATGCTCTCAAGACCGCGGTAGTAGGCGCGGTATATGTCCTTTTTTGTCACCACTCCAACCAGTTTTCTGTTTTTCGGACTCTCGACGACCGGCAGGAGATTCTGGTTGTAGACCATTAGCTTTTCGAGGGCATCCTGCGCCGTTTCATGGGGATAGGTGATGCCGTAAGCCCTCCTGAGGAAGCGCTTTACCCTCAGCCTCTTTACAGAGCTCGTTCTTTTGAGGATGTCCTTGACCCCTATTATCCCGACGACTTCAAGGTTCTCGTTGACGACGGGGAAGCAGTCGTGGCCCGTCTCCGCTATTAGGTGCTCCACCTCGAAGAGTGTCATGTCCTCGGTGACGTAGACAGGATCCCTTGTCATTATCTCGCCCACGGAGATGGTCTCCAGGATGACCGGTTTTCCGGTCTTGATGCGGTAGCCCTTCCGCAGGAGCTTGAGGGTGTAGATTGACTCCCCCCTGAGGAAGAACCTCGCGGTCAGGAAACCCATCGTCGCCGACGTCATAACCGCCGGCAGGACGGCGTAGCTTCTCGTGAGTTCGGTAACCATGAGTATCTGGGTCAGCGGCGCCTGGGTCATGCCGCTGAAGAAGGCCGCCATTCCCGCGAGAGCGTAGACCGTAGGGTTGGCACCCAGCGAGGGCATGAGGGCTCCAACGATCCCCCCGAAAGCCGCTCCAAACATGGTCCCTATGTAAAGGCTGGGGGCGAAGACGCCGCCACTCTGGCCGGATCCTATGGTCAGAGCGGTGGCGATCATCTTCACGAGCCCGAGGATTATCATCATCCCGATTGCGAGCTCCCCGTAGAAGGCCATCCTCATGCCCTCGTATCCTATGCCGAAGATCCCGTACGCGGGAAAGAGCATCCCTAGGAAGCCAACGCCCAGACCCCCCACGACTGGCTTCCAGAGTTCGGGGATCCTGGACCCTGTGAACCGATCCGTAAGCCAGTAAAGGAAGAGTGCATAAAAGGCTGCCATTATTCCGAGCAACAGGCCCAGGAGGAAGAAGAAGGGCAACTCGGGAAGGGTGTGCCCTATCCCACCGGGGATCTCGATCTCGAAGGCGTTCCTCAGGACTGCGAGAGTTACGGCGTTGCCGGTGACCGCGGCTATGAAGATGGGAACGAGGTTTATCGAGAAAGCCCCCATGTAAACCACCTCAAGGGCGAACATGGCCCCCGCGAGGGGAGTGTTGAAGGTCCCCGCTATTCCGGCCGCGAGGCCGCACGTGACGAGGAGCTTCCTCATCTCCCTGGAAAGCCCGAACCACCTGGCGAGGATCGAGGTCAGCGCCGCGCCGATGAACCCTATCGGGCCCTCCCTTCCGACGCTTCCGCCAGAGCCTATCGTTATCGATGTCGCGAGGGTCTTGAGGATCGCGAACCTACCGGGTATGTTGCCCCCTTTGAATATGACCGCCTCTATCACCTCCGGGATGCCGTTTCCCCTTATGTCGGGCTCGTTTCTTATCATCAGCGCGACGATCAGGGCCCCGAGGGCCGGGAGGAAAATGTAGCCCGCGTTGAAGCCGCCGACTTCGTAGGAGATCTCCGGGAGAATCAGGTCAAAGAAGAGGTGATGAGTACCAGCTATAAGCAGTCTGAAGGCTATGGCACCGGCTCCCCCAACAAGTCCCGCCAGGATGGAGAACCCTATTACTATGCCCCACTTCTTTATGTATCTCCTTCCCCACGTTTCCATTTTATCCCGGTTAACTTTGGATTCCACCTAAAAAAGCTTAAGCTTTTATAGTTCTCAATCAAACCTTCCCCGGTGAAGGACATGAAGGTTGAAGGGTTCGTTGCTTCCCTCAGGAACGCCGAGACGATCGGCGAGCTGTTCAAGATACTACAAGAGAAAGGCGCCCCAATAGTTGAACTCGACGGCCAGAGGTTTCTGATAGTCGTCGAGGGCGACTTCGAGGGAAGGCCGTTCTGGACCGAGATAAACGGCGAGAAGGCCAACCAGGTCCTGGGAGATGCGATGCTCAACTCCTCGAGCTTCCCCTTCAAGTGCAAGAGGCCGTACACCGGCGGAAACGTCATCTTCGTGAACTTTGACGATATAGAGGTCGAGAAGTTCCTAGTTGCTTACCGCGACCCTGACTACGGGATTTTCTACATCGTCGAGAACGGCGAGGCAAAGGAGATAACGGAGAAGGAGTACCAAGAGCTGATTCGGGAGATGCCGGAGTTCAGGGTAAAGTCCATGAGCGACGAGCAGATGGACATGATGGGTGCTTTCTTCGGCTGAAAAATTAGAAAGGGAACTTCATCGGCCCTCCTTTATCTCCCTTATCCTCTCCTTTGTTTCCCGTATTCTTTCGACTTTCTGGGCCGTCTTCGCCGCCCTGGCTTCCTCTATCTCGCGCTTGAATGCCCACTTGAGGAGCGGAGGCGTTATGAGCACGGAGACGGTTATGAATATCAGCGTGGCCGCTATGAACTCGGGCGCGTGCTCGGGCTTTATCGCCCCGCCGTGGATGGCCACCATGAGGTCCACCAGGGCCACTTCCGTCCTTGGAATCGAGCCTATGCCCATCTGGAGGGACATCCAGAAGTTCTCCCTTGTGAAGAGGAACTCCCTTCCGCGGCCCCATGCCGTTATCCACGCACCGAAGCCCCTGCCGATGATCTTGCCCACGATCGCGACGGTCGTGAGAACGGCGGCCAGAACGAGGGCGTCTTTGTGTTTGAATACGGTGAGGTTAAGCATTGCACCGGTGTGGACGAAGAAGAAGGGTATGAGCAGACCGTAGCCGATGGCCCTGACGTCGTCCATCAGGCGCTTTCCCTCCGGGAGCTTCGAGAGGGTAAGGCCCATCATGAAGGCACCCTCTATGGCCGCTGCGAACCAGCCCTCAGCGAGAGCCGCGAAGAGGAACATCATCCCAAGGGCCATCCCCAGGACGCCCTTCTCGACGTGGAGCCTCTCGGCGAATCTGATGTAGTAATCAACGAGGTACCACCAGATGACACCGGTTATGAGGAAGAAGGCAACTATCTTAAGACTGAGCTCGATGAGGCTTCCGGTTCCCACCGCGAATATGACGAGGGCGATGCCGAGGAAATCATCCATGACGCTCGCGCTGAGCGAAGCCGCACCAACCTCGCTCTTGAGAACACCGAGGTCCATCATAACGCGGACGGTCAATCCAATGCTCGTTGCGGTGAGGAGAACGCCGCCGGCAAAGGCCTCCCTGCTGTCGTAACCGAGCTCCATCAGAGCAAACCAGCCGAGAATCAGCGGAACGAAAACGCCCATGATGGTGGAAACCGTCGCGGTGAGACCGGTTTTCTTTAGCTGTTCTATATCGGTGTCAAGGGCACCGAGGAAGAGCAGGAAGATTATGCCCAGCTTGGCCAGGAAGTTTGCTATGGCCGTCGTATCTGTGGCAAATCCCTCCCCGCTGACTATCGGGAGGTAATGTGGGGCAACGAGACCGAAGTAGACGAGGTTGCCGAGGATCATACCCATCAGGAGCTCTCCGAGGACGCCGGGGAGCTCGTACCTCTCGATTATGCTGTCGCCGATCTTTGCGAGTATAAGGGAGATGCCGAGGGCGAAGAGCAACCATGTTACTGTTTCCATTGGGGACCACCCACCCGAAGCAGTCTCAGGAGTTCGTCTATCAGTATGCGGAGGCTTATCTCCCCCACCAGCCTCTCGCCCTCGACGACTGCCAGCACCTGAACCCGGTACTTGCGCATCTTGATGAGCGCGTCCAGGACCGTTTCCTCGCCACCTATCGTGAGCACCTGCTTCTCGGCAACGTCCCCCGCGGTCGTGGCCCCTCCCAGCAGGGATTTCATGGGCTTACTGGTCATACCGAGCTTGAAGCGATGGACATCCGGCGGAAGAAGAACATCTATGACGTCCATATATCTGATGATACCGACGAGTTCCATGCTCTCCCTGTCCCTGACGACCCAGACGTGGTGTCTCGTTCTCAAGATTTTCAGGACGCTGATTATGTCGGTATCGTCCGTGACCACGGGTATACTCCCGGGTCCGGACATTACGTTGGATATCTTCATCGAGTGGAAGTGCTGAAGGGCGCTTTCAACGTCCATGGCCTTCACCTCTACTCGATGGGGAAAAGAAGTATTTAAATGTTCGTGGGGGCAAATCTGCATCAGGGGAGTCTTTAGAACGTTGTACCATTCCCCTGAGTTCACAGATCTGTCCCGGTATGTATATAAGGGACAGCTGCAGATGGTCCTGATGAGTGGAGGGGGGCTCGTGAAGACGTGGGAAAGGGGAATCCTTCTTGGAGCCAGGGTTGTGGTTTTCCTGGGTCTTGTCAGCGCCGTGATGTCTGGCAAGGCCGATCAGGTGGCGGCGGCCCTCTCGGGCCTGGTTTCCCTCTTCGTTCCCGACCTTGTGAGGGCCGTCTATCCCAATCCGGGCAGGAAGTTCTGGCCCTGGGTGAGCCCCTTCTACAACGACGGAGTTTACACGCTCTTCGCGGTTTTCATGGCCGCCCACATAACGTTCCTCAACGTGCCCTTTCTCCACCTCGACCTCTACAACAGGATCTGGGGGTACGCCGACGTGCCGAGCCATCTCCTCGGCGGTCTCGTAACGTGGGTAACCTTCAACGAGGTCGTCCTGGAATCCTCCCGGACCTACGGCCTGAACTGGAGCACCGGAAAAATAGTTGGAATAAGCTTCCTGGCCCTCATTCTCGTCGGTGTTCTCTGGGAGTTCTTCGAGGTGGCGATGCAACCGGCGATGCCATGGCTCTACGAGAGCCTGAAGAACAAAGTCCAGGACTTGGCAATGGAGACGCTCGGATTCGTCATCGGACTGATCCTGGTTGGACGCTTTGAGTACCCATACTCGCTGGCGAAACCCTTCCCCGGAAAATCCGGGGGGAGGGGGTGGTCACCGACCCACCGCCCCCAGGAAGTGGAAGAGCAGCTTCGCACCGGTTAGGGCGGTGGGATCTCCGAGGCTCTCACCGGCGACCTCCATTATGTCAAAGCCCGCTATCCTCTTGTTCTCGACAAGCCACTCGATAGCCCCAACCACGTCCCAGAATCTCAGTCCTCCCGCCTCTGGCGTTCCCGTCGAGGGAACGAGCGAGAGGTCGAAGACGTCTATATCAATTGAGAGATAAACCGGCTCTGGGAGGGCTTTGACCTCCTCTATGAAGGCGTTGAAACTATGGTTCCTTGCATGAACCCAGCGGATGCCTTTCTCCTCAGCGTACTCGACCTCCTCCCGCGTTCCGCTCCTTATCCCGAACATCGCCTCCCTAACGCCGAGCTCGCTTATCCTCCTGGCGACACAGGCGTGGTTGAATTGGTTGTCCTGATAGGAATCCCTCAGATCAAGGTGTGCATCAAAGACGACGTAGCTCTTTGGTTTCAACGCCTCGACCGCCCCTAGGGTCTGGGAGTGCTCGCCGCCGAGGAGTATTGGAATGGTCTTTGGGTTGGCCCCCTTAAGCTCTTCAATCGTCTCCCTGACCCTGTCTGCTGTTTTCCGGGGATCACCTGCGACAACGGCGACGTCACCTATGTCGGCTATCGGGAGTTCCGCTATGTCAACGCCGTAGTCCAGAATGTAGCTCTCAAGGTTGAGAGTTGCGTGCCTGATAAGCGTCGGCCCAAATCTGGCTCCCGCTTTAAAGCTTGTGGTGCCATCAAAGGGTACACCGAGGATTGTGAAGGCAGCCTCCTCCGGTTCGACGAGGGGGAACTCCAGCTTGAGCGTCTCGTAAGTGTGGAGGAAGTCCATACTCTCACCTCATCGGGGTTTGAGGGACTCCTTAAAAGGTTTCAGAAGGGGAGTTAAAATAGAATAGAGGGCTCACTCGCCCTTGAGTTTCATGATCTTTATCCTGCCGAGGGTCTCCCAGTACTCGACGTTGATGCCCTCCCTGAGCTGGTCCTTGATGTCGTCGGCCACTCCACTCTCGATCGGGACGTCGTAGAGTTCATAGGTCTCCATGTCCATTATCTGGACCGTGTCGGGGGTGAGGGCTATGACCTGGGCGGTTCTCTTGTCGATGATCGGAACCTCAACCTCGGCGCTGGTGGGCTTGACGATGCTCCTCACCTTGCCATCGAAGATTCCAACGGCCTCGATCCTCGCCTTGGCCGAACCGTGCTTGCCCGGTGAGGAAACGGTTATGTTGGCTATCCTGCAGGGTTCCCCATCGATGAGAATGTACCTTCCCGGCTTGAGCTTGCTGACCTGAACCTTGGTTTTGTCTCCCATTTTTCAGACCTCCTATAAGCGTTCTAAAGCCGATTGGGAGGGGACTTTAAAAAATTTTTGAAGAGGTCTCAGCGGTGGGACTTCAGGAGCATGCCGTTCATGAGCACGGGTATAAAGAGCACCAGTCCCAGGAAGGCCCCTATCTTAACGGCCAGATTTCCAGTTGAGATGGTGTAGTAAAGCGTCGCCAGTCCCGTTACCAGCAAAACGATGATAACCCCCGCCGTGAGTCCCCGGTTCCCCATCAGCTCCGAAGAGAGCAGCGGATAGGCCTCGGCGGCCGCCACCAGAGCGCCGACCGCGAAGGGAACGACAACGAACATCGTCTTGATGTCCCCGACGACCATGGAACCACCTATGACCATGCCCAGCAGGGACACCAGTCCGAGACTACTGGTCCTGCCCAGCTGCATGACCTCCGCGAGCATCTGACTTCCCATCTCGATGAGGACTATTATCGTTGTCATTCCCGCGAGGTAGAGGGATAGCATCAGCAGGACAATGAGGGTTCTATCGCTGGCGACGTTTCCCTTCAGTATCTGGGGTATCGAGTAGAAGACCTCTATTGACGCAATCGGACTCTTCTCGCTGTTGGTGGTGTACTCCTTCAGCTCAGTGAACTTGGTAAAGAGCTTCATGGCCTCCTCGGCCGGGATGTTGGGGTTCTGGTAGGCCCTCTGGAACCCCTGGTATGCGGCACCCAGGGAGTAGGCAACGGTGAAGGCGGCGGCAAAGCTGAGGATTATCTGGAGGACTACGACCGCCCCGAGAACCCTCTTGAAGTCAAGGTCCTCCGGCGAAAAGCTCCCTATGACGTAGTAAACCCCCGCACCGAGACCCAGGGAGACAAGGGTCGAGACGGTCAGATAGAACACCCCCCTCACCGTCAGCGGAAGGTCCAGGGAGGTTATGGAGGAAACGGCATGCTGCATGTACTGAACTGCCTGGGGTGATGTGACGGTGGCGAGAGCCTGGTTCCTGATCAGGAACGCGGCAAGAAGCGCGAAGACAACGAAGAGAATGGAAACAACTGCGATGAACTCCAGAGTCTTCCCCCTGGCCATCATCAGGAGGACCGCCGAGAGGAGTATCGTCGCCAGTACGAACAGGAGGGTGTAGCTCTGGCCAGAACCGAGGATGAAAACCAGGCTGTAGGCTGAATAGTAGGTGGTAACACCGAGGAGGATAAGGAGGAACATGAGCAGGGTAAATATAAGCGCCGGTGTCCGCGCGATCTTAAAGAACAGCTCGTAGACCAGGTAGCGGGTCCGCTTGGTGCTCTCGGCCTCACTGTACATCAGGAACACGCCGATTAGCATCGGGATCAACGACAGCAGAAAGCCCTTGAGTCCGAAGGTTATGTAGTATTTGGGCATCACCAGGAAGTTCCATATTCCAAGCACGTAACCGGTTATGAGAAACGCCATCAGGACGCTAACCTTTCTCATCGTTGCATCACCCCTTCAATGCAGGTTCTTGATGTATAAAAACGTTGTGTAAGGGTCCGACTAGAGCACCGCAGCCTCAAAGTTGACAACCACCTCGCTGACAACCGTCCATGCCATAAGAGGCTTCCTGTAGATGCTCACCAGCTTCCATGGGATCTTGCTCCTGAAGTCTCCATGCGGAAAGCCCCCAATTATCACGGCGGGGGTTTCCAGTCCCGCGAGTACGCTCCCGAATTTCCGGGGTTTAACGAAGCGCCCTGTCTCATGCATCACGAAAACCCCGTCAGAACCTATCTCCTCGACGAGTTCTTCCAGGGTTTTCTCCTCCATCCTGAGAAGCTCAAGGCCACCTGGAACGGCGCGGTTCTTGAAGAGGCTCTCCATCAAACCGACGAAGCGGTTGTAGTTCCTCGGAATCCTCGTCTCAGGCTTGATGTATATCACCTCGTCGTTCCTCGTGTGAACGTAGACCCTCAGAAGGCCCTCCTTGTTGGCTATGCTCTCAAGCGCGTTGAGCAGGCAGATGTGAACGATATCCGGCCTGCCGCGCCTCTCACCATCGGGGAGTTTTCTAAGGGCCGCGTGGTGGTAGGTGCTGTCGAGGAGCACCTCCCCCGGCCTCTTGCCCCGTCTCTTGGCATAGCTGACGACGGCCGGGTGGTCCCTTATGGACTCCGGGACGGGTTCAAGCTCGGCATCAGCTATCACCAGGTGAAGCATTCTCCCACCTCTCCAGCTTTATCCCCCTGTCGGCCAGTTCCTCGCTTATCCTCGTGAAGGTGTCTATCCTCATGCCCAGTATCTCCGGAGGAATTACCCCGTAGATGCAGCTCTGCTCGGCAACGAGCCTCGCCACTATGGCCGCGGTAAAGCCCGTAACGCGCGCCATCGAGGTGAATCCATCTTTCTCCTCGTCGTAGAGGAGGTAGCCTATCTCCTTCGGCTTCCCGTCAATGGTTCCCCTTCCGAAGACCTGCATTATCGAGAAGTCCGGGCTCTCGTAGGTCATGAGCGGCGTTATCACCTCGAGCGTCTTGTCCACGTGCTCCGGCTTGAAGAAGCCGAGTTCCCTCAAAACTTTCATCCTCTCAAGGTGGCCCGGCCAGCGGAGCGTCCACTCCTCGAGCTTTTCTGCCCTCACGCTCTCCAGAAGGCTCCTAAGACCGTCGCTCACGAAGGCCTCGAACTCAAGACCGCGAACTTCAACGCGCTCGATTCTCTCGAATGGGTCAACTGCCTTTATCTCACCGTCCCGTATCACCCTCGCGGGTCTCGTGTATTCCTCGATTAGATCTTTAGGTGACCATGTAATTCTGTAATAAAGTGGTGGCCTTGGCTCCTTTGGAAGACCGCCGACGTAGATGTAGCCCTCCTTCAGCTCGTCCATCTCTCCCCATATCCTGCCCATGAGCATATGGCTCAATCCGGGGGCAAAGCCTGCATCAAAGATAACTGTAACCTGTGCCTTCTCAGCTTCATCCCTTAGCTCGAGGGGGTTCTCCGGCATGAACGAGACGTCAACCATGTCTGTTCCGGCCTTTATCGCCGCCCTGACCGCTTGATAGCCGAACCTGCCGGGCAGAGCACCAACGACAAGCTCGAAGTCCCTCATGACCTCAACGAGTTCATCGAACCGGGAAGCATCAACCCTTACCGGCGTCGCGAAGTCGGAAATTGCCCTGAGCCTGTCCCCGCTCAGATCCCCCACGTGGACGTCGAATTCATCCCTCAGGTCCCACGCTATCGCTCTTCCAACGTTTCCTGCTCCAAGGACGAGAACCTTCATGGCATTCACCGGGAATCCCTGTACCTTGGGATTAATAACGTTGGCGGAAGGCGTATATACTTTGGTGTTGAACTCCATGGGTGTTGGACATGCTCGGTTTCCTGAGGAGAAGAAAACTCCGAAACCTCCGGCAAAACACCGGAGAAATCCTCGTGATGCACCTGGGGGACACACCGGAGAGAGTGTATCCTTTTGTCGAGGAGCTCATAGGGGAGTACGGACCGGACGTTATTATACACACCGGGGATCTGGTTGACAACGTGAAGCTCGAGAGGAGGCCCGAGCTGAAACCTGTTTACGAGGGGGGACTCAGGAAGCTGGCGCGGATCCTCAAGGACTCCGGGGCCCGGCTCTACGTCGTCCCGGGCAACGAAGACGATCCGGAGCTTCTGAAAAAGTACTTCGGGGAAAGCGTCGTCGAGCCGGGAAGCGTTGTGGATATCGAGGGGAGGACCTTCGCCCTCGGGCACTCCTGGGAGGATGTCATTGATGTGGACGCGGACTTCAAGCTCTACGGTCACAACTTCGAGACCATCCCCCGGGGATTGAACGCGGTTCTCGGCGTCAACTTCATCTTCCTTCCAAGCGGCAGGGTCGTGAGGATTGACTATCCGATCGGAACCGATACCGCCAGGGGGTACAAGCTGAGGAGGGGTCTCTGATGAGGCTGATGCGGTTTGGACCCTCCGTGGTCTTTCTCAGAACCCCGCAGAAAGGGGAGGTCAAGAGGGCGATGGCGGAGCTCTTTGGCGCTGAGGAAATTCCGACGGAGATCGCTATTCGGAGGAGCCATGAGTTTGAAACCCTTCTTTTCGTGACGGACGAATGGAAGAAGAGGACCATTCCACCGAAGAGCGCTTTCCTGATACGGTATCACGCGCCCGCGGTTCTTAGCAGGGTGATAAACGCCGGGTTGCCGGTGGAGAGGGTTCACGTCGAGAGCACGATAATATTTTTGAGGGTTCCCGAAAGGGTCGAGGAGGGCCTGAAGCTGATCGCCGAAAAATACGGGGGACAGGTTATGGACATAAGGAGCGCCCTCGATGAGGGCGAGGCCATGGACACAGTAATCGGCGTCACCCGGAAAAAGCTGGGCGCTCCCATAGGGCCGGAGGACGTGGAAGGCGCCGTTCTCATCCGCAGGGACTTTCTGAGCGTTTACCGCGAGCTGGTGCTCGACGTCCCGCTCCTCCTCATGAAGCTTCTCCCCGAATGGAATGAGCTGACGATAAAGGTCTACGACACAGAGAGGCGCTACGAGGAGCACATCGAGAGGCTGATGATGGTTATAGAAGATCTAGACTTAGGCTTCATCGTCGGCGAGGGCTGGGACTGGGACTATCCGAGGCCATTCATGCGCGTTCCCGTTTATAAGCTCAAGCTTCTCACTTGGGAGAAACCAGAAAAGGTTAAGTTCCTGCTAAAGGGACTTGAGTACAGGGGTTACAAAAGGCTTTGCGACATAGACGTATTCGTGGAGGGCAAGAAGATACACTGGACTTCCCTGGGAAAATACAACTCGAAGTTCGAGCTGGCTCAAAAAGCCAGAGAAGAGCTCGAAAAACTTCTGAGTGATGACGTGAAGAAAAAACTCCACGAGATAGAGGAAAGACTTATCGCTGAATCCAGGGAGTGACTCATTTCTTCATTATCTTTGCCACAAAAAACCCGCTCGTCCCGTGTCTATCGGGATAGAAGCGCCTCGCCTTCTTTATCTCTTCGCTCAGCTCGATTCCAAAGGGATTGGTCAGGGCGGGCTCTCCGTAGCGGAGGGGCAAAAGCTCAACATCGAAGTTGTCCAGAACCCACTGGATCACGAACTCGTTCTCCTCAGGCTCGAGGGAGCAGGTGGAGTAGACGAGGGTTCCACCTTTCCTGAGGACACTCAGGCCCTTCTCGATGAGCTTCATCTGCAGGTTCTGGCAGAACTTCACGTCCTCCATAGTCCTGCTGGCCTTCCGCTCGGGGTTCTTGTGTATCGTTCCCGAGCCGGTACAGGGGGCATCGAGGAGGATTTTATCGAACTCAACGCCGAGCTCGTCTATGTAGAGCGACGATTTATGGAAAAGGACGGTGTTCGTAACGCCAAGGCGGGAGAGGTTGAGCCTAGTCTCCTTTAAGCGTTCCTCGCCGACGTCGAAGGCGTAGATTATTCCCTCGTTCTCCATGAGTTGAGCCAGATGGCTCGTCTTTCCGCCCGGTGCAGCCGCCATGTCGGCAACCGTCTCGCCTGGCTTCGGCTCAAGGGCAACGGGAGGATACATAGAGCTCGCCTCCTGGATGTAGAGGAGGCCGCTTAAGTATTCGGGCGTCGAGGTTATCGAGAATGGTTCCCTCGTCAGACAGAAGCCTTCCCTCGTCCATGGCACCCTTCTAAACTGGAAGCCCTTCTTGTTGAGGAGCTTGGTGAGTTTGGGGACCTCGATGCGGAGGGTATTAACGCGGAAGCACCTCGGCAGAGGCCTTTCCATCGCCCCGGCTATCTTTAATGCCCGCTCACCCCAGAGCTTGTAATAGCGTTCCGCAAAGGTCTTTGAGTATCCGAGGGAAAACAACCTTTCGAGCATGGTTGAAGGTTGGGGGAGGGGTTTAAAAGGTTCTTCGTCTGTGAAACCTCACTTTCACAAAAGATCCGATTTGTGAAAATCCGTTTTCATAACTCGCCACTTTCATAAACCGCACCCCCTATGAAAACGGACTTTCGGGGAAGGCCAGACTTTGAGAAAAACAAAGTGAAGAAGAAAAGCTCAGACCTTAATCCCGCCCATAATGAGGGCCATCAGGGCTTTCTGGGCGTGCAAGCGGTTCTCAGCCTGGTCAAAGACGACGCTGTGGGGAGAATCAATGACATCATCTGTAACCTCCTCGCCTCTGTGAGCGGGGAGGCAGTGCATGAAGATGTAATCCGGCTTGGCGTGTTTGACGAGTTCTCCGTTGACCTGGAAGGGCATGAACACCTTTCTTCTCTGCTCCGCTTCTTCCTCCTGCCCCATGCTGGCCCAGACATCGGTGTATATCACATCCGCGTCCTTGACAGCCTCAACCGGATCGTGGAGGAGCTCGAAGGAACCACCGCTCTCGGCCGCGTTCTGCTCGGCCCACCTGATGACCCTCTCATCCGGCTCGTAGCCTTCGGGCGTTGCCACAACGACGTGAGCGCCGAGTTTTGTGCCCGCTATCATTAGTGAGTGCGCCACGTTGTTCCCATCTCCAAGGTAGACTATTTTGAGCCCCTTAATCCTGCCCTTCTTCTCGAGTATGGTCTGGTAGTCCGCTAAAGCCTGGCACGGATGCGAGAAGTCGCTCAGACCGTTGATAACAGGAACGCTGGAGTACCTGGCGAGGTCTTCAACATCTCTGTGGTCGAAGACACGGGCCATTATTCCGTCGACGTACCTGCTGAGAACCCTCGCCGTGTCGGCTATCGTCTCGCCCCTGCGAAGCTGGAGGTCATTGGCGTTGAGGTAGAGGCCGTAGCCACCGAGCTGATAGATTCCGACCTCGAAGGAGATCCTCGTTCTGGTCGATGGCTTCTGGAAAATCATCGCAAGCGTCTTCCCCTCGAGAACGCGGTGTGGCTTGCCTATTTTGTTCCAGATCTTCATCATCTCGGCCGTCTTGAGAACGGTTTCGATCTCTTCCTTTGTAAAGTCCTGCAGGCAGAGAACATCCTTTCCTGCCAAACTAACCACCATGTGCATCACCATTTAAGGCTGCGGAGCGAATTTAATAATCCTTTCGTCGGGTCCGGGGATTCCGGGCTGAATGCTTTTGGTTCTGGCCCGGGAAAATCTTTCCAAATGTAATATTTACTGGGAGACTTTTTAGATCATAAACCCTGCCTGATGGACGTCCACGGTCAAAACTCTGCACGTTTATGTCCGGCAGGAAACGTTTATAACCCCTGGTGTATTTTTTAGTGTGGTGATGAAACGTGGCAAGTCTGAAAACGGCCAGGACGTGGGGAGGAATCGGCGCGATAATGAGTATGTTCTACTTCACCTACTTCCTGGGCTTTATCCTGAAGCTCTTCGCGGTGAGGGAGATCGCCGAATACATTGGTAACAGGAAAATAATGAGCGACTACCTCTGGGCGGCGATGCTCAACATAACCGGCAACCTGATAATGGTGGGAAGTTTCTACAGCGCCTGGGACAGGATAGGGGAGGCCATCGGCCGGCCCGAGGAAATAGCGAGCATAATCCACTCCCTCAACTGGTGGTTCTTCATAGGAGCGTTTCTTATACTCATTGGAACATGGTTCCTCAAGAGCAGCTACGACGCCATAGCGGTCCAGACCGGTGTCAGAACCTTCAGCACGGCGGCGCTCATGTACCTCCTCGGGGCCGTCTTCATGTTCTTTTTCATCGGTTACTTCCTGATCCTCGTAGGGGCTGTTCTGGAGGCCATGGCCTTTTTCGGTCTCCCGGAGGAACTCCCCGGACCGACCGGGGGTTAGTTTTCATCTTCCCTTTTCCCAAAAAGTAATAAACGGGGTGTCATTCTATGTTCGGTGGCGGTCATGGACGGCGGCATAGGGGTCAGGCTCGTCAATTATACAAGAAAACCGCTCGAAACTGTCACATGGGCGGCGCTCATAAGCTACTGGGATGGGTGGGAAACGGAAGCCTTTGATAGGATCACCAGGAAGGACGTTGAGCTGCACCTCCCGAGGGTTCTCGGCTACGGTCACGAGTCAATTCTGGAGCACGCCGTTCTTACCTTTGCCATTGAGGGATGTTCTCGCGTGTGTACGCACCAACTTGTAAGACATAGGCTCGCAAGTTATACCCAACAGTCACAGCGTTACATAACATTGAACCCAAGTGATGTGGAAGAGACCTTTGTGATTCCAGAGAGTGTAAAAGAAAAACCGGAGCTCTACGAGAAGTGGAAAAGACTCATGAAGAGCGCCATCGAGCTCTACGAGGAAACCTACAGGGCCGGCGTTCACCAGGAAGATGCCCGCTTCATACTCCCTCAGGCGGTGAGGACAAAAATCGTCGTTACGATGAACCTCCGCGAGCTGAAGCACTTCCTCGGTCTGAGGGCCTGCGAGAGAGCACAGTGGGAGATAAGGAAAGTTGCGTGGAAGATGCTCGAGGAGATAGCGAAGAACGAGGAGCTGAGGCCGATCATAAAATGGGCCAGGCTCGGACCGCGGTGTGTTCAGCTTGGCTACTGTCCGGAGGGCGAGCTGATGCCCCCGGGCTGCTGGAAGAGAACGCGGGAGAAGTGGAAGGCCTTAGCAGGTTCTAAACCTGAGGTTTAAAAAAGGCTTTTTTATCCCCCTTTCCCGTTATATCCTGGTGAGAAGTCTTGAAATCGAAGAGCGTCGAGATTGATGTTCCAGCCAGTTGGGAGACACTCCAGGTAATACTCAGTGAGCCCGAGAGGACACTACCGTTCTTTCCCTACTTTGAGAGCTTCCAGAACGGTCGAGTTAGGTTCAAGGTTCCCAGATTTATATTCAACTTTGGCTACGAATTCGAACTCGACGTGGGGATAGGACGAAACGAGGTTATATACACCTTCAGGGGAGAAAAGGGCATTCTGACGGTCACGTTTAAAATGATTGGGAGAAAGCTCCGCGTTACGGCCAGCTGGGCGGGCTTTGGAGAGGCACTAATGGGCAAGCCCCTTGAGAACTTCGCGAAGGGGATAGCGGAGGCAATCCGGGAGTTCTGCTCCTCCATGGCATGTCCCGTTGTTAGATTCCACGGGAGCGAGGGTGAGGTGGAGCACATAATACCCGAAACGGCCCCGGCTCTGGTTAAGAGGGTGGCAATGGAATTTGGAAAGGACTTTATACTTGAAGGAGAGGCGGAAGACGGGACGTATCTGGCCATAAAGGTTAAGGACGGCAACCTCAAGGAGCTAAGGGTCAGACGGGGTATGAAGGAGAGCGCTATTGAAGCGGACGTACCGGTCATAGAGCTCGGAAAAGAAGTTTTTGAAGGCCTCCCTCTTGATAAGAAGTTCAAAATAAGGGCAAGGAAACGTTAATCTTTCTCAACTTCTTCTATGGCCTTTTTCAGCTCGTCATAAGCTTCCTGGAGGGACTCTGGAATGACCTTTGTGTCGGCTATGACGGGCATGAAGTTGGTGTCTCCGTTCCAGCGCGGAACGATGTGCAGGTGAACGTGGTCGTCTATTCCAGCGCCAGCAACGCGGCCGAGGTTGACACCGAGGTTGAATCCGTCGGGCTTCATGGCCCTTCTCAACGCCCTGATCATGAGCTGGGAGAGTTTCATCATCTCAAGCAGCTCCTCGTCGGTGAGTTCCTCCCAGTTGGCGACGTGCCGATAGGGGGCTATCATGACATGGCCGGGGTTGTAGGGGTAGTTGTTCATGATTATAAAGCTGTGCTTCCCGCGGTAGAGGATCAGCCTCTCCCTGTCCCGGTTTTCCTTGGGAAAGTCGCAGAATATACAGCCCTCGTGCTTTGGGGAGCGTATGTACTCTATTCTCCACGGCGCCCACAGGACCTTCATTCTCACCACCAGAGGGAGAAAGAGAGGGAGTTTAAAAACCTTACAGCTCAACCCCCGAGAAAATCAGGGCCAGGTAGACCGCGTAGAGAACCAGGAAGTACGCTCCCACGCGCCGATCTATTCCCCCCGTTTTTCTGAGGGAGACTATCATCGGGATCATTGCGAAGAGAACCAGAACGACCGTCAGCACGGAAGCACCTGTATAGAGGGGCCTTATCAGTGAGGCGATGCCGAGAACGACGAGTGCGTTCATGATGTTTGCCCCTATTATGTTGCCGACGCTTATGTTTCCGCGCTCCCTGATTGCGCCGTAAAGGGCGTTCGTCATCTCAGGAAGGGATGTTCCGATGGCCACAACCGTCGCCCCGATCACAAAGTCCGATATTCCCAGGGCATGGGCTATGTTCCTGCCCCCAAAAACCACCATCTCTGCACCGCCCACCAGGAGAAGACCGAGACCGATGAGGATTATGTAATCCGAAATCACGACGTTTCCGCTGGGTTCCCAGTCAACCTCGCTCTTTGCGTGTCTCTTCAACAGCCAGCGGAGGTAGATCGCGTAGGCCAGGAGGAGGAGAAAACCGTCGAGTCTGCTGAGGGTTCCGTCAGCCGATAGAAGGATGAGAAACAGGAGCGAGGCCAGCATAACGAGGGAGTTCTCGTAGGCGGAGCGTCCGGCCTTGAGGGGTCTTATCATTGCGGCCAGACCGAGGATCAGGGAAATGTTGGCGAATATGCTCCCGAGAGCGTTTCCGAGTGCTATCCCATTGGCTCCCTGGTAGCTGGCTATGGCACTGGTGGTTATCTCGGGCAACGTCGTTGAAAGACTAACAAGGACTATGCTTATCACCAGGGGGGAGATTCCCGCCTTTCTGGCAACCTCGACGATCTTATCCGAGAGCCTGTCCCCGGCAATTACGAGAACAGCTATTCCGATGAGTATTGAAAGGGACCACACTGCGAACTCGATCACTCCCCTCACCAGGAGTGCCTTTTTCGAGACCGTTTAAAAGCTTGCCCAACAATCTTATTAACCCCGCTATCTAATCACCCCAGGTGATAGACCATGAAGAAACGAAAGGGATTGCTCATAATTCTTGATGGCCTCGGCGACAGGCCGATTAAGGAATTCGGCGGAAAGACTCCGCTGGAATACGCCAACACTCCCAACATGGACAGGCTCGCCAGGATGGGAATCCTCGGTCAGCAGGATCCGATTAAACCCGGTCAGCCTGCCGGCAGCGACACGGCACACCTGAGCATATTCGGCTACGATCCCCATAAAGTCTACCGCGGTAGGGGTTTCTTGGAGGCCCTCGGTGTTGGCCTCGACCTCGATAGGGACGATCTGGCTTTCCGCGTCAACTTCGCCACCATCGAGAACGGGATAATAGTTGACAGGCGCGCGGGAAGGATAAGCACGGAGGAAGCCCACGAACTGGCGAAGGCCATCCAGGAGAACGTCAAGCTCCCTGTTCCCTTCATCTTCGTCGGGGCGACCGGTCACAGAGCAGTTCTGGTACTCAAGGGTATGGCCAGAGGTTACCGCGTCGGTGAGAACGACCCCCACGAGCCGGGCAAACCTCCGAAGAAATTCACATGGGAGGACGAGGAGAGCAGAAAAGTAGCTGAAATCCTCGAGGAGTTCGTTAGGCAGGCCCACGAGATACTTGAGAAGCACCCCATCAACGAGAAGCGCAGAAAGGAGGGAAAACCCCCGGCCAACTACCTCCTCATCCGCGGTGCCGGAACCTATCCGGACATTCCGATGAAGTTCACGGAGCAGTGGAAGGTCAGGGCCGCGGCGGTGGTTGCCGTTTCCCTCGTCAAGGGCGTTGCCAGGGCGATAGGCTTCGACGTCTACACCCCTGAGGGAGCAACCGGCGAGTACAACACCGATGAGATGGCCAAAGCTAAGAAGGCCGTCGAGCTGCTCAAGGAGTATGACTTCGTCTTCCTCCACTTCAAGCCGACGGATGCAGCGGGCCACGATAATAATCCAGAGCTGAAGGCCAAGATGGTGGAGAAGGCCGACAGGATGATAGGCTACATTGCCGAGCACGTTGATCTCGAAGAGACCGTAATAGCGATAACCGGCGACCACAGCACGCCCTGTGAGGTCATGAACCACAGCGGCGACCCGGTTCCACTCCTCATAGCGGGCGGTGGCGTCAGAACCGATTCAACCGAGGCCTTCGGCGAGCGCGAGTGCATGCGCGGCGGCCTCGGCAGGATAAAGGGCCATGACATCGTGCCGATAATGATGGATCTCATGAACCGCTCGGAGAAGTTCGGGGCCTGAATACCTACCTCTCATTCTTCATTTTAGTCTCAACTTCCTTCAACGCCCTAATGAGCTTCTCGTTCTCCTCGGGCTTCCTCACCGAGAAGCGGATGAACTCTGGCAGGCCGAAACTCGTGCAGTCCCTCACAAGGATTCCCCACCTCTTGAGGGTTTCCACAACTTCTCCTGCGTTCCCAACGCGCTTGATGAAAAAGTTGGCGTCGCTTTTAACTCCCAGAGCTTTCTCAAGCCTCTCCTTCTCGCGCCAGATTAGGGGCATCGTCTTCCTCAGGTGCTCGAAGCCATCCTCAAGAAGAAACTCAAGGAAAGCCACACCCGTAGAACCTATGCCCCACGGCATTCTGACGCTTTTGAAAGCCTCCGGAAAGCCGAGAATGTAGCCAACCCTAATCCCGGGCAGGCCGTAGCTTTTTGTGAACGTCCTGAGCTTCACGACGTTCTCTCCGCTTGGGCTTTCAGCGTCTTTAACGAAGTCTATGAAGGCCTCGTCAAGAACTAGAAGGGCCCTGCTCTCTTCAACGGCATCGAGGAGGGGCTTAAGTTCCTTAACGCGGTAAAACCTCCCATCTGGATTGTTGGGATTGCAGAAGAAGACAATCGAATCCTTCTCAACCATCTCGGCCAGCTTTTCCGGCTCGTTGGGGCCTTTGATGACTCTGGCTCCGAAAATCTTAGCAACTCTTTCGTACTCACCGTAGGTGTGGCGCGGGATTACAACTTTCCTCCCGCGGAGCGCGAGAATCCCAATTAAATAGAGCGCCTCGGTGATTCCAGCCGTTACCGTGATTTCTTCCCCGATTAGCTCCGAAAGGCCTTCTTCAAGTCTTCCATAGTAGGGGTAGCGGTTGCTTATTTCCTTCGCCCTTTCGAACATCTCGTCGAGCCACTCTGGAGGATAGGGATTGAGGGATGCGGAGAAGTCGAGCAGGCCCTCTTCCCTCGCACCGCCGTGGTAGGTTGAGAACATCACGGGCTCAAGCATGGACAGGCCCCCGTTGCGAGGAGTAATGAGACGATTACCAGCCATTCGGCAACGACAAGCCAGTAAACCTTCAGG
>NZ_JALUYR010000109.1 GCF_027012695.1 Thermococcus sp.
CCCACCGATGCTCGCCGTAAGAGTCCCCAAGAAAGAGGCCGAAAAGATCAGGAGGAAGCTCCTCGAACTCGGCGTCCTGGCTAATGGCTACTCCATAAAACGGGAAGGAGGCTTTGTCCTCTTCCCTGTTACAGAACCCCTTGATAGTTTTGAGCTCGTCGAGGCAGAGTTCGAGAAGCTGGAGAATAGACCCCATAGCTACCGTGAGGTCGTTGAAGTTCCAGAGGAGCTCAGGCCACTCCTCCCGAGTTCCTTCGACATCATCGGAGACATCGCGATAATCGAACTCCCAGAGGAGCTGATGCCCTGCGGAAGAGCCATCGGTGAGGCCATTCTAAAAGTCCACAGGCACATAAAGGCGGTCTTCGCCAAGGGGGGCAAAGTTGAGGGCGAGTACCGCGTGAGAGAACTCATCCACCTCGCTGGCGAGAACAGGACTGTGACGATACACCGGGAGAACGGGATAAGACTCAGGATTGACGTTGCCAGGGTTTACTTCTCGCCAAGGCTCGCCACCGAGAGGATGAGGGTTTTTGAGAGGGCGCAACCGGGGGAGATAGTTTTCGATATGTTCGCCGGCGTTGGGCCCTACTCGATACTCCTCGCTAAGAAGGCCAGGCTCGTCTTCGCGGTTGATCTAAACCCCTGGGCAGTTTGCTACCTCGAGAAGAACGTACGCCTGAACAGGGTCAACAACGTCATCCCGATCCTCGGCGACGTGAGGAAGGTCGCCGGAAAAATAAAAGCAGACCGCGTCATAATGAACCTCCCAAAGTTCGCCGACCGCTTTTTGAGGGAGGCGATGCTGAGCGTCAGGCCTGGCGGGACAATCCACTACTACGGCTTCGGCCCCGAGGAGGATCTCTACTCCGAGCACGAGGCGATGATAAGGGCCATTGCCAGGGAGCTCGGCCTCACGGTTGAGTTCCTCGATCGGAGAAAGGTGCGCCCCTACGCGCCGAGGCAGTTCAACATTGCAATTGACTTCAGTGTGAGGTGACGTTTCCCACAAAACACTCCTTTTTAAAGCGATTTCCTGTAGAGAAAACGGGGAGAGAAAAGGAAATCACTTCCCCGCTATCCTCACGCCCTCGAACTTTATGTGCGGCGTCGTCATTGTGTTCATGAAGGGCATAACCGTCTGCTCCTTCGTTACCTCGCTCGCCTGTTGCAGGAGCCCGTAGACGTTTCCAGCGACTAGGAACACGCTCGCGCCCTTCACCTCGCCGTCCTCGATGAGGAACGCTGGATTGGCGGTTACCGCGAAGTTTCCGTTGTCCGGGTTGCTCGAGTGTGCCCCCTGGAAACCGTCCACGAAGTAGCCGCGCTCGATTTCGCCTATTAACTCCTCAAGGGAGCGCTTTCCGTTCTCTATAACAACGTTGTGGAAGCCGATGTTTATGCCGCCGCTTCTCAAATCCCTCTTCCCGTTTCCTGTGCTCTCCGTTCCGTAAACCTTCGCCCAGTAGTTGTCCCAGACAAAGCCCCTGAATGTTCCGTTCTCGATGAGGACGTTTTTCCTTGTAGGTACGCCCTCACCGTCCGCTATGACCGGCTCAAGCGACAGGGGGTGAAAGGGATCGTCGTAAAGGGTTATGACGTCGCTCGCTATCTTCTCCCCGACCTTTCCAAGGAGAGGGGTGGTTCCCTTGACCAAGCGCTCACCGCTGAAGGCCGGAAGGAGCGCGTAGCTGAAAAGCCCGGCAATCGCCCACGGGCCAAGGATTACGGGCACTTCCTCGTTTCTGCTGGCTTTAACGCTGTAGGCCCACTTGACCTTCTGGACGGCCCTCTCGACTATCCCCTCGACGTCGAGGTTTAAATCTCTCCTCCCATCGAAGTCGAAGATGCCTGGTGTAACGACCTCGCCCTTTCTCCCTACAAGCTCGAGGTACATATAGGCGGCACCACCCTCCTGGAAGACGTCAATCCCGTGGGAGTTGACGATATGCCTCTCCTCCCATGAGACACCGCCTGCCCCCCCGGCGACAACAGCGTGGGGGTCCTTCTCGCGGGCGAGGGCAATCGCCTTAACAAGCTTCTCGACGAGTGTATCGGGGGAGGCCTCCTTAAGCTCGTAGTTCGGCTTTGGAGCTTCGCGGTATTTCCCTGGCTCTGGAAGGGAGACCCAGTTCTCGTCTCTGCTGTTGAGTTCTGCCATCTTTGCCGCCTGCTCTATCGCCCCCTTAACCCTCTCGGGCTCGTCGCTGTCCACTATCGCCAGACCGAGGCGCTTGTCCTTAATTCCGCGGATTATCGTTATTGCTTCGCTCCTCGTTGAGGCCATCGAAATCTCGTTGAGCTCGACACTCGTGCTGACCTCCCGCGAGCGGTAAAGGGCAATCTCGACCTCATCAAAAAACTTCTCGGCGTAGCGAAGGAGGTTCTCCATATTTACCACCTCATCCAATGAGTATTCCCCCGTCGAAGCGCATGTGCGGACCGCCGGAGCTTACAAATGCAATCTGTCCCTTTCCACAGAAGCCGACCTCAAGGCCGAAGTCTTTGCCAACGGCTGAAATCTTCTTGAGGGCCTCGATTGCAACGCCGGTAATGGAAGTGTCCCTTATCGGCTCCGCTATCTCGCCATTTCTAATCACGTAGCCCTCCTGGATTCCAACCTGGAAGGCCGAGTTGAGCTGTGCCTGACCTCCGCGGAAGTCAACGACGTAGTAGCCGAACTTGATGTCCTCTATCAGCTCCTCGAAGGAGTGGTCACCGGGTTCAAAGACCGTATTGCGCATCCTGATTATCGGCGGGTAGCGGTAGCTCTCGGCTCTGGCGTGGCCGTTCGGCTCCATGCCCCACTTGTGGGCATACTCGCGGTTGAGCATTATCTCCTTGAGGATACCGTTCTCGATTATGTGGATGTCCTTGACCGGAACGCCCTCGTCATCATAGCGGTCGTTTCCAAAGCCTCCCTCAACTATGCGCTCGCTCATCGTGACATACTCCGGGGCTATCTGCTTCCCTATGAGATCCTTGAAGGGCGAGTTTATGGTTAAATCAGCCTCTGCCAAGTGGCCCAAAGCTTCGTGGGCTATGATTCCAACGACTATTGGGCCCGCAACAATCGGCCACTCACCGCGCTTTGGAGCTACTCCTTTCAGCTGGCTGTGCATCTTTCTGAGGAGTCTCCGGGCAACCTTCTCGTTGGGTTCCCTCTCGGTCATGAGCTCCCAGCCGTAGTCAACTGAACCAATGCTGTCCCTCACCATCGCGAGCTTCCCGTCGGCCTTTCCCGTGACGTAGGTTCCCTGGTAGAGGTAGTTGTAGTCCCATTCTATTTCCGTTCCCTCGTTGGTGAGAAGGATCTTCCTTCCTCCTCCGTCCTCGTAGCGTATCTGGACGCTCTTAACGGCTTTGTCCTCTTTGAGGAGCCTCTCAAGCTCCCTCAGGTGGCCTACCTTCTCCCCTATGTCAACCTCCCTCGGCTTGATCCTCATCTTGCTCTCAACGAAGTCCTGAACCGGTTCTATCTCCGCCAGCTGGATTTTCTCCTTCTTTGTCTGGGCCGCCGCCCTGGCCAGCTTGTAGGCTTCTTCGATCTTCTTCTCAAGGTTTGAGAGGTCGCTCGTCGAGGCGAAGCCCCATGCTCCATCGGCCAGGACTCTTATGGCAACGCCCCTGTGGAGCTTTCCTGTAAAGCTCGTGAAAACACCATCCTTGAGACCGAGCGTTGTCTTCCTAAGGTCTTCATAGCGGAGCTCTATGTATTCAGCCTTCAGGTTTTCCTCAGCCCACTCAAGGGCCCTTTCAAGTGCCTCCATGGTTACCACCGTCTATGTATGTTCGCTAACGACTGGAAGGCGACTTATAAAAGTCTTTTGAGTGCTTCGATGTGGGCCGAAAGGAAAACTTCATCTATTACATTATTAACCAAACTATAGCCTGTAATATTAGAATTAAATGTGCCAAATTTTAGTTTCCTTTAAGCAGAAGCTTTATATATCGCAAATATATCGTAACTTGTGACAAGTTAATAAACAATCAGATTGGGGGGTCAATGAAAAGGCGTGCATTGTTGGCCGTACTCGTGGTATTGCTCCTGATTGGAGCGTATGGTGCTTATGTGGTTAGCTACCCAAAGTACTCAGAAGTCAGGGGCTGCGTGAACCCATTTGCAGTTACAAAACCCGTGAGTAGTGTTCAGAGAACCGGTCTGAAGTTCATGTGTTTTTTAAGCTTGTAACGAGTAGAGACTTCTGGAAGCTGGCCAAACCGTGGCAGGCCAACTATTCCCACGTTAAGGTTGTTAGGCACGGGGACTCTTGTGGAAGCTCATGCTTTGATCACTAACGGGCATACAATCCCTCTTAACTCATGCTCTCGCGAATGCAACAGTATCAGTGACTGTGGGTTCTTAGAGCGTTGTGAATCATACCCATGCCATACTGACTGGAATTGTGCTATTAGATGCTGTTTGACGGGGGAAATGGAATTTATACAATACCGTGTGCTATCCATTGTTCCGAGACCGGCACGAGATGTGTTCCTATAACACCAGGCCCCTAAAGGAGGCAGGGACATGAAGGCTCTAAAATTCCATTCACTGATCTTAGCGTTCCTCTTCGCGGGCTACTTTATTTACCTTCGGAATATCTACACTTTCCACGTTGTCGCGACAATGGCCTTTACTGTAGCATTGCTGATCTACGGGGTTCCAGTTGTCCTCATTCAGTTTACAAGGAACTCCGGACACTCTATTACCACGGGGGTGCTTCTTGGAACGCTCTGAGAGTTCATCATTGCGGCTTTTGCAAAAGTGCATGCGTTCCCGGCGTGGGAGAGCTTCCTGCTGGCGGGGATCGGCGGAGCCCTCACAACGGCCTTTCTTGCGTTTGTGCGACAAGGGAAGGAAAAACGAAATGAAAATTCTGTGGAAGCCCAAACATGAAACCGGATGTCACAAGTGTCCGCCACAGTGAACCCCTGGATTGAGGTCTTTGTAGTCCTCGGCATCTCTCTCCTTATCTTTTGTACTCTATAAAACGAATGAACGCCCCCAGAGCTGGTCTGAGCCCTTCCACCGTGAAGGGGCACCTGAGGAAGGGCTTGAAGAAGGTAGGTCGAGAACGTTAGGAAGTACTACGGCGATGTGAGGAGCGTTGACGGGCTCAGCTTGTCGGTGGAGGAGGGGGAGGTCTTCGGCTCCCTCGGGCCGAACGGCGCCGGAAAAACAACAATGGTCAAAATCCTTGTGAAGATAATCAAGGACTACGAGGGTACCGTGAGGTCTTCGGAAAGGATCTCAAGGAGTGGGGAAAATGGCCACCACAACAAAATCGGCGTGTCCTTCGAGTTTCCCGCCGTCTATTCGAAGCTAACCGCCCTGGAAAACCTGGAGTTCTTCGCGAGCTTCTACAAAAGGACCCCGATCCGGTGGAAGTCCTCAAGATGGTCGGGCTTGAAAGCGAGGTGGATAAACTCGTCTCCGGCTTCTTCAAGGGCATGGAGATCGATCTCGTCATTGGTGTGAGGGGCTACCTCTATCCCCTCTACCTCCTGGTTGCGCTCGCCTACGGTCTCATGCTCCTCGCCTTCCCTGAGCGGTACCTTCCAGCGGTGGTGCCGATATTCCTCGTCCTTGAGCCCCGCCTCGTCAGCTTCATGTTCGTCGGGACGGAGATATTCGCCCAGAAGAAGCACGGGTGATCGGGGCCTTGGCCGTAACCCCGATGGAGTGAAGGAGCTACATTCTCGCAAAAACACTGATTTTAGGGGTTGAGTCAGTAATCGGGGCCGCTATGATACTCCTCATCGGCACGCGCTCCCTCGCCGGGTTGCCCTACGTCCTCTCCGGGGCCTTCCTCGCTTCAGTTACCTACACGCTCCTCGGCCTGGGCATCTCTGCTCCCTACCGCGACCTGGACGATTACTTCATGCCGATACTCGGCGCCATGGTGGTCTCACACCCTCCCTTCGCCCACTATCACGGCTACCTCAGGGGAAATCTGAAAGGTCCTTTACGCCGTTCCAAGCTACCCGGTGTTCTACTTCTTCAAAGCTCCCTTTGTGGATGTTTTAACGGATACACTGGTGAAGTCGGGAGCGGCTTTAGTTGTGGGGAGGGTGTTGCCTGTTACTTCGCTAAAATAAGGTTCTACAAATACGCCGTGGAGGGGTTGAGATGAGCTTTGTGAAAAAGGGACAATTTACTGGACGGATATCAAGCTTCTCAGGAGGGACCCGATGCTCCTCTACAGCGTGGCGATGACGCTGGCACTCCTCTTAATCGTCCGCTACTTCAAAGACCGCGTTGGCGTTTACTACCCCCTGCCGGCCCTCCTGATGATGATATTCATGCCAACGATATTCGGCATGATTCCCGGCTTCAT
>NZ_JALUYR010000110.1 GCF_027012695.1 Thermococcus sp.
GATATTCGGCATGATTCCCGGCTTCATGATAACCGAAGAGAAGGAGGGCAAGATCATCTGTTCAGGAAGAGGGTGCTCTGATAATCGAAGGATTTCAGTGAAGCCCGACTTCGTCTGTTTGAGGAAATGATTTATCTATCCCTCCTTCGCAAAGTACTGCCGGTGATCCCATGAAGGCCGAGATAAAAAACCTCATAGACAGGGGGACTTACAGAAAGCTCCCGCTCTTCGAGGGTGAACTGCCCGAGGGCACTTACGTTCAGATAGTCGAGGTTAAACCGGGACAGACCGTCGGGAAGCACTACCACCTCCACCAGTACGAGCTGTTCTACATAATGGACGGCGAGGCGAGACTCGGCATAGGCGAGAAAGAATACCTCGCAAAACCCGGCGACATCTTTCTGGTAAAACCAAAGACCGTTCACTGGGTCATCAACGAGCGAAACGAGCCGTTCAGGCTCTTCGTGGTGAAGCTGAACTACCGCGGCGATGACTCGGTCTGGCTGGAGGAGTAGGGGTGATGCCTGTGGTGGAGAGGGTCATAGGGATCCTTGGTGGAATGGGGCCCCTGGCAACGGCCGATCTCTTCAGGAGGATAGTGGAGAAAACGCCGGCCAAACGCGATCAGGACCACCCAAGGGCGATCATCTACAACAACCCCAAGATACCGGACAGAACGGCCTTTATACTTGGGTATGGAGAAGATCCGAGGCCGGAGCTCATAAAGACGGCGAAGAAACTCGAGGAGTGCGGTGCGGACTTCATAATAATGCCCTGCAACACAGCCCACTATTTTGCGGAGGACATACAGAGGGCAATCAGGATTCCACTGGTTAGTATGGTCGAGGAGACGGCCGAAAGAATAAAGGAGATGGGCCTAAGGAAAGTCGGACTGCTGGCGACGGACGGGACAATAAAGGGGCGCGTTTACCACAGGGCGCTTGAAAAGCGGGGGATTGAGGTAATTGTCCCAAATGACGACGACCAGAAACTCGTGATGAAGGGCATTTATGAGGGTGTCAAGGCAGGGAACCTCGAACTCGGAAGGGAACTAATCCTGAGGGTTGCAAAGAAGCTCGAACCCCTCGTTGAGGGAATAATAGCGGGCTGCACCGAGGTGAGCGTCGTTTTGAAGCCCGAGGATCTTAGCGTCCCCCTGATAGACCCGATGGACGTGATAGCGGAGAAGGCAGTTAGACTTGCCCTTGGTCTGGAGGAGCTTAGAGCTCGATAACCATTCCTGAGTGAATCTTGTGAAATCTCTTTCCATAGGCCCTTAGAAACTCTGACTCCGCCTTTAACCCCGTGCAGTGCCCGGTGTAGACCTCCTCAACCCCAAGCCTTTGAAACTCCTCCACGGTTCTTTTTATTCTATCCTCACTCGCGTTTATCAGGTGAAAACCACCAATCACCGCTCTAATTTTCTCTTCGCCTGTTATGTTTATTGCGTGCTTCACGATGCTTACTATTCCCGCGTGACTGCAACCGCTGATTATGACGAGTCCCTCGGGGATTTTCGCAACGAGGCTCATGTCATCGAGAAGTTTATCCTCAAAGATTCTTCCTCCCTCGATGGTGTAGACCCCGATTTTATCCTTCTCGAAGTTTTCCCTGACCCTTATCTCGCCGGTGGAGTAGATGTCGCTGACTATCTCAATCGGTTCTGAAATAAGGTAAAGCTCGGCGAGTTTTTCAATTTCCTCCCTCGTGAAGGGAACACCAACCTCTCTGAGGTAAGGTTTAACGACAAAATGCCTTCTGAATATTGTTGGATGCGCTATAAGCGGAACGCGCTTTCCGATGGCCTTTATCATTCCCAGCAATCCACCGGTGTGGTCGTAGTGGCAGTGGCTCAGGAAAACGTAGTCTATGCTTTTTGGGTCTATCCCGAGGAGCTTCATGTTGTGGAGTATTGGCTCCGCGCTCTGCCCAGTATCGAAGAGAATACTCCTGTTGCCCTTTTCAACGAGAAAGCTCACACCATGCTGGGCCAGAAAGGGACTTTCGTAGCCTGAATAATCTTCGACGAGAACCGTTACGCGCATGGTTTTCACCCTGCGGAATTTAAAGTCTCCTGTCCATCATCTTTTTCCCGACCTTGGTCATCGTAAGGCCTGCTTTAAGGAAGTCCCTTACTGTGCTTTTAAGTGCCATTGTCATTACATCTTTTACCTTTCCGCTGAATCCAGTCAGAACCTTTATTCCCATCTGCGCGAGCTTCATTGTCATCTCTTTTGAAACTTCGGGAGCCAGAACCAGTTCGACCCCTTCTTTCTTAAGTTCCTCTTCCATATTTTTCTCGGGCTTCAGAACCTTTATTTCCTTAATTCCATCCGGGCCAACTTCAGCAATGGCAAAACTCTCAGCCTTTTCAAATGGAACGGCGTTTCCGTCAAAGCCTTCATCTGAAGGCACAGCAATTCTCATGGTATCACCAAGGACACTAATCCAAAAGTCCTTAAAACCCTTCCACAAACTTAGCCCGGTGGGAGAGATGGAGATAGGCGTCGTTGGAAAGCCAAACGTTGGAAAGTCAACTTTCTTTTCAGCCGCAACACTCGTTGACGTTGACATCGCGAACTACCCGTTTACAACAATAGATGCCAACGTTGGAGTTACCTACGCCATAACTGAGCACCCCTGCAAGGAACTCAGCTGTGAGCCAAACCCCCAGAACTATGAGTACAGGGACGGGAAGGCCCTGATTCCCATCAAGATGATTGATGTTGCCGGTCTCGTGCCGGGAGCGCACGAGGGGAGGGGTTTAGGCAACAAGTTCCTCGATGATTTGAGAATGGCCTCAGCCCTAATCCACGTCATAGACGCCACTGGAAAGACCGATGCCGAAGGTCAGCCGACTGACTACCACGACCCGGTGGAGGACATCGAGTTCCTCGAAAGGGAGATAGACTTCTGGATATTCGGAATCCTCAAGAAGGGCTGGGAAAAGTTCGCAAAGAGAATTAAACTCCAGCACATGAAGCTGGAGCAGGCAATAGCGGACCACCTATCGGGAATAGGCGTGGGCGAGGAAGACGTCTGGGAGGCCATACACAGGGTTGGGCTTTCAAGCGACCCCACTAAGTGGAGCGACGAGGATTTGATGGCATTCGTTCGCGAGCTGCGCAGAATTAACAAGCCCATAATAATCGCCGCAAACAAGGCCGACGCGGCGAGCGATGAAGAAATCAAGAGGCTCATCAGAGAAGGAGAAAAGCGAGGCTACATAGTCGTCCCGACGAGTGCCGCCGCAGAGCTTACCCTGAGAAAGGCCGCAAAAGCTGGATTCATAGAGTACCTTCCCGGGAGTTCCGACTTTAAAATACTCAAAAAGATGAACCCCAAGCAAGAAAAAGCCCTGGAGCTCATCAGGGAGCGCGTTTTGTACAGGTTCGGTTCAACGGGCGTTCAGGAGGTCATAAACAGGGCCGTGTTTGAGTTACTCAACCTGATTCCGGTTTATCCGGTCCAGGACGAGAACAAGCTGACCGACCAGTTCGGCAACGTTCTGCCCCACGTTTACCTCCTCCCGAAGGGTTCAACGCCGCGCGATCTGGCATACAGAGTGCACACTGATCTGGGAAAAACCTTCCTCTACGCGATCAACGCGAGAACAAAGAGGCGCGTTGGTGAGGATTACGAACTCCAATTCAACGACATAATCAAGATAGTTGCCACGGCCAAGTAACGTTGCTTATCTCCCCTCTTTTTCCCGGATTAACTCCTGGTAGAGCCTCGGTTCAACGTCTTTCTCGCTCAGTCCAAGCCTTTTCGCGACTTCCCAGATTTTCCGCTTTGCCTTCTCTATATCATTGGAAATAACCTCGATGTCGAGGAAACCACCAAGGCCCTCAACCTCGTTCAGCTCGAAGGTAATGCTGTCGAGTCTGTAAACGAGGCGACGCTTTCTTACAGTTACGTCCTCTTCGTAGCCGAGCCTTCTGAGGATTTCAACGGTTGTGTGGAAGTCGGAAACCTCCACCTCAAGCTCGTCGAACTCCTCGTTCCTGCCGGGATCCATTATCTCCTTGTAGGTTAGAAAAGCCCTCCCCAGATTTTCGATTTTTCTCACGCGGAGGAGCTTCGGTAATGGAAGGGAGAAATAGACGTCCTCCTGATACTCCTCCCTGACAAGGATGGCCCCGACGGACTCTATTCTCCTTCGCATCTCTTCGAAGTCAACGCGGAACTTCACCTCTGCCTCCATCACACATCCACCAGGAAGCCGACAACTCCGGACCCCTTGCCGATCTCGTCCACCGGAAAAACCTCGACCCTTCTTAGCGTTGGAAGAACCCGTATGGTCTCGTCGACAAAACGGTTCAGCTTCTCCTGGTTCTCGGCACCCACGAGGGCAACGATGCCGTCAGCACCGCTTCTGGCGACCATGAGAACGTTGGGGAGCAGGGCGAGGGTCCGGATTATGTGCCTTATGTACCTCTCCAGGAAGTCCTCAATTATCGGGGTCTCGGCCTGGATGTAGACGATTGCCAGGGCCTTGGGCTGGAGTTCCTTGCCAAGGACGATGGTGTACCTCTCGATGACCCCCTTCTCCTGGAGCTTCTTTATCCTGAAGTGGATGGTGGATTCAGGCCTGTTGAGTTTCTCGGCTATCTCTGAGATCGTGAGCCTGGCGTCTTCCTTCAATATCCTGAGGATCGCCCTGTCAAGGTCGTCGAGCTGTACCATATCAACTCCTCCAGCGGGGGTAGAGATTGTTCTCAATCCCAAGCAGGTCTAGAATTTTCCCAATTATAAAGTTTACCATATCGTCCAAAGTTTTGGGTTTTGTGTAAAATCCTGGGGAGGCCGGCATTACGATTCCCCCCGCCTGTGTAATCCTCATCATGTTTTGGATGTGTATCAGGTTCAGGGGAGTTTCTCTGACGAGCAGAACTAGTTTCCTGCGCTCTTTGAGGGTTACATCTGCCGTTCGAACTATGAGGTTGTCGGCATAACCACTGGCTATGGCGGAGAGGGTCTTCATGGAGCAGGGTGCAATCACCATGGCATCGAAGGGATGTGAGCCCGAAGCCACGGGGGCGAACATATCGTTCTCCAGAAAATCGGGTTTGAGATCAACGCCAGTCTCGTGCCTGACCACCGCCAGGCCCGTTCGGGACGCCAGAACAACTACCTCGTGTCCGAGTTCCCTGAGGGTCTCTATAAGCCGCAGTCCGTAGATTGAACCGCTTGCACCGGTTATGGCAACAATCACCTTCATCACTGGCACCTGCTATAGTACTCAAGCAGGGTTTTAACGTTTTCCCGTCGGTAGGTTTTTATACCTCCCACCCCCTTCGGAAAGGGGGATGGCCATGGGGATCCCGCGGATTTTGATAGAGAGCGCCCTCAGGATCATCAACGAACTCGGGGGAAAGGCCCTCGTTCTGATGGAAGAGGTCCCCGAAGATGAGATCCCCGAAGTGGAAGTGACCGTTGTGATCGTGGGCTCCTCCTTTGATGTGGACGATGGGAGGGTGAAGCGGGTCTCCATTCCGCAGAACCTTGACCTCGACAACGTTCTGAACCTGCTCTCGGCATTCCTGCTGGAGCACAACATACTCAGGGAGGGCGAATCCTTCGTCTACGTGACCAGGCATACCATCGGCATCAAAACCGTTAAGAAGAGCCTTTCAGCGATGCGTGGCTTCTTCGCCCAGAACCAGAACGTTCTCCAGAGGTTGCTCGAGATAGCCATAGAACTCAGCGTCGAGGGGCGCGAGGGAACCCCTGTGGGCACGATATTTGTTATCGGCGACACGAGGCGGGTCCTCAGGCATTCCCATCAGCTAATCCCCAACCCCTTCAAGGGGCACAGAATAAACGTCCTCGACAGGGACAGCAAGGAGATAATCAAGGAGTTTGCCCAGCTCGACGGTGCGTTCGTGATAAGGGAAGACGGGAGAATTTCCGCGGCGGGGAGGTATCTGGAAGTTGAGCCCAAGGTAATAGACCTCATGCTCCCCCCGGGTCTGGGAAGCAGACACATCGCGGCTGCGGGGATAACCAAGATAACGAAGGCCATGGCAATAAGCCTCTCCGAAAGCGGAACGATACGGATATTCAAGAACGGCCTCATGCTCCTGGAGTACAATCCGAGGATAAGGTACTAACGGGATTCTCTCATAGCCTATCACGTCAGAAGAGGAGCTTTTTTGATTTGAAGTCTGTTTATTTCCGAAATTCCAGGAATCTCCACCAGGGCAGATTTTGAAGCCTCCAAAGGGTTTTCTTAAATTGGAACGTTAGGTGATGCTATCGGAGACAAAATGTAACGAATTTTTTTCGAAATCTCCAGAAAAGCCCGTGCAAAACCCCTTCCACTCC
>NZ_JALUYR010000111.1 GCF_027012695.1 Thermococcus sp.
TTCCGAGGGTCTTGGCGAGTTCATAAACATACCACTCCTTTTCGCAGAGCAACTTTAGTATCTTAACCCTCACTGGATTGGAGAGTGCATCGCATACCCTTGCCAGCTCCTCGATACTCTGCACCATAGTCAACACCGCTGATTGGGCCTGGAGGGGAGTTAGGAAAAAAAGGATAAAAGCTTTCCGCTCAGCCAACAATACTCCTGTATTCGTCTTCACTCAGTACTTGGGGCGTGTAGGTAATACCATACCTGTTCTGGAGCAACCTTGTAAAGGCCCTTAGGTGGTTCTCACTTCCGTTTCTCAGGCTCTCAAAGACGGCCTTTATGTCTCCGTTGTCCACGTGCTTTAGCCACTCGTCCAGGTCCTTGATGTCAATCTCCTCAATCAATGCACCCACTTTAAGGGCTTCAACGTCGCTTTCACTCCCCTGTGCAACGAGCTTTTCGTAGAGCTCCCGCATTTCCGTGCTGTTGAATTCGCCAACTCCCATCCCTGCAACGGGATCGGTCAGGTTGTATTTCTTAATGAGCTCGAGCACCATGTCTATGTGGGTCTGCTCGCTCCTTGCTATGTTCTCGAATATTGGGAGCCCCGTCTTGTTGTAAAGCGTAAGGTACACGTCTCTGGCGAGCTTCTCTTCCTCCCTCATATAGAGTATTGCCTCAACTTCCTCTTGGCTCAGGTTTTCAACGGGATACGCCAAGACGTCCACTACTCCTGTGCTTGCACCGGCACCGTAGCCTTTATCCTCGGGAGGGCCTCGAGTCTCTGGGGGTCCCTGCGTCGTGCTCGTGCTTGAGCTCGTTATACATCCGGCCCCAACCATGGCCAACAGGAGCAGGGCCATAAGCAGGAAACCTGCCTTTCTCATCCGCTCTCACCCCGGAGCTCGATTATAATCTCCTCCAACATGGCCTTGAACTCCTCCCTGTCCAGGTCGTACTTGTACTCAATCTCAACGAGCTTCTCGTCAGGGGTTGCCTCTATTCCCTTTTCCTTCAGCTTTTCTATGAGCGCGTCGGTTGAAATGTTGAACTCCTCCGCGAGCTCCTGGACGGTGTAGTACTTCATCATCGTGCCCGTTATGTAGACCGTTGAGTTAGTTGATTCTTCATAGTAATCGTACGTCTCATGGGTCTCTTCCTCCTCTCCCGCATAAGCTGAAAACGCCTGGAACCCAACTGCTATAAGCAGTATTGGAATTATCAAGCCGGCCACCACCTTTACCTTTGAGCTCCTAAAGGCGGACTTCAGCATTACGAGCATACTCCTGAATCCCACCACCAGGTGAACCCCCACGAGGCCAATCATGATGAAGCCTAGATAAGTGTGAACGTTGGTGAGAGCCTCCTTGTCCATACCAAGGAAGGTCCATCCTATGCTCTCGGCTATCCTGCCGCTTGGTGCCAGGTAAAGGCCTATTCCAGTTACGGCTATTCCAACAAAGACTATCAGGAGGAGCAGGTCAACAACTCCCCTTAGGAGTGCTGAGGCCCTCATGCTTTCACCTCCGGCGGACATTTTCCTATGCAGAGCATGTTCTTCACCTCATCAGCGCGTATATTATGAGCCCGATTACGATGAAGGGCAGGAGCAGGAAAGCCAATTTGGCAAATATTATCAGCAGGGCAAAGGGCAAAAACAACCAGCCAAAGCCGAAGCCCCTTCTCCCGTGCATCGGCC
>NZ_JALUYR010000112.1 GCF_027012695.1 Thermococcus sp.
CAAGCCTCATCCAGAGCGGAAAACTTAACCTCGACGAGGTCATAACCCACAGGTACAAAGGCTTCGACAGGTTCGAGGAAGCTTTCGAGCTGATGCGCGCGGGCAAGACCGGAAAGGTCGTCTTCTTCCCCAAGGAGTGAGGGCTTTTCATTTTACATTTCTCTTTTGAAAGCCTCGTCCCTCCCGGCCGAGGGGGTTGGTCTTTAATCTGCTCCCTCTATCAAGTTTTATCCTGGAGTTTCCCGATGCCATTTCGAGTTAATTGCATAATTTTTAAAAAAAAATAATTGCTTATTAATCACAAGTGAAGGAGATTACTTGAGCCCCTCTTCGTTTTTATTTTTGTTTAACTATGGATTTAACTATGGACAAAATATGGGGGATGAATTATGGACATGACGAGGCGCTATGTCATGCTCTACATTTTCATGAGTACTGCATTTATTGGAAATCTTTTAGTTGTCTATTACCTCTCAAAGGGTCTCACATATACCCAAATAGGAATCGCGACATCGGTACTAACTGTGGGATTCTTCCTATTTGAAATACCAACAGGGATAGTAGCAGACAAGATGAGCAGAAAACTCAGTGTTCTGGTGGGTTTTACAATAAATATCATGGCTATGATATTTCTTATATTCCTTAAAGGATTCTCAATGCTAATTATATACTCTATTACCGCCTCATTTGGCGCAACATTCGTGAGCGGAAGCCTCCAAGCATGGTTATACGACAACCTAAAACACCTCGGCAGAGAAAAAGAGTATAGAAAACTAATGAAAGACATCAAAACCATAACCCTACCCCTCTCCGCCACCACAGTAGCCATCGGCGGAATCCTCGCCCAACTCTACGGCTTCACTCTCCCCTTAATCCTAACCCTAATCCTCGAAATAGCCACGCTTATAGTCGCCTACACAATCCCAGAATACGAATTCCAGAAACCCGAACGCTCCTACCTAACCCACACCCTCCAATCCTTCCGGGAAATCCGCCGGCCCGAACTCCTCTGGCTCATAATCCTCTCCATAACCGTCGTCATGGCCACCAACCAATTCCGCCAATTCTTCGAACCCTACTTAGGCGACATACTCGCCAAAATCCTCAAAACCACCCTCATGGGCGCCCTCGGAATCCTCGGCATCATTGAAGCCCTCGTCAAAGTCCTCCCCAAACTCATCGGAATCCGCTTGAGGGACAAATGGAGCGTCAAAGCCTACTCCCTCGCCCCACTAATCGTCCCAGTAATGACAGCCCTCTCGGTAGTTTATCAAAATCCCCTCTGGATAATCGCCTTGGGAATCATCGTTACGATAATACACACGGCCTTCGGCTTCAACCTCGGAATAGAACTCCAGCACAGGATTCCGAGCGAAAAGAGGGCCACAATAATGTCAATCTACTCAATGGTTTCAGCATTAGCAATGGGCGTCTTCTACTTCATCTACGGTTTCGTCGTGGACTGGCTTGGCTTGGCCGAAGCGAGATTACTCTTCGCCTTAATCCTCCTCGGTGCTGGCGTCTCATTGAAGGCCGGGGAACTCTTAGGCCCACTCAGGGATGTTCTGAAGCTAAATCACATAGAAGCTCTATATGACTGAGGGTTTTGTCTTTATTTTCTTTGAGGAGTGAGCAGCGTAAAATTTGCCAGCAGGCCAAACCAGGAGTAGTGGCGGGCCCGCGAACAGAGCCATTCTTGATTGGTTAACTCGCCGAAACCTGACCAGGGCGGGAAGAAGGCCGGCCTGACATTCCCCTTTTGACCCACCGCAATTCTCTTAAGTTCTCCCCCTCATCCTCACCGGGAGGTGGCACCATGGAGCTAAGCTACCAAGAGAAGCTCACGCTTATCAAGCTCGGTGAGCTTAAAAGGGCTAAATTCGAGGAGTTAGTAGAAAAAACCGGCCTCGAACAGGTAGCCGTGATGAGGGCCGTCCTCGGTCTTCAGGCGAAAGGTTTGGCAAAGCTCCACGAGAAGAGCGAAAAGGTTGTAAAGCTCACCGAGACCGGGAAAAAGTACGCTGACATAGGCCTTCCGGAGTGGAGGGCTCTGAAGGTTCTGAGGGAGAAAAGAAAGGTTACACTCGATGACCTGAGGGAAGTTCTCAGCGAAGATGAGCTGAAGCCGATAGTCGGCCTTCTCAGGAAGGAGGGCTGGGCAAACGTTAGAAAGGAGGACGGAAAGCTGGTCCTTGAAATCACTGGAAAGGGCCTCAACGCCGAAGATAGGCCTATTGACAGAGCCTTAAAACTTCTCGCCGAGAAGAAAGTTGTCCCACTCAAAGAAATTGAGAATCTGGTTCCCGTTAAAGAGCTCAAGAGAAGGAAGGTGGCGGAGGAAGAGACGGTAACCGAGAGAAGGGTTGAGATAACCCCTGCCGGAGAGGAGCTCGTGAAAAAGGGCATCGAGCTGAAGAGGGAAGTTTCCCTCCTGACACCGGAGCTCATAAAGTCCGGCAAATGGCGCGAAGTCGAGTTCAGGCGCTTTGATATAAAAGCCCCCGTCAGGAGGATTTATCCCGGCAAGAAACAGCCATACAGGGCTTTCCTTGATAAAATAAGGAGAAGGCTCATAGAGATGGGCTTCATCGAGATGACGGTTGAAAGCCTCATAGAGACCCAGTTCTGGAACTTCGATGCCCTCTTCCAGCCGCAGAACCACCCCGCCAGAGAATGGACGGACACATACCAGCTTAAGTACCCAAAGAGCGGTCACCTGCCCGAGAATGAGCTCGTTGAGAGGGTTAAAGAGGCACACGAACGCGGTTTGGCCGGTTCCCGTGGCTGGGGTTATACCTGGAGTCCAGAGAGGGCGATGCTCCTGATGCCGAGGGCACACGGAACCGCCCTCGATGCCAGACAGCTCGCCAAAGGCGTCGAAATACCCGGGAAATACTTCACGATACAGCGCGTTTTCAGACCGGACGTCCTTGATAGAACCCACCTCATTGAGTTCAACCAGATAGACGGCTTCGTCGTTGGTGAGGATTTAAACTTCAGGCACCTCCTTGGAATCCTCAAGCGCTTCGCCGTTGAGATAGCCGGAGCGAAAAAAGTCAAGTTCCTGCCGGATTACTACCCCTTCACAGAGCCGAGCGTCCAGATGAGCGCCTATCACCCTGAACTCGGCTGGGTCGAGTTCGGTGGAGCGGGAATATTCCGGGAGGAGATGACCAAGGCTTTGGGCATAGACGCTCCGGTAATAGCGTGGGGCATAGGCATTGACAGATTGGCCATGTTCAAGCTCGGCATTGACGACATCCGCTACCTGTTCAGCTACGACTTGAGGTGGCTCAGGGAAGCGAAGCTGGTGTGGTGATACCATGCCCAAAGTCGTTATAGAGGTCCCATCGGGTGTGAGGAAGGAGTTTGTGGAACTCCAAGTTAAGAGGGCCATTGAGGCGGAGAAAGCAAGGCTGGCCTTTGTTGAAGACATCGCCAAGAGGCTAAACATAGATGAAGAAGACCTCAAGGAAATCGAAGCCCTGAGGGAAGAGGCATGGAGAGACTTCAAGAAAGGGCTAAAGCTGGAGTAATAATAGACACCAACGTGCTTATATCGGCGTTGCATCCCAAGAATTCCCGGTTACGGGAGTTCTTGCTAACGGCGGAAATTCCACTCCATGCGCCTGACTACATGCTCGGGGAACTTAAAAAATACTGGCCCGTTATCGAGAGAAAAGCCGAGAAACGAGGGATAAGCAACGCCGAGTTAATGCATTTCAGAGAGGAACTTATATCCCGAATTATCTTTCACCCGCTAAGCGAGTACCGTCCCTTTATAAAACGTGCCTATGAGATTTGCAGGAAGTTTGATGAAAAGGACACTCCCTTCGTTGCCCTCGCCCTTGCCCTCTCCCTTCCCATCGTAACAAACGATAAGGGGATACTGGCCAATAAAGGTCCCTATGATGCGTTTCCGGTTGAAGAACTGTTGAGGTGATACCATGCCGAAGTTTGACGTCTCAAAGTCCGACCTTGAGAGGCTCATCGGGAGGAGCTTCACAGTCGAGGAGTGGGAGGACCTCTTCCTCTACGCGAAATGTGAAATGGACGATGTCTGGGAGGAGAACGGGGAGATATACTTCAAGGCCGACTCAAAGGACACCAACAGGCCCGACCTGTGGAGTGCAGAGGGAATAGCGAGGCAGATAAAGTGGGCGCTCGGAATGGAAAAGGGCCTGCCGAAGTATGAAGTGGAAAAGAGCGATGTTACAGTTTACGTTGACGAGAAGCTGAGGGACATAAGGCCCTACGGTGTCTATGCCATAGTTGAAGGCCTTCACCTCGATGAAGAGGCGCTAAAGCAGATGATAAACCTTCAGGAGAAAGTTGCCTTAACCTTTGGAAGGCGTAGAAGGGAGGTGGCGATTGGCATCTTCGACTTCGACAGGGTAAAGCCGCCAATTTATTACAGAGCAGCGAACAAGACCGAAAAATTCATACCCCTCGGCTTTACCGAGGAGTTAACGCTTGAGGAAATCCTTGAGAAGCACGAGAAAGGAAAGGAGTACGGGCACCTCATCAGGGACAAGCCCTATTATCCGCTCCTCGTTGACAGCGAGGGGAAAGTCCTCTCGATGCCGCCGATCATCAACTCCGAGGTGACTGGGCGAGTAACGACCGAAACCCGGAATGTTTTCGTTGACGTCACGGGATGGGATTTGAACAAGGTCATGCTGGCTCTAAACGTCGTCGTTACTGCTTTAGCTGAGCGCGGTGGGAAGATAAAGAGCGTGAAGGTTGTCTACCCTGACTTCGAGGTCGAAACGCCCGATTTAACTCCCAAGAGCTTTGAGGTTGAGCTGGACTACATAAGGAAGCTCTCCGGCCTTGAGCTGAGCGACGAAGAAATCAAGGACCTCCTTGAGAGGATGATGTACGAGGTCAAGCTTGAAGGCGGAAAGGCAGAGCTCCTCTATCCGGCTTTCCGCGACGACATAATGCACGCGAGGGACGTTTTGGAGGATGTCCTAATAGCATACGGCTACAACGAGATTGATCCCGAGGAGCCTAAGCTTGCCGTCCAGGGCAGGGGGGACAAGTTCATCGAGTTTGAAGACGCTGTGCGAGAACTCATGGTGGGCTTCGGCCTTCAGGAGGTCATGACCTTTAACCTGACCAACAGGGAGGCGCAGTACGAAAAGATGAACCTCAAATACGGGAAGGACTATTTCAACCACCCGCCGGCGGAACTCGTCGAGATTGAAAACCCGATAAGCCCCAAGTGGTCTGCCCTCAGGGTCTGGCTCCTCCCGAGCCTCCTCGACTTCCTGAGTCAGAACACCCACGAGGAGTACCCGCAGAGGCTCTTCGAGGTTGGAAAGGCAACGCTCATAGATGAGAGCAGGGAAACTAAAACGGTGAGCGAGAGCAAGCTTGCCGTTGTTCTGGCCCACCCGCGCGTGACCTTCACCGAGGCCAAGGAGATACTCGATTCGGTGATGCGCCACCTTGGCTTCTCCTATGAACTGGAAGAGATCGAGCACCCGAGCTTCATCCCGGGAAGGGTTGGAAAAATAGTCGTCGATGGAAAGGCGATAGGAATCATAGGGGAAATACACCCGGCCGTGTTAGAGAACTGGGGTCTTGAGATGCCGGTTGCGGCCTTTGAGCTGTTTCTGGCCCCGCTCTACAGCGAGCCGTATCTCTGAGCTACTCCCCTTTCCTCTTTTCCATTATGGCGAGCATTATCTCGAAGTTCGTCACGTTCGCAAGTATCTCTTCATCAAACACATTCTCCATGCAATCACCTTAATGAAAGCCATCCTCCGCGGTTTATCAGCTTTGTCCCCAACTTTTGGGATTTTATCCAAAGGTAGGGTTTCTCTTTGTAAAGAAATTCGTCCATCCGTCGGGGAAAAGCCCTTATACCCCCTCTGAAAACCGTTGAGCATGAAGCTCGCACTCAGGATAGCCTACGATGGAACCGCCTTCTACGGCTTCCAGAGGCAGCCCGACGTGAGGACCGTGGAGGGGGAACTGCTAAGGATTCTCACCCGGCTGGGCATCATCAAAGACGTCGAAAGCTCGGACTTTAAAGGGGCCTCACGGACGGATAGGGGTGTTTCTGCCCTCTTCAACGTTGTCTCTTTCGTCCCGGGGGGGAGAGCCGATTTGGCTAGACCGGAGGTTCTAAATCACCACCTACGGGATGTATGGGTTCTCGGTTTCTCCGAAGTCCCCGAGGAGTTCCATCCCCGGTTCTGGGCGAGGTCAAAGACCTACCGCTACTACCTTGTGAACGAGGGCTTTGAGCGCGGAAAGATGGAGGAATGTGCCGAGCTTTTCGTTGGGGAGCACGACTTCTCGGCCTTTGCAAAGCTCGAACCCGGGAAGGACCCGATTAGAGAGGTAACGAGGGTCGGGATAGGGGAGAGGCAGGGCTACTACGTCATCGAGATCGAGGGGAAGAGCTTCCTCTGGGAGATGGCCCGCAGGATGGTGAACGCGATAAGGTTCTGCGGACTCGGTATCCTGGAACCCGCAGAGATTAGGAGAATGCTCAACGGGGAGTACACCAAAAAAGTCCCGCCCGCCCCTCCTGAGGGTCTGATACTGTGGCACATCGATTATCCCGGTCTGTCATTCAGAACCGACGAAAAGGGCCTTAGGAAAGCGAAGCGGGACCTCTTCGAGCGCTACTCAAGGGCGCTTACGAGGGCGGCGCTTCTTGGGGACGCTCTTCTCGAGCTTTGACTCCATCTCCCTGTCGTAGTATTTCCCGTAGTACTGTTTGAGGGCCTTCTGGCGCTCGATGAAGTGAGTGAAGAGCAGCGGATCGTCGTCCTGGACGTCGACTATAACCGCTTTCATCCCCTTCTTTGGCCTCAAAGCGCGCCCTATGGTCTGTATCGTCATTATGTCGCTTTTTCCACCACCAGCAAGGATTATCGCTGAAATCTCCGGTATGTCAACGCCCTCCTTGAGGAGCGTCGAAATGAGCACAGGAATCTCGCCGTTTCTGAATGCCTCTAAGATTTCCCAGCGGTTCTGACTCTTCGAGCTGAGGAACTCGGCACTTATTCCCCTCTCCTCGAGCATCCTCTTGAGTATCTTTCCGTGCTCTATGCGCTTGACGTCGATGAGGACGCGGTGGCCCTTTCTGGCGAGCTCGACGGCCTTCTCCACCACCGCCAAGTTCCTCTCATCGTTGTTCATCACGAGATCCTCGTAAAGCTCCTTGTAGCGTTCGCTGAAGGAGGGCATGCCCGACTCGTAGGTTATAACCTCAAAGCGCGGATTTGCGAGGAACTTCTCCTTAATCAGGTCCTCTGCCCTGACCTCGTAGATTACCGGGCCAACAACCGCCTCTATCTTTATCTCCTCGCCGCGAACGCGCCGCCAGGGGGTTGCGGAGAGGCCGAAGCGGTATACCTGGGGGAGGGAAAGGCCCAGCTGGTAGAACTTTTCCGCTGCGGAAGTCCTGTGGCACTCGTCGAACATGAGAACCGCGTATTCGTTCTGGAGCTTGTCAGCTCCCCTCGAGAGGAGCGTCTGTATCATCGCGACCGTTATCCTCCCTTCCTCCCAGCGGTTGTCCCCGACGATGCCGGGTTCGATTCCGAGGACCTCGTGGACCTTGTCCACCCACTGGTAGAGGAGTTCCTTGGTGTGGACCACTATGAGAGCAGAGAGGTCAATCTCATGGATTATCCTCAGTCCAACGACCGTTTTGCCGCTCCCCACCGGCAGTGCTAAAACGCCCATCTTCTCCTTCAGGGCTTTCCTGACGGCCCTCTCCTGATATTTCCTCAGGGAGTACTCCTCGTTCCAGGTCGAGTTGAGCTTAACGCCGCGAACCCGGCGCTCGTCCTTCACGCGGACGCGGTAGCCTCTGCTGTTGAGGAACTTCTTGACCCGAGGGAGGAGGCCAACCGGAAAAGTCTTCTCGTAGGGGTCGTAGAGGCTCTCCGGCTTGTCCCACTTACCGAAATCCCTGCGGTAGCTCAGCAGTTCGTATATTTTGAAATAGAGCTGGGGATCGGCCTTCTCGATCCTCACCAGCGCCGAGCCATCGGGAATCCTGAGGATCACCATAGGCATGGCAAATCAAAGCAGGTCTGGAAAAAGGCTTTATAGACCTTTTGGAACAGGATCTAAGGTGGTACCATGCTGAGGGAGATACTGGAGCGCTTTGACGAGACCGTTGTGGTGGAAAAGCCCGTGAGTAAGGAGCTTGAGATTACTAAATACCTTCTCAAGTACCGCGACAGGCCCGTTCTTTTCAGGGATGTGGACGGCTGGAGCGTTGCGGGCAACATCTGGAGCACCCGCGGGAGGATAGCAAAATTCCTTGGGATCGATAGAGAAGACCTCCTCCACTTCATAGCAGACGCGATGGAGAATCCGGCCCCCTACGAAACTGTTGATGATGCTCCCTTCCTGAGGAACTCAACGGAGGACTTCTCCCTCCTTGAGCTTCCGGTTCCAAAGTACTATCCCAAGGACGGCGGCCAGTACTTCACCTCGGCGATGGTCATTGCGAAGGACGAGAGCGGCTTCGTCAACGCCTCCTTCCACAGGATAATGGTGCGCGACGATAAAACGGCCGCGATAAGACTGGTCCCGAGGCACCTCTACTCGATGTGGAAGGACAAAGCTGAGCACGGAGAAGAGCTTGACGTGAGGATCATCGTCGGAAACCCGGTTCACATTCTCTTAGCTGGGGCAACGAGCACCTCCTACGGAATAAGCGAGCTTGAGATAGCGAGCAGGATGAGCGAGGGGGCCTTTGGAAAACCCCTCGAGGTTGTTGACCTGAGGGGCATCCCGGTTCCAGTCGAGACCGAGTTCGTCTTCGAGGCGAGGATAACGCCTGAACTCGTCGACGAGGGACCCTTCGTTGACATAACGGGCACCTACGACTACGTGAGGAAGCAGCCGCTGGTGGTCTTCGAGAGGATGTACCACGTTGACGAGCCGATTTTCCACGCGCTCCTGCCGGGCGGCTACGAGCACTTCATGCTCATGGGGCTGCCCAAGGAGCCGCAGATATACGCGAGCGTCAAGCGCGTCGTTCCAAAGGTTCACGGGGTTCGCTTAACGGAAGGAGGCGCTATGTGGCTCCACGCCGTTGTTTCAATAACCAAACAGCACGACGGCGACGGCAAGAACGCTATTTTGGCGGCCTTTGCAGGCCACCCCAGCTTAAAGCATGTCATCGTCGTTGACGAGGACATCAACATCTACGACGACCGTGATGTGGAATGGGCGATAGCTACGCGCTTCCAGGCCGATAAAGACCTCGTGGTGATTCCAAACGCGAGGGGAAGCTCCCTTGATCCCTCAGCAACGAAAAGCTTAACCGCCAAGTGGGGGATAGACGCAACAAAACCGCTCGAAAGAAAGGAGGAGTTCGAGAGGGCCAAGGTTTAGTCCTCCTCTTTCACCAGGCTCAGGAAGACCTCCTCCAAACTCGGCACGCGGACCATGAGCTGGAGTATCTTCGCGCCCTGCCCCCACACGAGGTCGTTTACCTCCTCCCTTATGTCTCCAGGGGCTTTTATTTTGTACTTCGTTGGAGAGACACGCTCGACCTCCCAGTCAACGCCCTCGAAGCTCACCGGCTTGTTTGTCTCGAGGAGGATGAGGTAGCCCGCTTTTTTGAGGAAGTTCTCTTTGATCTGTTTTATGTTTCCCTCAAGGCGGAGTTTGCCTCTGACGATAACTCCAACTGTGTCGCAGACTTCTTCGACGTGCGCTAAGATGTGGCTGGAGAAGAAGACTGTTTTTCCGGCCTTCTTCTGCTCTCTAATAACCTCCTTGAACTCCGCTATTCCTTTGGGGTCGAGGCCACTCATGGGTTCATCGAGGATGAGGAGTTCTGGATCGTTGATTAAAGCCTGAGCAAGCAAAAGCCTCTGCCGCATCCCCTTCGAGAACTTACCAACCTTCTTGTCCTTCACCTCCCAGAGGTTCACGGTCTCGAGGAGTTCCCTTATCCTCTTTCCCCTCTCCGTCCTGGGTATGTCAAAGGAGTCCGCCAGGATGTCGAGGGTCTGATACGGCGTGAGAAAGTCCCAAAGCGTGGCGTGCTCGGGCATGTAGCCGATCTTGGACTTCGCCTCGAGGAGGGCTTTTTCGCTGAACTTACCGTCCCGAAAGACTTCCTTTCCAAGGAGACTTATCCTCCCGGAGTTGGGGTATATCAGTCCGAGGGTGCCCAGTATTGCCGTGCTTTTTCCAGCCCCGTTCGGGCCTAAAAATCCGTATATCTGTCCCTCCTTAACCTCGAGGCTTAGCCCGTCGAGGGCGCGGACGTCCCTGTAAACCTTGACTAAGCTATCAATCCTGAGCATCGCCATCACCTTAGATCCATCCTGACGAATCGAACCACCGCGAGGGCCAGGTAAGCGGCGGACATGAGGAACAGGAGCAGGACGTTGACCCACCTCGTCCTTATCGCGTGGCCCACCCCGTTGTAGGTTGGAATCGACTTGGTGTATGTTACCTTTCCTTTGGGGGTATCGACGGTCTTCTTGACCTCCCTGTAGTCCGAGACGTACGAGGTTATGACCTCGACCTGTGCCGTGGGCGAGTAGAAGATGTATTTCGTGTAGTAGTCCGCCTTCAGGTCTCGCAGTCCCCCTTCAGAGATGTCGCCCGGGGCGTGGGTGTACATCTCGTACTGGACGAAGATGGGGATGACGAGGTAGATGATGAAGAACAGCACGAGGGCAACGCCGAGGGCCGAACCCGAGGACTTCAGGAACGTCGAGAGGATGTAACCCAAGGCCAGGAACTCGACCATCACCATGAACAGCACGAGGTTCAGGAGCAGGACGTCGCTGACGACGTTCCCTGTGAGGTCAACTCCAACGTAGGCCAAACCGGCCAGTGCCACCGCGACGGCCAGCAGAACAGCTCCGAAGAAGACGACGCTCTGCCCGGAGAACTTCCCGAGGATGTAGCTCAGCCGGCTTATCTTCTTGCTAAGGACAACCCGTATTGTACCCTCTTCTATCTCCTTGTTCACGGAGGTTGCCCCCATCACGATGGCCACTATCCCGAGGAAGAACATCGACATGCCCGTGATGAACTGTATCATTATCGCCATCGCCGCCTCGCCGCTCATCTCCCCGCCGCTTCCGGTTCCCTGCTTCAGCAGGTAGATGACCGGTATGTAGAGAAGGAGCATGATGAGAAGCACTGCCCAGAGCTTTTTGGTGCGTATTCCCTTCTTAAGCTCGAGTTTGAATCCCCACCACAAAACTCACACCTCCCTTCGGCCTGACTGGAACTCTGATGAAGAGTATAAAATGTTTTCTCTCGCGATGGTTAAAAACCAAAGGTTGTAGTGTCAGAGTGCGGCGAGTTCAAGGACGAGTTCCGCTTTGTTGCATCTCTCGCGCAGGCGCCTCATGACCTCCCCTTTTCCGCCGAGGGCGGGCCAGAGAATAGAGTCTATATGAAGCGGCGGGATTCCGGTCTGCTCAGCCACCCTCGCCCAGAAGCTCACGGGCGGCTCGTTCGTGAACCTTTTGGTGTAGGCGTTTATCCTTACGTCATCGGGGATTTCGATGGACATTGGGTAGGGCACGAACTCTTTAAAGGCCATCCTCCCCGCGTAGCCGAACATCTTGACCGCGAAGACCACCGTCTTGGCGCTCCTCTTTGAGCCGAGGACGCGAGCTAGGTCGTTCCTTAAACTCTCCATTCCCTCAAAGTAGTAGTCCCTCAGGGTTTCGATGTCGAGTCCATCGAGGAAGGGCTGGAGCTTCTCAAGACGCTTGAGCTTTCCGGCGACGAGGCGCCTGTTCGTCCGCGATGCGGGGAGAAAGCGGGCGTAGGCCTCAGCAATGCTCCCTTCCGGTGGGTTGGCCGAAAAATAGCGCGAGAACTCCCACCACCAGTCCTCCCCCTTTCCACTCAGCTGGTAGCTCACTATGGAGTTGGCCAGCACGAGCTTGATGAAGAGTTCGTCATCGCCGAGGTTCCCGCGGAGGTTTCTAAGTGCGTCGAACTGGAGGTCAACTCGCTCCTCTATCGTCCGGGCGCAGTCGAGACCCAGCTTTTTAAGGTGGTTCACGAGAAGTTCAACCTTCTCCGCGTTCTCCCGGTATTTGACCCTGATGAAGCGGTCGAGGGTCATAGCCTTTTCACCACCTCAAAATACACCTTTTTAGCGGGGTATCATACCAGCGGGACGTCATCAGGACGGTAGTCTTTGAACGGGTCGAATCCTGGAGTATAGTATCTGCTCCGCGTGTATTCGCGCTCGATCCCGCCCAAACTGAGCATGTCCTCCTCGGACAGCTCGATATCTGCCATGGACGCGAGGACGGCCAGCTTGTGAGTCCTGACGTCGATGTTCCTGGAAAGAAGGAGGGCCTTGAGTGATTTCTCGACCGCCTGCTGGATGTGGAATAGGCAAAATTGAGACGACCGCTGATGATTTTCGTCCATGGCCGCGTTTAGGTGCTCTTCCGCAAGCCTCAGCGTCATACGAGCTGGGCCACGTTCCATACCTTCCCCTCCTCAACGAATACCGGCTTCTTTGACTTTATCTTTCCACGCGGGGAGTCAAGGATCGCCTTCCATTCGGATTCTCCTTTGAGGACTGTGTATCCGGTCAGAACGCTCCACAGAATTGGGTTGTCGGCCGTTAGCTCATCCTCAGAGACAATCAAGACATCGTAGGGGGTTTCCTCCTCCCTCTCGAGCCTGAACAGCTCCCTCCAGAAGAGCGGCTCATCCGTCCTATATTTGACCACTATCAGCACGTCGTAATCTGAGTCTTCCCTCGCCCTTGAGCCGAAGAGAATAACCACGCGGGCGTTCTCACCAAAGAAGCGCTCTATCAGGCGCAGGAGGTTATCAAGTTCCCCCATTGTCCCACCGTTCATTTTTGATTCACTGAGCTTATCAACCTTTCTAGGTAGCCGTGGCTGACCACCTCCGCTCCAGAGTTCCTCGGAAGTCCAAGCTCCACCTTTGCCCCCACGCCCTGCTCCCGCAGGAAGTCGCGGGCTTCAGCGGAAAGCCTCTGGAAGTCAGCTTTCCTTATGAGGCCGTAAACGGTTGGACCCCAGCTGCTCTGGCCGGCGCCGTAGGTTTTCTCGGCGAGAAAGTCAAGGATAAGCCCCACGTCCTCCCTGAACTCGCCGCCCTGGTAGTCCTCAAAGTGCCTGCCAACGAGCCGCTGAACGGCATTTAAATGCTCTCCGAAGGTTTTGATGTCCCTCTCCTTCAAAGCTGGGAGGAGGCCGAGCAGAATCCTGTGGCTTATCTCCATCGCGGCATCGGGTTTTCCAGAAAGGCCGGCCATCACTGGCTTTTCCTCCTCCTCATCGAAGCCGGGCTTAAGCTCCGGGATTATCAGCAGGAACGCCCAGTCCTCCGGGAAGTCCTCGCGGAATATGAGCGGCGGAAGGTCGTTTTTAACCCCTCCGTCTATCACGAAGCCCCCATGGGCGAAGGAGTAAACGCCGGCCCCACTCTCCCTCCCCCTGCCGAGTGTTTTTGCAAGCTCCTCGACTGAGAGGTTGAGGTTTCTCAGCCTTGCTACCCCGAGGCCCACCGCCAGGCTGAGCTGGGTAGTTGAGCCGAGGCCGACGTGCCTTGGGATGCCTTTTCTGACCTCCACGCGGTAGTTCACGCCGGTTCCGTAGGCGGAGTTCATCCTCTTGAGGGTGGCCTCTATCGTGTCCCTGTCTTCCCTCCCGGCCACTATCTCCCTCGAGTCAGACTCGAGGATTTCTATCTCATAGCCGCCCTCGAGGGCCACGCCGAGGCTTCCGAAGCGCCTCCCCAGAAGGGCGGATGGGTCAATCAGGCCGAGGTGTAGTCTCCGCGGGGTGCGAATTATCACGAGCATCACCCCCATCTCACGAGGCAACTCCCTCCCCGAGTTCCCTCGTCCTCTTCCACTCCTCCAGCAGGGTCCCGAGGAGGGAGAGGGCCACGGGACCGATGATTACCCCGACGAGACCGAAGGCGAAGTACCCTCCAAAGATGCCGACGAGGCTTATGAAAGCGTTAACGCCGGTTTCTCTCTTCCCGAGCCTGGAGCGGAGAAGATAGTCCGGCAGGGGGGAAACGAGGGTGAAGCCGTAGATAGAGAACAGAACCGCGTCGAAATGGTTTCCCGAAGTGAATAGGTATATCGCACCGGCCAGCCATATCATCCAGCCGCCCAGCACGGGGAGGAGCTCGAACACCACGGTGAAGATGCCGGCCGCTATGGAACCTCCGGCAGAGGAGATGGAGAAGGCGTAGAAGCCCAGGGATATCAGGACCCCCTTCACGACGCTAATGGCCAGCCACCCGCGGAGGAGGGTGTGGAGGGTCTCACCGGCGCGTCTCAGGAGTTTAAGCGCGAGTTCGCGGTTTTCCTCCGGCAGGAGGGAATATATCTCGTCACGGATGGCCCGCGTGTTAACGAGAACACCGTAGAAGGCGAAGACCATCACTATTGTCTGAAGGGCCAGCCTGGGGAGGGAGTATGTGTAGCCCAGGACGTACTCCTCGAACCTCCTGGGAATGTCCCGGGCCAGGTGTTTGATGAGCTCGTATACTGCCGCGGGAAGGTTGAATTCGAGGAGCCACCGGAAGAAGGCGTCGATGTAGTAAGCCAGCGACTGCTTGACGTCGTTTATCCAGAGGGCGTAACCGATCATAAAGAGGAACGCCAGGAGGGTGAGGATTCCGGTGATCGCAAAGGCAGAGATCCGGTTGCCCAGTCTTTCCGACAGTCTCTCGTGCAGGGGATAGAGTATGTAGGCAAGGGTAACCGCGAGGATCAGGGGGGAGAGTATGGGACTAACCGTCTCCCACACGAGGTAGAGGACCACGAGCGATATAGCTATCCAGACCGCAGCCTCAAGCTCCATCGAGCATCCCCAGGTACTTCAGTATGAGCTCCCTCGCCGAGGGCTTGTTGAAGACGAACAGGTAGCCCTCTTCCAGCAGAACGAAGTTCTTCCCCATTGCTAATAAGCCTTTCCCGAGTTTGTGAACCTCCGCCCTTTCGAGGTCAATGGCTTCTTTGACCTCCTCGGGGGCGTCTATGCTTTCGAGGGCCTTCTCAAGCCTGTTCCTGACGCTCCGGTTCAGGAACTTTACCGGGTTCGGGCGGAATTCCTCCACCCGGATTTCCTCAGCCTCCAGAGGAATCCCCCAGAAGTCCCTGGCACACTCGAAGGGATAGACGTATTCCTCCCCGTAGTCGGGGAGGTAAAGCTCCCTTATAACCGCGAGGAGAATCTTTCTGGCGTCCTTTCCGTAGAACTCGATCCTGAGGTTGAACTTCCCGTCCTCAAATCCGTTCTCAAAAACCTCCAGCTTCTCCTCACAGAGCATTCCATCACCCCCTCAGGTAGGCGTTAACGTAGCGCGGGTCGAGGAGGAGCGCGGTGCTTCCAAAGATCCCGAAGCTGGATTGTCCTTCATCCCCGTAGACCACCACTTTCGGGTTAGTGACGTTAAGCATTCCCTTGAGGACCCCAACGGCACGGTCGAGATCGCCGGTTTCATCCACGAGCGAGCCCTTAACGTCCCTCGCAAACCAGACCCTTCCCGTGGCGTACTTTCTGGTTTCGTTTATGCCCATCCCCCTCCCCGTGCTCACCGCCTGGAGGAAGGCCTGGAAGTAGGTCTCAACGCTGTTCTCAATCATCTTCCTCTCTTCCTCGGTTAAACCGCGCCATTCTGCTCCCATGTCCTTGTAGGGGCCAGTCTTGAAGACGTCAACCCTTATGCCGTTCATCTCGTAGTTCTTCCTGAGGTCGTAGTGGACGTAGATAACCCCTATGCTCCCCACCTCGGCCAGTGGATCGGCGATTATCCTCTCAGAACCCACGGCGATATAATAACCCCCCGAGGCCGCCAGACCACCGGTATACGCGATGACGGGCTTGAGGAGATCGAGCTTTTTCACGGTGTCGTATATCTCCCGAACGGGGGCCACGTAGCCACCGGGGCTCTCTATCCAGAGAACGACGCCGCCTATGGAATCGTTCTCCGCGATGTTCCTGAGGAGCGGGATTACCTCCAGGGCCTTATGATCGTCAATGGGGCCGAATATCGGGACTATGGCTATTGTAACGTTGTCTCTGGGAACCCTTTCCCGGAGAAGCTGGGCCCGCAGGAACTCCACCTGTCTCCTGAGGTCCTCCACCTGGAGCTCGTAGAGGGTGCCGTTGCAGGTTCCGTTGAGGGTTTCCCCCACAACCGTGGCGTTGAGGGGGACGTAGGAAACGGGTCCCGAGTTCTGGTTGTAGAGGAGAACGACCGCAACGCTCGAGACCGCGAGCAGGAGTATTAGAACTATTGAGATGTACTTCCATATGTTCCCCTTCATCCACTCACCGGGGGAGTTTTGCGCGTGGGCCTTTTAAGGCTGTCCCTCGGTAAGCTTTTATATCCCGCGGTACACCTTGCCATGGTGATGGTATGGAGATAGGTGTTACGATTTATCCGCACTTCGTCACGAAGGACAAGACCCTGGCCTCGGTTCTTGCGGACGTCAAGATAAAGAACTACGACTTCGTCTCGATATTTCCCCACACCCTTGGCCTGATAAAGAACGGCGTCGTCGTTGAGAAGAAGCTCCGGAACGTCGAAACCACACTCAGGGGCGTCGGCATAGACTACATCGTGAGAATGCCCACCTCGGTTAACCTACGCGACCATATCTACTACACCAGGCACTTCCGCGTTGCAAGGGCCGTTGCGGACGTGGCGATAAAGCTCGGGGCGAAGGTAATCGTCATGCAGAGCGGCAGAACCGGAAGGCTGGATCTTGAGATAGAGGCAATACAGCAGCTGGCGGACATGGTAGGGTCCTTCGGTATCAAGATAGCCCTCGAGAACACCTTCAGCGTCAAGGACACGCTCTATGTCGTTGACAGCGTTGACAGAAAAAACGTTGGCTTCGCCCTGGATGTCGCCCACGCCTTTCTAAGTGCTCAGGGAAACGAGGAAAAGCTCCTTGAGGATGTAAGGCTTGGCACCGACAAGACGATAATCCTTATGATACACGACAACTTCGGGAAGCTCTTCCCTCAGGTCGAGCCCGAAGACGCTTTAGCCTATGGTGTCGGAGACCTGCACCTCCTCCCTGGTGAGGGGAGCATACCCTTCGGCAAGGTCCTCAAGCTCTTTGGGGAGGTTCCACTCCTCCTTAAGGTCAAGGATCCGGAGAAGTTCTCAAAGATCCCCACGAAGCAGGGTCTGATAGAGCTCCTGACGAGCCTATGATTTTCCATTTTTTGCGTACTGTTTATTGTAGTAAGTGAAATTTGAATAGAAATCCTTTTAAGTTATCATTGGTTTTAGTACTTCGGTGAACTGCCGTGAAGAAAATGATTGGGTTTGTCTTGATGGCCCTTCTACTCGGGGCCATGGTATCGACTGCAAAGAGCGGACCCTACGTGGCTGCTAGGGAGACAAGCAACGAGCAGTATGAGGCTTTCTGGAAGATCCTGGACCGCGAAGCCGAATTGGTGGTTCGTTTCAACACCACACAGAATATTAGCCTCGCTCCCATACTAATAGAGAACTCCAGACTAGGAGCCAAGAACGCTGCCAACATCTCGGCCTTGATCTGGCAGGCTCTGGAGGAACTGAAGACTTCGGGAGTCAAAATGTACTATACCGCCGAAGAACTCCGAGAAATGGCCAAGAATATCAGCCGGGGTGGTCTACCGGAGGAGACAGTCCGAACACTAAAGAATCAGGGGTGGACCGATGAAGAGATTCGCGCTCTGGAAGAGTATATTGCTGGAAATTCAGACGAGATTAACGAGGACTTTAACATGACGGCTTTTCTTGAGGAGTTCTCGATGGCATTCATAGACGTGGCCTTCAAATACAATCACTATGAGACCTGGACTCTCGAAAAATGGAAGTGGAAACACTCGGTTGACATTAATCCCTCCGCATACAAAGGTGATAGAATGATTAACCCCCTCCTGGCTGATGAGTGGGTGAAATTTTACAGGACTTACGAAATCGGTAACATTGAAGGGATGGA
>NZ_JALUYR010000113.1 GCF_027012695.1 Thermococcus sp.
AGTGGAAACACTCGGTTGACATTAATCCCTCCGCATACAAAGGTGATAGAATGATTAACCCCCTCCTGGCTGATGAGTGGGTGAAATTTTACAGGACTTACGAAATCGGTAACATTGAAGGGATGGAGTACTACATTGAAGCCCTTCGGAAAGCGACGTACCAGCTAATTGTATCGGATGAGTACTGGACAGAAGGAGACGTAATATTCACCAACCTTACCGGGGAGAACCTGAAAGTGATAAAAATGAAAGGGTTGAACCCCTCTCCAGTTATTCGGGCCAGGGGTGGAGGTTTAGTCATAAAGCTCAATCCATTGGAGTCCAGCTGGAGGGACGAGTATTACTGGCGGGGGGCTTTAGAGTCCTACAGACTGATGAGCAACGTGGAGAGTTTAGTTGAAGCCATCAGAAACGGCAACTCCAATCCCAAAGTCCAGAGTATTTTGAATGAGAAAGTCGCAGAACTGAAGGGCTCATTAATAGTGCATAAGAGAAACCCGGGTATCCCCCCAATCAAGCCCCCGATAAAAGAACCAATAAACCCGATCAAGCCACCTGAACCGCCAGTAACATTGCCAATGGCCACGAAGGATACAACGTTAGACCCACTGGAACGGAGGGCCCTGGATGTGAAAAACAACGAAGGAATCCTGAGAATAACTGAAATAAACGTTATTATGGATAACAACAATCCTGACAGTCCGCAGTACCATGTTCAGGTCACTCTGGCGGCTGAGAACAATGCGATCAACAACATTCAGATTAACGTTGATGACCGCACAAGCGGTGATTCCGACAGTGGAAGCGTCTCGTTCCTGAACTCCGGAGAAACATACACCTGGGAAAGCACGAGGTTTGAGGTAACCCATCCAATGGATGGAGAGCTCGTTGTAAACGGAATCGTGGAAGTTACCTATGAACCCTCCTGTGGTCAGGTTCCCACGTCCCAGACCTTCTCAAGCTGTGGAGAACGAACGATACAGGAAGAGTACTCAGATACCTTTGATCTAAGTCCTCCAATTGATTGGAATAAGGTCCACCTAACCATTAAACCTGCTGACACTAGCATTACAACAGGGGAGAGCGTTACTTACAGGGTTGTCGTAACGAACGAGGACGACGCACCTTTGAACGGTTTGAGATACTCAATTACAATCCCCTACTCTCTAACTAATTCCAGAACGTACTCCGGAACGGTTGACGTTCCAAAGAACGGGGAGGAAGTCCTGCTTGAGCAGACCGTAACCTACGAAGATGCTAGCACTTACGTGACCCACGCCTCAATCTACTGGAACGGAAAGTCAAAGAGTGCCGAAGCAAGCGTTACGGTGAGTTCAG